>JACCTL010000185.1 GCA_013812395.1 Euzebyaceae bacterium
GGGAAGTAGCGGTTCTTGACCAGCTGCTGGGTGATCGTCGAGCCGCCCTGGACCACGGTGCCGGCTCGTTGGTTGGCGATCGCGGCGCGCGCGATGGCTCGCAGGTCGATGCCGTCGTGGCGGTAGAAGCGGCGGTCCTCCGCCCCTAGCACCGCGTCGATGAGCACCTGTGGAACGTCGTCGCGACCGATGATGACCCGGTTCTGCACGCGCAGCGTCGCGATGACCGACCCGTCCGAGGCGTACACCAGGGTCTGCTCTGCGACCGACGCCGGCTTGGCCCGCAGCGGAACCGCCTCCACCTGCACGAGTTGGGAGCACCCTGCCGCTGACAGGGCGCACGCGAGCAAGACGGGTAGCCACCGACGCACGACGGCAACATCGGCACGCCGGACACGTGGATGAAGCGCCTGCTGGCTATAGCCACAGATCGCATACGGAGTGTGCGAGAATCCGCGACTCCATGGCTGTGACCATCGACTCCTCAACGGTGATCTCACTGGCATGGGCGGGTCTCTTGAGGCTGCTGGCCGATGCGCCATTCACGGTCACCGTGCCGAAGATTGTGCATGAGGAGACCGTCGACCATGCTGTCGCCGCCGGCCATGCCGACGCGATCGCCATCCGAGCAGCCATCGGTTCCCTTCCTCTCGTTACCGGACTCAAGCAGGACCCAGCGGATGGCCAGGTGTTGGCGGCTGCGTACCGCACCGGCACGTTGTTGAGCGACGATGCCACCCTTGGAAGGCGTGCTGTCAACACGGGGGTCACCTGGCTGCGGACCGCCGACATGGTGGTGCTGTATGCCCAACTCGGCTTGCTGGATCTTCGGGGTGCACGCGGGGCGCTGGAAGCGCTTTGCGCGGCTGGCCGGATCACCTCCGACCTCCTGTCCTACTCACTGGAGGAGTTGTCATGAGCCAGGCCGTGCGCGTGAACGCCACCATTGACCAGGAGTTGTTGCGTCGGGTCGATGCCTTCGCCGCTCAGCGTTACGAGGACCGCTCGACCGCAATTCGCCAGCTGGTCGACTTCGCGCTGCGTGAGCTGCACAAGCGCGACGCCATCGAGGCATACTGCGGCGGACGCTTGACGCTGCGCCAGTTCGGCGAAGCGCTCGGCCTTGATGTGTGGTCGGCCCATGACCTGCTGCGCGCTGAGGGGGTGGCGGTGGCGCAGGGACCCGCGTCCGAGACGAACCAGTCGCTGCGGAAGGTCAGCGAGGCGCTCGGTGCGACCCGGCGTCCTGTGGAGTGAGGCTGGCCCCGCAACGGACCCGATCCTTCCCAACCCGACCGGCGAGGGCTCGGCGCCTCCTCCGGGGACTCGTCGTCAGGGGCGGCATGCGGACGACACCGACACAGGACGAGTGGAACGCGCGGACGGTCGCGCTGTTGGAGGATGCCTACCTCGCCGCGCCCGACAGCCGGGGTGGCTCGGGTTTCAACGGTGACGCCGCCCGCTGGCAACGCGCCCGCCGGGTCATCGTGTCGGCCATTGACCGCGACGGCAGCTTCCTGGACGTTGGCTGCGCCAACGGCCTGCTGCTGGAGTCGGTCGTCGAGTGGACCGCCAAGGACGGTTACCGCGTTCAGCCCCACGGCCTGGAGCTGTCCGAGCGTCTGGCGCAGCGGGCACGGCAGCGGCTACCCCACTGGACGTCGCGGATCAACGTCGGCGACGTCACCCGTTGGCAGCCGCCCCAACGCTACGACTTCGTGCGCTGCGAGATGGAGGTCGCGCCCGAGCACCAGCGTCACGACCTGGTGCAGCGCTGCCTACGCGACCTGGTCGCCCCCGACGGCCGGCTCATCCTGTGCAACTACGGCAGCACCACAGAGCCCGCGGCCCCACTCGTCCCCTCGCTCCGGCAGTGGGGCTTCGAAGTCGCCGGGTCGGCCGAGGCCAGCGAGAACGGCACCGTGATCACCCGGGTGGCGTGGATCGACCACCGCACCGCCCCGTAGCGCTGGTCGGTCACTTCGTGTGGCCTACTGATTGCGTGTGGGCGACAACCATCTCGTAGTGCTCGTTACCGCTGCGTGTGGCCTACTGATTATGTGTGGCCCACTAATATTGCGCGTCGCCCTCGAAGCCCTGGCGCAGGTACTCCAGGATCCGGCTGAGCAGGCGAGACACGTGCATCTGGCTGATGCCGACGTGCTCGGCGATCTTGGACTGGGTCATGTCGTCGAAGAACCGCAGGCGAAGGATCATCCGCTCGCGCTCGGGCAGCTGGTCGATCAGCGGCTTGAGCGACGCGAAGTGCTCGAGATTGTCCAGGCTGGTGTCCTCAGAGCCGATGCGGTCCATGCGCATCGGGGCGTCGTCGTCGTCGCCCGACGGGGCGTCCAGGGAGGTCGTGGAGTAGGCCTGCCCGCTCTCCAGCGCCTCGAGCACCTCGTCCTCGGACACCCCGGCGGCCTTGGCCAGCTCCGGTACCGTCGGCGCACGGCCGAGATCCTGGGTCAGCTGGGCGACCAGTTTGTTCAGCCGCAGCGACAGCTCCTGCAGCCGCCGCGGCACGCGCACCGCCCAGCCCTTGTCCCGGAAGTAGCGCTTCAGCTCTCCTACGATCGTCGGCGTGGCATAGGTCGAGAACTCCACGCCGCGGTCGAGATCGAAGCGATCGATGGCCTTGAGCAACCCCACCGACCCAACCTGGATCAGATCGTCTAGCGGTTCCCCGCGGTCCTTGAAGCGCTTGGCCAGGTACTCCACCAGCGGCAGATGCAGCTTGGCCAGCTGATCTCGTTTCTGCGGGTCGCCACTGGAGCGCAGCTCGGTGAACAGCAGTTTGGTGGTGGCGCGGCGGTCCTCGGTGCTCATCGGCTGTCCCGCTCGGCAGAGCCTCCCGGAATCGTCAGCCGGTGCTTGGACAGCGTGATGGTCGCCCGCTGCGCCTTGGACTCGACGTGGATGTCGTCGGCCAGCGCACGCAGGATCGTCCAGGAGAATGACCCCTCGTCGATGATCGGGTCGTCGCCGTCGACTTGCGCCAGCAGGCGGACCTCAACCCCCAAGTCGGTCGTCTCGATGTCCATGTTGAGCCGTTGCCCCCGCGACTGGCGCAGCAGCTGCACGGCGGCTTCCTCCACGGCCATGCGCAGATCGTCGACCTGGTCGAGTGTGAACTGGTCACGCGCGGCAAAGCCACCAACGGTGGTGCGCAGGATCGCCAGGTGCCCAGCGGTTGCCGGGATCGTGAGGCTGACGGTGTCGAAGACCACAGCTGCTTGTTCCGATCGACGAGCAATGGGCGAGAGGTGCCGCCAGATCGGCAGCAGCCTAGCGTCGCGGTTGGACCACCCGCATACCACTGAAGCTCGGTCCTGCCGACGACTCGGCGTATCCCACGGTACTCGAGTCGCAGGGCACACCTACAGTGGAGCCGGATGGCTCAATCGGTATCGCAGCGGGGCCCGGCGGCGCTGGATGGATTCTCCGCTCCCACGCGGGAGTGGTTCTGTTCCGCCTTCGCCGAGCCCACTGCGGCGCAGGTGGGGGCATGGGACGCCGCCGCCGGCGGGGACAGCGTGCTGGTCAGCGCGCCGACGGGGTCGGGCAAGACACTGGCGGCATTCCTCGCCGCACTGGACCGCCTGCTGACTACGCCCGCGCCTGCCGACCGTGCGACACGAACGCGGGTGGTGTACGTCTCACCCCTGAAGGCGTTGGCCTACGACATCGACCGCAACCTGCGAGCGCCGCTGACCGGCATCCAGCAGGCCGCCGCCCGCCTTGGCGCCGAGGTCGCGGCAGTCGAGGTGGGAATGCGCACCGGGGACACCCCCGCCGACCAGCGGCGTCGCCTGGTCAGCTCACCGCCCGACATCCTCATCACCACCCCAGAGTCGCTGTTCCTGCTGCTGACGTCGCGGGCGAGGCAGGCACTGGCCGGCGTGGAGACCGTTATTGTCGACGAGGTCCACGCCGTGGCCGGCAGCAAGCGCGGCGCTCACCTGGCGGTCACCCTGGAGCGGCTGGAGGCGCTGGTGGCCGAGCGGCGCCAAGGCCGACCGCTGCAGCGTGTGGGACTGTCGGCCACGCAGCGCCCGATCGCCGAGGTCGCCCGCTTCCTCGCCGGCGGTGTGGTCGATGAGGCCGACGGCGTCTGGCGCCAGCGAGCCGTGCGGGTCGTCGACGTAGGGGCAACTAAGCGGCTCGAGGTCGAGATCGTCGTGCCCGTGGAGGACATGAGCCGGCTCGGCGAGGTGATCTCCGAGCCGCTGTCCGGTCCCGCTGCGACCGGCGGTGAGCTGCGCCGCTCCATCTGGCCGGCGGTGCACCCTCGGATCCTGGATCTGGTCGAGGCGCACCGCTCGACGATCGTCTTCGCGAACTCCCGTCGCCTTGCCGAACGGCTGTGCGCGCGGCTCAACGAGCTTGCCGCACAGCGCCACGGCGACGACAGCGAACCGGCTGTCGACATCGCCCGTGCCCACCACGGCTCGGTGTCGCGCGAGCAGCGTGTTGACATCGAGTCGGCGCTCAAGGAGGGACGCCTGCGCTGTGTGGTGGCCACCTCCTCGCTGGAGTTGGGCATCGACATGGGCGCCGTCGACCTCGTGATCCAGGTCGAATCGCCTGGCTCCGTGGCCAGCGGCCTGCAGCGGGTGGGCCGCGCGGGCCACCAGGTGGGGGCGCCAAGCACCGGCAAGGTGTTCCCCAAGTTCCGCGGCGACCTGGTCGAGTGCGCGGTGGTGGTGCGCCGCATGCACGACGGCGACATCGAGCAGACACGCTATCCCCGCAACGCCCTGGACGTGCTGGCGCAGCAGGTCGTGGCCATGGCCGCGATGGACCAGTGGTCGGTCGACGACCTGTGGAGGGCGGTGCGGGGCGCCGCCGGCTTCGCCGAGCTGACACGGGCCCAGCTGGACGGTGTGCTCGACATGCTGTCAGGCCGCTACCCCTCCGACGAGTTCGCCGAGCTGCGGCCTCGGATCAACTGGGACCGCGTCTCTGACGAGATCACCGGTCGCTCCAGCGCGCAGCGGCTGGCGGTCACGTCGGGCGGCACGATCCCTGACCGCGGCTTGTACGGCGTGTTCATCGCCGGCGATGCAGCCTCGGGTCAGGGCGGTCGCGCAGCTGCCGCCGGGGGGAGGGGATCCGCTAGGCGGGTCGGTGAGCTCGACGAGGAGATGGTCTATGAGACCCGGGTTGGTGAGACGTTCACATTGGGCTCGTCGACCTGGCGGATCAGCGAGATCACGCGTGACCAGGTGCTGGTCACGCCGGCCCCCGGTGAGCCAGGCCAGATCCCCTTCTGGCACGGCGACGCGCTCGGCCGCCCGGTCGAGGTGGGCCGCGCCGTGGGGGCCTTTGTGCGCGAGGTCGGCGAGCAGCGTGGCGGGGAGACTGTGGAAGGGCTGACCACCCGCTACGGGTTGGACCGGCTGGCGGCCGCCAACCTGGTGCAGTACCTGGCCGAGCAGCGGGAGGCCACCGGCGCGCTGCCCACGGACCGCACGATCGTGGTGGAGCGGTTCCGCGACGAGATCGGCGACTGGCGGGTGTGCGTGCTGTCCCCGTTCGGCGACCGTGTCCACGCCCCGTGGGCGTTGGCCATCGAGGCGAGGGCGCGCGAGCGCCTCGGGTTGGAGGTGCAGACGATGCACGCCGACGACGGCATCGTCGTCCGCCTGCCCGAGGCCGAGGACTCGGCGCTGCCCGACATCGTCGCGGAGACGATGCTCATCGACCCGGACGACATCGAGGACCTCGTCGTCGAGCAGCTGGCCGACTCGGCGCTGTTCGCCGCGCGCTTCCGCGAGTGCGCAGCGCGAGCCCTGCTGCTGCCACGACGGCGCCCCGGGGGCCGCACACCGCTGTGGCAGCAACGCCAGAAGGCCGCGGATCTGCTGGCCGTCGCCAGTCGCTACGGCAGCTTCCCGATCTTGCTGGAGGCCTATCGCGAGTGCCTGCGTGACGTGTTCGACCTGCCGGCGCTGGTCGAGCTGTTGCGCGGCGTCCGCTCGCGCACGATCCGCGTGGCGCAGGTCGAGACCCCGACCGCTTCACCGTTCGCCTCATCGTTGCTGTTCGACTACATCGCGTCCTACATGTACGAAGGCGACGCGCCCCTGGCGGAGCGGCGGGCCACGGCGCTGTCGCTGGACCGTGAGCTGCTCGCCGAGTTGCTGGGCTCCGAGGAGCTGCGCGAGCTGATCGACCCGGAGGCCCTTGCCGATCTGGAGGTGCAGCTGCAGCGGCTGAGCCCGGAGCGCCGCGCCCGCGACGCCGATGGCGTCCACGACCTGTTGCGCGAGATCGGCGACCTGCGCAGCGACGAGGTCGCCGCCCGCAGCACCGCCGGCGACCAGCAGGTGGCCGAGTGGCTTGACGGCTTGGAGCGCCAGCGCCGCGTGTACCGGCTGCGGATTGCCGGCGAGGAGCGCTGGGGGGCCGCCGAGGACGCCGCACGCTTCCGCGACGGCCTGGGCGTGCCGCCGCCGGTCGGACTGCCCGAGGCATTCGGTGAACCGGTGGACCGGCCGCTGGTTGATCTGGTCGCCCGCTACGCACGCACGCACGGGCCCTTCTTGATCGACGACGTGGCCGCCCGACTGGCGCTGCCCCGCGATGCCGTCGACATGGCGTTGGCGGAGCTGTCCACCCACGGGCGGGTGGTCATTGGGGAGTTCCGCCCGGGGGGTACGCGCCGGGAATGGTGTGACGCCGAGGTGCTGCGCCGCCTGCGCCGCCGGTCGCTGGCGGTACTGCGCAAAGAGGTGGAACCGGTCGAGCCCGATGCCCTCGGACGGTTCCTGGGGCCCTGGCAAGGCGTGGGCACCCACTCGTCCGGTGTCGACCGGACGCTGGAGGTCGTCGAGCAGCTGCAAGGGCTGCCGGTGCCGGCCAGCGCGTTGGAGCGCGACGTGCTTGCCGCTCGCATCCGCGACTACACCCCAGCGTGGCTGGACCAGCTGTCGGCCGCCGGCGAGGTGGTATGGGTCGGCCGTGGACCGCTGGGTGCCGATGACGGACGGGTGGCGGTGTACCTGCGCGACCAGGCCGCGCTGCTGGCACCGGTGCCGGGTGAGCCGGGCGACGAGCCCTGGTACAGCGACCGCCACCGGTTGCTGATGGAGCACCTGCAGGCGCGCGGCGCGTCGTTCTGGCCAGGGTTGTACGCGGCCGTCGGCGGCGGTGACGAGGCAGCGGTCCTGCACGCGCTGTGGGATCTGGTCTGGGCGGGGGTCGTCACCAACGACACACTGGCGCCGTTGCGGGCGCTGTCCGGGGTCGTCCGGCGCGCGTCTGGGGGCAGACGGCGGCGGCCGGGTCGGGCCGTCGGC
>JACCTL010000010.1 GCA_013812395.1 Euzebyaceae bacterium
TCTGCGTGGAGGTCGACCGGCTGGTGCAGTCGGGGGTGGTCGTGGTCGTGGCCGCCGGCAACACCGGCTACGGGCAGCTCATGGCCCGCGAGGGCGTCACCAGCACCGGGATGTCGCTGACCATCAACGATCCCGGCAATGCCGACGAGGCCATCACCGTTGGCGCCACCCACCGCGACAGCCCCCACACGTTCGGGGTCTCGTACTTCTCGTCGAAGGGCCCCACCGGCGATGGCCGCCTCAAGCCGGACCTGGTCGCACCCGGCGAGCGGATCACCTCGTGTGCGGCCGGTCGCCGGCGCGATGAGATCGCCTCCCTGCTGGACGGTCTGGACCCCGACGAAGTCGCCGCCTACATCGAGGACAGCGGGACGTCGATGGCGGCGCCGCACGTCTCGGGGGCGGTCGCGGCCTTCCTGTCGGTGCGACGCGAGTTCATCGGACGCCCGACCGTGGTCAAGCGGCTGTTCTGCGACAACGCCACCTCGCTCGGGCGGGAGCGGTACTTCGAGGGCCACGGCATGGTCGACCTCATGCGGGTCATCCAGGCGGTCTGAGCCGCCTAACGAAGGGAGCGCAGATGCCAAAGATCGCGGGTTTGCCGCACTGGGAGGTCGGCTTCGACGCGGCCGGCAAGCTGACCAGCGGTGACGGTGACGAGGTGGTCAGCGAGGCGGCCGCCGCCGGCTTGACCGACCTGCTGGTGTTCTCTCACGGCTGGAACAACGACACCAACGTCGCGCGGGGATTGTACGAGCGCTTCTTCACGCTCGTGGCCGAGATCCTCACCGACCGCGGCGTGGATCTGGACAAGGTCGGGACCCTCGGGGTGCTGTGGCCGTCGATGCGCTGGCCCGACGAGGACATCGGCACGGGCCGCGGCGGTGCCGCCAGTGCCGCGGGGCAGATCAGCGACGCGGAGCTCGTGGATGCTCTGCGCGACACCTTCCCCGGCGCGGCGCAGCAGCAAGCGCTCGGCGAACTGGCCCGGTTGCTGAAGGAACGTCCCGAAGACCCCGGGGCCCTCGGCGCCTTCCAAACGCACATGCGCACGCTGTCCGAGGCCGACCCCCCTTCACCGACCGGCGAAGACGGCGGTGAGAACGCCCTGCTCGACGACGACGCCGAGGCGGTCTTCGACCGCATGGCCGCTGCGGCGCCCGCCCGGCGTGGCGGTGGGGCCGCCGGGTTGGGCGGCTTCTCGCGGCTGTGGAACGGGGCCAAAGAGGCGCTGCGCCAGCTGACCTACTGGCAGATGAAGGCGCGCGCTGGCGTTGTCGGCCAGACCGGCCTCGGCCCGCTGCTCGGGCGGTTGCACGCGGCGGGCCCCGACCTGCGAATCCACCTGCTGGGGCACAGCTTCGGTGGCCGGGTGGTCGCCTTCAGTTTGGCCGGCCTGCCCGACTCGGCGGTGCGCGACACGCCGATCGCGTCGCTGTCGCTGATCCAGGCCGCCTTCAGCCACTTCGCGTTCGCCGACGAGCTGCCCCACGACCGTAAGCGCAGCGGCGCGCTAGCCGGCATGCAGCAGCGCGTCGGCGGGCCGATCCTGGTCACGCACACACTGCGCGACAGTGCCGTGGGAACCGCCTACCCGCTGGCGTCCCTGGCGGGGCGCCAGGACGCAGCTGGCGCCGACGACCTGATGTTCCGCTGGGGCGCACTGGGCCACGACGGCGCCCAGGGCGTGCCGGCCGACGCCGCGCCCCTGCGCGCAGTCGGATCGGCCTACGAGCTGGGCCCTGGACGGTTCTGCAACCTGGACGGCAACAAGGTCATCGTCAACGGCGGCCCGCCGGCGGGGGCGCACTCCGACATCTTCCACCCGGAGCTCGCCTGGGCCGTACTGATCGCCGGAGGACTGGTGCAGCCCTAAGGCCCAAGGTGCCCCGGGACTTTGTCAACGCACGCACCCTGTTGCGCTGTGCCGGCGTGGCTGGGGTGGGGGTGGGAGTTGTTTGGGTGGGGCGGCTGGGCGCTGAATCACAGCGTCGGGTTGTGAGGCTAGCGGGAAGGTCTCGTGAGCGCGGAAGTGTCCAGGTCGTGAGTCAATCCCACCCCCGAGAGGTGGGATCCCAGGTGTGGCCGTGAACCTCGCCCGTTAGAACCGGGTCGGCGAAGGCGACGACCTGTGCGAGGAGATCCTCGATACTCAGGGTGACTTCCTCGAGTCGGTGCTTGCGTCGCCACGCTGACCACCTCCCCTGCGCTGCGCCTGCATAGCCCTCGAGCACATCGGCGAGGGGCGAGAGCGCCGCCTCCCGATGTTCGGCGACCCCACGGAGGGATTCGGAGAGACGCCCTCATCGACACGGTGGACTGCGGCGAGGCGGGCGACGTCGGTGAAGTCTCGCCAGCGCGTATTGGCCGTGCCGCGCTGCACAGCTGTCACGATCTTCTCGGCCAGCGGATAGCCGGTGACGACCAGCTCACCGCCCAGAAGGCGCGGCAAGGAGACTGTTTCTGCAGCGGGGCTGATCGGATCGCCGACGTTGATGTCGACGTGGAACAGGAGCCGAGCGCTGGCCAGCGTCCCCGAGACGGAGACGCGGACCCCGCTGTAGGCATCGCCGACCCGGATCACTTCGGCAGTGATGGCTTGGGAGTCGAGGGCCAAGCCATCGTGGAGCTCGATCTTCACGATCTCTACGACGATGCGCCGAACAGCCTCGGCGCTGTTGTGAAGGTCGCGGGCCGCCAGATCGACGTCTCTCGTCGGCCGACGCGTGTCGAACGCGGCAAGCAGGACGCCGCCCTTGAGGACGAAACGGTCGGCGTGGGCCGACCGGGTGAGGCGGTCGAGGAACCCTTCGAGGGCATACAGCTGCTGGAGCTCGTCGGACGGTCGACCGGCCTGGCGGGCCAGGTTCTGGAGATCGAGGTAGACACGGCCCTCAGCTGTGTCTCGGGTGGGTCGGCCGCTCACAGCAAGACCAGAAGTGCCTCGCGGATAGAGCTCTCGGCGCGGGGCCCGAAGTGGTGAGCCATGCGCAGCAGGGAGGACGGCTGCGACCCGCTTCGACGGATCCAGCGCTTCAGGGCATCGATGGCCTGCTCGGATCCTTCCAGGTGCCGGAGGCGGAACGCGTCGCAGATCGATCTCTCCGGTCCGTAGATCCCGATGGCTAGGTCACCCACGGGGAGGACGTCTCTCCCGATGGGGAACGTGTCGACGTCGAAGCGGTGCCACCTCGCGGGTGCGGTAGTAGCCGGAGACCGGCGCCCTCGCGGCAGGGCGACGTCGATGACGGGAGGGATCTCGTCGGACAAGTTGTGCCGCGCTAGTGCGGTGCCGAGACACAGCGTCGCCTCCGGCGCTCGTCGAGCGATCTCGATGAGGTCTGGGTCACCTTGGGCGCCAGCACGACGGAAGAGGCCGCGGCCCAGCGACTCGATCTCACCACTGTCGCGCAAGCCGTAGAGGCGTCGGTCAGACATGCCGCTTCGGCGGGCGTCGGAGTAGGTGAAGACATCCGGCAGTAGCGCAAGCGAGTCGGTAAGGCGCATGGCGGAAAGCGTAGCCACCTGTCTGCTGTATGACTACACTTTCCTTCAGTTCTTTGGAAGCGGCCAGTACGACGCAAGAGGGAATGGGTTGGTCTCGTCGGCGGAGCCGCTCCACCCGAGGACCGTGCGGCAACGGTGCGCTCTGCTACGTGGTATTACACTACGTGACAACGACAGTGCACTCTGGCACACTGGGGAAACGCAAGGCCGCGCGGCCCTGCTGGGCAGGGGGGCGCATGAACAACACGTCGGTGGCGGCACGGCTGGGCGGGGGGCTGATCTCCGCGTTGTCGGCCGACGTGGGTGCGGCGCGTGAGCGAGCGCGTCGGCAACGGCTTGGGGGGCTGGCGGCGATCCTCGGGGTCCCGCTGGTCTTCCTGTGGTACCGGATCCTGTCCGGCGCCCCGTTCAACGTGTTCGCCCTGCCGTCGCTGGGCGACGATTGGCTGTATTACCTGCTGCCGGTGGCGCTCATCGCGGCGCTGGGCGCGGCGATGGCGATGCCGTTGCTGTCGGGCCGCTCGCCGCACATGCTGTTCCGCCCCGAGCAGATCGACGTCAGCTTCGACGACGTGAAGGGACTGGACGGGGTCCTCGACGAAGTCGTCAAGACCCTCAACACCTTCCTCGGCTACGCGCTGTACCGCGACCGTCTGGGCGGCAATCCTCGCAGAGGCCTGCTGTTCGAAGGACCTCCGGGCACGGGCAAGACCCACCTCGCCAAGGCCATGGCCCGCCAGGCCGGCGTGCCGTTCTTCTTCGTCTCGGCGACCAGCTTCCAGTCCATGTGGTACGGCGCCACCTCGCGCAAGATCCGCAGCTACTTCAAGGCCCTGCGCAAAGCCGCGCTGCGCGAAGGTGGCGCGATCGGCTTCATCGAGGAGATCGACGCGATCGCCATGACGCGCGGCGGCCTGAACGCGACTCCCCTTTCCGGCGGGCAGCTGGCACGCGCCTGCCACGGCGCCGGGCTGCCCCCCGGGTCGACGACGGTGGCAGGGTTCGGCAGCAGCGAAGGCACCGGTGGCGTCGTCAACGAGCTGCTCGTGCAGCTGCAGTCCTTCGACGCGCCACCGCTACGCGACCGCTCGTACAACCTGCTGGTGGGGGCGGCCAACGCCTACTTGCCGACCCACCGCCAGTTGGCCAAACGCAAGCCGCGCTACCACAACGTCCTGGTCATCGCCGCCACCAACCGGGCTGACAGCCTGGACCCTGCGCTGTTGCGTCCCGGCCGCTTCGACCGGCGCCTTAGCTTCGAGCTGCCAGCGAAGACGGCCCGCCGCGACCTCGTCGACCATTTCCTGTCGAGCAGAGCCCACGCCGCCGACCTCGACGTCGAGACCCGCCGCGAGCAGCTGGCCGGCCAGACCTTCGGCTACAGCCCCGTCATGATCGAGCACCTGCTCGACGAGTCCCTCGTCATCGCCTTGGGCAACGGGCGCGATGAGCTGGCCTGGCGCGACATCCAGGAGGCCCGGCTCACCGGCGAGGTCGGCAGCAAGAGTCCCGTGGACTACACCGAGCTGGAGCGTCGCACGGTGGCGACCCACGAGGCCGGCCACGCCACCGTCGCCTACCTGGCGGGCACGCGTCGCCTGGAGGTCCTGTCCATCGTCAAGCGGAAGGGCTCGCTGGGGCTGCTGGCTCACGGCGACCGCGACGAGGTCTACACACGCACGCGCAGCGAGATGGTGGGGCTGATTGACATCGCCCTCGGCGGCATGTGCGCCGAGGAGCTGTACTTCGGCGAGTCGGGCACCGGTCCGGGCGGCGACCTGGCCGCCGCCACCCAGATCGCCTGCGAGGTGGTCGGGTCGGCGGGCATGGGCGGCTCGCTGGTGTCATTGGCAGCGGTGCAGGAAGGCGCCCTGAATACCTCCAACCTGGTGGGCCGCGTCCTGGCCGACCCCTACACGCGGCCCGAGGTCGACCGGTTACTGGCGCAAGCCAAGGCCGGCGTGCGGGCGTTGCTGGGCGCCAACCGCCATCTCGTCGATGCGCTGCGCGACGCTTTGCTGGAACGCGACGAGCTGATCGGTGAGGAGATCACCGCGGTGCTCGTCGGCGCTGGTGACCCGGTCCGCGAGGGGCTGCGCATCGAGCGGCGTTCCGACCGCCGCCGCCGCGACTGGTTGGCGCCCGACAGCTGAGCGCTCAAGTAGCGAAGCGGTAGCGCACTCAGTCACCGCTCAAGCAGCGCACCGGCTTCCGCCGACGCAAAGAAGCGCCGCCCGAAAGGCGGCGCTTCTTCGAGGATGGTGCGGCGTTACCGCAGTCCGAGCTCCGCGCTGCAGGCCGGCCAGGCACCCCAACCCTGCGAGGCCTGGACACGCTCAGCTACGGCGATCTGCTCGCTGGCGGACGCCTCGTGCGGCATGCCGCTGCCGCCGTAGCCCTGCCAGGTCGACAGGCTGAACTGCAGCCCACCGTAGTAGCCGTTGCCGGTGTCGATGCTCCAGTTTCCACCGGATTCGCACTGGGCCAGGCTGGCCCACACCCCGGAGCTGGGCGCCGAGGAAGGCGGTGCCGGCGCGCTCTCGGCGCTGCTGGTGTCTGTGCTGCTGCTGTCGCTGCTGCTGGTGTCCGTGCTGCTGCTGCTACGTGAGGCGCTGCTGTCCACGCGCGGAGGGGCGACCGGCGCGACGACGACCGGCGCTGGCGGTGCCGGCAGCGAGCGTCGCTTGAGCTCGGCGCCCTTGGCGGGAATGCGCAGGCGAGCGCCCACCGTGATCAGGTCCGGGTTGTCGATCTTGCGGTTGGCGTCGAACAGTCGCCGCCAGCCCGAAAGTCCCTTGATGCCGAAGTCCTGGGCGATCGAGCTGAGCGAGTCCCCGGCCACCACGTTGTAGGTGCGCGGCTTGGCCGGAGCGGCGAAGGCCGCCGTCGCGGGCAGGGCCACGATCATCGTGGCGGCTAGAGCCACTGCGGTCACGCAGGCGCGGGTCCGAGCCGGTCGGGCTCGACGGGCGCCACGGGTGTTTTCCAACAATGCATCCTCGTTGTTCGTGGGTGGTCAGCGAACGCGCACGAGCGCCATCGCAGCAGCGATGGGCACCTCAGCGTTCGGGCCCGGTTCTGTCGGGCCTGGCGTGACAGGCACGCCGAAGGCAGCCATGGGCATGAAGGCGTCCCTCGTCATAACCCCAACAAGGGACGGAGAACCGAAGACGGCTGCAAGCTGTGGACGGCGCCGGGAGACGGCCGTCGGTTGTCAAGCGGCGAAGGCCGAACCATCGACCGCTCTCACGACCGTAGCGGACTAGTCACGTATCGCAGCGTTGGGGGGTGTCCGTCCGTACAGGGTGGGGGTGTCCGCCGCTCCCCCGGCACAGGCCGAGGACCTGCCGCTCACAACGGCGGTCAGCGCTCGACTTCGACGCGTATCTCGTGCCATCCGGTGGCCCCGTCGGGCGCCACGGGGCGGCGCCGACCGGTCTGCGTCGTGCCCTCGTTATCGGTGGCACGGACACGCACGACGTGGTGGCCGGGCGGCGCCTCCCACTCGTACACCCACTGGCGCCAGGTGTCGTCGTTGAGGGCGGTACCCAGCCGCGCCTCGGCCCAGGGCTGCTCGTCGATCTGCACCTCGACTGCCCGCACTCCCCCGCTGGCCTGCGCCCACGCCACACCGGCGACCGGCGTGCGGCCGGCGGCGACGCGGGCACCCGTCGCGGGTACGTCGATGCGTGACTGGGTCTTGATCGGTCCCCGCTTCGACCAGCCGCGGGGGATCCAATAGCCGTCGAAGGCATCGAGCGTGGTCAGCTCGAGTTGGCTCAGCCACTTGGTGGCCGAAACATAGCCGTACAGACCCGGCACCACCAGGCGCACAGGGAAACCGTGTTCGACGGGCAACGGCTCGCCGTTCATGGCCACGGCGAGCAGGGCGGCCCTGCCGTCGTAGGCGGCGGAGGTTGGGAAGCCGGCGGTGAAGCCGTCAACGGAGCGCCCGACGATCTGGCTTGCGGCGGCGTCGGTGCCCGCGCGCTCCAGCACCCGCCGCAACGGCACTCCCGACCACAGTGCGTTGCCGATCAAGCCGCCGCCGACCTCGTTGGAGACGCAGCACAGCGTCGTCCAGTGCTCCTCGGTGCCCATCGCCGCCAGCTCGTCGAAGGTTAGCTCCAGGGGCCGGTCGACCATGCCCGTGACCTGCAGCCGCCAGCTGTCGACGTCGACGCGGGGAACGACCAGTGCGGTGTCGATGCGATAGAACCGTTCGTTGGGGGTGACGAACGGCACCACCCCGTCGATGCCGAGGTCGGCTCCGGCCGGCGGTGCGTCCGCTCGGCGCACGGGCTGGGGCAGTACCAGCGCCGCGCGCGATGCCGCAACACCGGCCTGTTGCGACAGCCAGCGACCCCCCGCAGCCGAGGCAGCTGCTACGGCCACCAGCCCGCCGGTCAGCCGCAGGAAGGCCCGCCGGTCACCGCTGACGCCAGGCGCCGAGGTGGCATCGTCAGGCATCGCGATCGCGACATCGGGACGGGCATCGGGGCGCACGTCGGGAGCCATGCGAGCGGCACGGGCGGCCGCCAGCAGCCGGCGCAACCCCAGCACACCGATCGCGACGGCCACGGTGACGGCGACCGCGGTGGCCACCAGGGAGGTCTGGGGATCGC
This sequence comes from Euzebyaceae bacterium, assembly GCA_013812395.1. GTDB lineage: Bacteria > Actinomycetota > Nitriliruptoria > Euzebyales > Egibacteraceae > JACCTL01. The sequence continues at coordinate 8,133 of JACCTL010000010.1, forward strand.
TGCCGGCGGCGGCGACGCCGATCGCGCCGAAGGCCACGAAGCCAGCCGCCGCCGCGGCGAACCGCCGGGCGCCCACCACGCCCAGCAACGCGCCGAAGGCCGCCGCGAACAGCACGATCCCCACGACCAAGGCGATCTTGTCCGCCAACCCGAAGATCGAGATCGCCAGGTCCTTGACCGGTGCGGGCACGGCGTCGATGACGGCGTTGCCCACGCTGACCACCGGTGAACCCGCGCCCGGCAGCAGGCCCGCGACCAGCTCGCCCACGCCCAAGGCCAGCGCGGCGGCGACCACGCCGGCGGCGGCTGGCCGCCGGCGGCCCAGCCCTACAGCGG
>JACCTL010000012.1 GCA_013812395.1 Euzebyaceae bacterium
CCGAAGCCCGAGCAGTGGCCGATGAAGTGCAGCTTTCCCTCGGCGTTGTAGAGGCCGAGCAGCAGCGAGCCGACGCGGTCGCCCTCCTTGTGCAGGCGGTAGCCACCGATGACCGTGTCGACGGTCCTGCGGTGCTTGACCTTGACCATCGCCCGCTGGCCCTCGATGTAGGGGCGGTTCAGCTGCTTGGCGACGATCCCGTCGCAGCCGGCGGACTCGAATTCGTCGAACCAGCGTGCACCGACCTGCGCGTCGGTCGTCGACGGGGTGAGATGCCAGGGGTGCCCGAGGCGGCCGACCAGGTCGGTGAGCCGCTGCCGCCGTTGGGCGAAGTTGCGCCCCCGCAGATCCTCGCCGCCGAAGGCCAGCAGGTCGAAAGCCACCAGCTCCGCGGGCGTCTCGCGAGCCAGCATCGTGATCCGCGACTCGGCGGGATGGATGCGCTGCTGCAACGCGTCGAAGTCGGTCCTGCCGTCGGTGACCAGCACCACCTCGCCGTCCACGACAGCGTCGGGTGGCAGCTGCGCCAGCGCTGGGAGCAGCTCGGGGAAGTAGCGCAGCAGGGGCTTGGCGTTGCGGCTGTCCAAGCGGGCCGTGACCGCTGTCGGCGTCGTCTTCCCACCCCAGGCCACGCAGCGGAAGCCGTCCCACTTGGGTTCATAGGCCCACCCGGGCGACGGCGGCAGCTCGGGGCGGACCTTGGCCTCCATCGGCGTGATAGGCGGCGCGAACGGCCAAGGCGCGTCGGCCATCATCGGCTCCGCAGGTCCAGCACCGCACCAGTCTCCACGTCGGTGTCCAGCAGCGCCCACAGGTCCCGAGCCACCGCATCGGGATCGCGCAGCTCGTCGCGCGCATGCAGCTGCTGGAAGCGCTCGACATTGGGGAAGTCGTGCGGCGACGTCTGGCGGATGCGCTCCTGCATCCCCGTGGCAACCACGCCCGGCGCGACCGCCAGCACCGTGACCCTCGACTCGCGTCGCTGTTGTTCCTGGCCGACGCAACGTACCCACATCTGCAGCGCGGCCTTGCCGGCGCAGTACGTCGACCAGCCCGGCGATGGCGTGGTCGCTGCGCCGGAGGACAGCTGCACCACAACGGCTTGCCCGCCGAACCGCGAGGCGGCCAGGGCCGCGAGGAACGCGTCCCCGATCGCCTGGGGTGCCCCGGAGTTAAGCACGACGCTGCGCCGGTACGTCTCGGAGTCGACCTCGCCGGCGAAGCCGAGCGGCTCCAGCGTGCCAGCGTTGTGGATCAGCACGGCACGGTCGCCCGCGAAGCCGTCGAGCTGGGCAGCGAAGTGGGCGGCGACCGCCTCCCACGAATCGGGGTCCGACAGGTCCGCCGCGACGTGCTGGGCACCGGCCGTCCCGCCCGAGCGAGAAATGTCGAAGACAAGGGCGTCGTCGTAGGGCACCGCCCGGATCAGCGCCGCCCCGATGCCCGCCGAGCCTCCCGTGACCCACACCAGCGTGTCCACCATGGCCCCACGCTACCCAAGCGGCCGGGTGTTCGGTGCTCATTGCCTTCGTCGCGCGACCCGTACCCTGGCGGCGATGAGCCACCGACTGCTGCTCGACACCTCCTCGCTGACCTACCGCGCTTACTTCGCGCTGCCCACCTCGATCAAGGATCCGAACGGCACACCGGTCAACGCGGTGCGCGGATACCTGGACATGACCGCGAGGCTGATCACCGACCTGCACCCCGACCAGGTGGTGCACGTGTTCGACGACGACTGGCGGCCCGCCCCCCGCGTCGAGGCCTACGCCGCCTACAAGTCCACCCGCCGCGACGATCCCGAGGACCTGCCGGGCCAGTTCGACGTGGTCCGCGCCGTCCTGGCCGCCTTCGGCCAGGAGTGTGTGATCGCGCAGGGCTGGGAGGCAGACGACGCGATCGGGGCGCTGTGCGCACACGCCGGCGACGGCGAGGCAATCGACGTGGTCACCGGCGACCGGGATCTGCTGCAACTCGTCCGCGACGGCGACGGCGCGGGGGGTGCCGTGGTCCGCGTGCTGTTCACCGTCCGGGGGGTCAGTGACCTGGCGCGGTTCGACGAGGCCGCGGTGCAGGCCAAGTACGGGGTGCCCGCCTCGCGCTACGTTGACTTCGCCACCCTGCGAGGAGATCCGTCCGACGGCCTGCCGGGCGTCAAGGGCGTCGGTGAGAAGACGGCACGGGCATTGGTCAACGACTACCCCGATCTACACGCCATGGTGCGTGACGCTGCCGCCCATCCACCGCGGTTGGGCGGCGCGTTGCGGGACTCGTTGGCCTATCTGGTCGCCATGCAGCAGGTCGTGCCGGTTCGCACCGACGTGCAGGTGCAGCGCACCAGCGGCGACCGCGACGACGCCCGACTCGACGAGCTGGCCGAGCAGCACAACCTCGAGGGCCCCATCCGCCGGCTGCGCGAGGCGCTGGGTGCGTAGGGCAGGGCTGGTCATCGCCTCTTTGCTGTTCGCCGGCTGCGGTGAGCCTGCGGTCGACGTCAGCCTTCCCCCGCGCGAGGAAGGCCAGCAGGTGCTGGACCAGGCCGGGATCCTCGACGGCGCCGACATCGCACAGCGGTTGGAGGGACTGCGCGACGGCGGCCTGGACGTGGTGGCACTGACCTACGAGTCCGAGCAGGCCGGCTGCGGTGAGGCGTTCCGCGCTGGCGGCGAGATCGTGCGGATCTGGGACGTCGACGTCGCGGTCGTGGCGGTGGCCGAGCCGGGCGACTTCGCCGCCGAGGCAGCCCCACGACAGCGGTGCCTCGGGGTGCGTCCTCGCGACACCGAGCTGGTGCCGGGCGGTGTTCGCGAGCGCATCGCCGAGCAGCTGGTGCCGCCCATCGCCGCCCGCAACGACTGGACCGGCGCGTTCCTCGTCGCCATCGACGCCATCGCCGAGGCCCGGCAATGAGGATGGAAGAGTTGGAGCTGGTGTGCCAGCAGGCGGCGAGAACACTGGCGGAGCAGCCGCGGCGTCCGGTGCCCGCCACCGTGGTGCTGCCCTTGCCGGCGGCCACCCGGGTCCTGTCCCTGCCAGAGTGGCCGGACGACGATCCGGGCCGTTTCGACCTGCTCGACCGGTTCGCCAGCGAGGTCATGCGACCGGCCCAGGCGCCGTGCTTCGGCTTTGTGGCGGAGGCGCTGGTCGACAGCGACGACGGGCCGCTGGACGTCCTGCTGGTGGCCTATGGGGCGCGACGCCACGGCGCCCGGCTCACGGCCGCGCCGTTGCGCGCTGACGGGCTGGGCGACTTCTCCGCTGCCGAGGAGCTGCTTCCGACCGCGTTGCCGTTCCTGTCGCCGTTACAGCACGCCGCCGACGCGGCCGCCGCGCCGGAGCCTTTCAGCCTCGGCTGAGCGCTCAAGGAGCGAGGCGGTAGCGCCCCGGCTGTCCGCCTAACCGACCGCGGTCAGCAGCAGCAATCCGGCCGCGAACACGGCGGCGGCCGAGCGCAGGCAGGCGCTGTGGAAGTCCCGGCGGTAGGCCCGCCCGACCGGGGAGTAGGCCGGCTGCCGTGCGACCGACGTCGCCATGCGGTGCGTCCGCTCGACCGGTCGGACGCCGCTGGCAAGCAGCCGGTCGTAGGCGGCCCTGCGCTCGGGGTCTTTCAGCACGGTCCATGCCCGGTTGACCCGTCGGGCCGTCTCGGCCGCGATGGGATCGCAGGGTCGCAGGTCGGGATGGTTTCGGCGCATGAGCCGCAGGTAGGCCGCCCGCAGCTGCGCTGGATCGGTTCCCCGTGGCATTTCGAGGACGTCGTAATGGTTAGGAAGCGGCTCCCGCATCGCTGTCATGGTAGCCGTCGGCAAACGCTGGACCGGCTTGCGCTTGCGCGGTTAGGAAGGTTAGGCTGACCTTACCTACGAAGAAAGGATCTGGTCGACGATGCGAATCCGAATGCGCGTAGCGGCGATGGCGACGACCCTGGCCCTGGCGGCCGTGGCGTGTGGGGGAGACGACGGCGCGGGGGTCCGCACGCTGGAGGAAGGCGGCTCCGGCTCGGGCAGCGGCTCGGGGTCCGCGTCCGGTTCTGGCTCGGGCTCGGGTAGCGGCTCAGGTAGCGGCTCGGGTAGCGTCAGCGGCTCGGAAGGCTGATGCGCCGGCTGCTGCTCGCCGGGATCGTCGTGCTGTTGGCAGGCTGCGCCGACGACGGGCAGCGATCCGCACCTTGACCGATGGCGGCTCGGCCGCTGGGAGCGGGTCGGCTGGCGGTTCCGTCGCAGCCTCGGGATCTTTCCCAGCCGACTGCGAACCGGTCGGTGATCCCGCCACCGCCGAAACTACCGTGGCCACGACACTGGATGAGTGGTCCATCACCGCCGAGCCCGACGAGGTGCCGGCCGGCACCATCACGTTCGACATCACCAACGCCGGTGCCGAGCCCCACGAGCTGGTCGTGGTCGACGCCGCCAGCCCCGACGACCTGCCGGTCGCCAACGGTGCGGTCGACGAGGCAGCCCTGCCTGACGGCGCGCTGATCGGAGAGGTCGAGGGCTTCCCGGGCGGCCAGACGTGCAGCCGCACGTTCGAGCTGGTCGCGGGCGACTACGTGCTGTTCTGCACCATCGTCGAGACCGAGGCTGACGGCACCATTGAGTCCCACCTCGAGGAGGGGATGGTCAGCGAGTTCACCGTGAGCTCCTGACCCCGCCACGCCGCCAAGACCACCCCGCGACCATGACCGCCGCCATCAGCCACAGGGTGTGCGCCAGCCACGTCAGCCAGGTCGCGCGCTGGTAGGCGGGCAGCAGCGCGGACCACGTCTGGTACCACGGGTCGGTCACCAGCCAGAAGTCGGTCACCCAGGTGATCCTGCCTCGCAGGCCGTCGACCACCAGCCACAGGTAACTGCCGACGCCGAGCACCCCAAGCACCCCTGCCAACACCCTGGCGGGGCGCCACTGCTGCGCCCAGACCGCCACGGCCAGGACCGCCGCAGGCAGCACCACCACCAGCTGGCGGCCACCGAACCAGTAGCCGTGCATCGTCAGCGCGACGAAGGTGGCGTTGAGCCAGCCCACGGCCAGCGGCGCCACCAGCACCGGCCACTGCGGGTGGCGCGACCGCAGCAGCCACACCACCGCCGGCACCAGCAGCAGCCACGCCGGCTGCCAGGCGGCGAGGCCGAACTCACGATCCACCAGCAGACCGAGCAGCCGCTGGGAGCGGCCGACAAAGTCCGGCGCGGTGCCGGCCACCGTCAACTCGCCAGCGATGAAGTGGTCGCCGGCCGCGTACGGGGTGAGACCGGTGTAGACGGCGAGGTGCACCACGGCGAACACGCAGCCGGCCGCCACCAGGGTGATCGCTATCCCCGCCGCCGCCCGCCGCTGCCCTGCGCGCCACCGCCGCGTCAATGCGATCGCGGCAAGGGTCGCCGCCACTGGTGCGTACTTGACCGACAGCCACGGCAGAGCGACGACCGCCGCCGTCACCGCCCAGGTGCCCCCTCGCGACCAGTTGTCGGCCACCGGTTGTGCGCCCCACTGACCCGGGGTGGTGGGGATCCGGTACCGATTCGGTAGTGGATGCCCACCACCCTGGGTGAGCGCGGCGATGGCGACGGTGACGGCCAAGGCGGCGGGCAGCTCGGGATAGATCTGGTTGCCGTAGACCGCCAGCGGAGCAGACAACGCAAAGACCCCGACGACCCCAGCCGCCACCGGCACACCGACGTTCAGCCGGCGTACCGCCGTCCAGGTCAGCAGGCCGGCGAGCAAGCCGGCGAGCAACGCCAGGGTCAGCTTCGCCCCGACCCAGCCCGCCACAATGACGCCGGGAACCAGCAGCAGCGCCAGCAGCGGATCGTGCGGGCTGACGCGACGACCGTCCGGCAGCAGGCGGGTCTGCTGCGGCAGCTCGGACTCGTGGAACGGCCGCCAAGCTTGGGCGGCGAGCTCGTCGGTGATGTCGAGGTCGCCATCGGCGGCCAGGCTCATCGCCGACAGCAGATACTGCGGCTCGTCGACGCCGACCTGGGCGCCCCGCGTGGAGCGCACCCCGATGCCCGCACCCGCCACCACCGAGGCCGCGACCGCGACCGCGACGACGGCCAGGTGAACCGTTGAGGTGCGGGCTCGCGGCACCCCGGGTAACCCGCTAGTCGAGGGCATCGAGGCGGCGGATCACCAGCAGCCACGTCAGCGCGCCGGACAGGGCGATCAGCACCAGAGAGGCCAGGCTCGCGTCGGCCCAGAAGGCGTCCTCGGTGGCGTTCCAGACGCGCGTCGCCAGGGTCTGGAAGCCAGCGGGCGCCAGTAGGAGCGTCGCGGGCAGCTCCTTGGCGACCGAGAGCAGCACGAGGCCGCCGCCGGCCAGCAGGCCGGGCAGCATCAGCGGCAGCTCGATCTCGGCGAAACGCCGGACCCCCGACGCCCCCAGCATGCGAGCGGCGTCGCCCACCCGTGGCGGGACACCGGCGACGGCGACCTGGGCGGTCCGCAGCGACTGCGCCCCGAAGTGCACGGTGTAGGCGAAGACCAGCAGCGGCAAGGTCTGGTATAGCGACCCAACCAGCAAGGGCCCTCGAAGGGCGAACGACACCAGCGCCAGCGCCACGACGAGGCCGGGCAGCGCGAAGCCCCCCACCACCACGGCGTTGGCCACGCCTGCCAGCCGGCTGCGGTAGCGAACCGTCCAGTAGGCCAGCGGCAGGACGGCCACCACCGCCACCACCGCGGTCAGCACGCTCGCGCGGGCTGTGTTCAGCATCGGGGCGAGCAGGGAGGCCGGGTCGGTGGTGACGGCGGTGGCGCGCGACGACCCGCGCAGCATGCCCCTGGCCGACCAGTACGCCAGCACCGTCACGGGCGCCGCCAAAGCGAAGACCGCCAGCCCTGCGACGCCGGCGGTGGCGGCGACCCGCCAGCGGCCGAGCGCCACCCGCAGCGCCCGGCTGTCGCGGCTGCCGACGACCCGACTGGGGCCGCGCAGCAGTGCGCGCTCGGCGGCGACGACCGCGATGGCCAGAACGCCGAGCTGCAGGCTGTAGGCCAGCGAGGTCGGCTGGTCAAGCCGCGAGGCGTAGATCGCGCGGGTGAGCGTGTCGTAGCGCAACAGCTGCACGGCGCCGAAGTCGCTGATGGTGTACAGGAACACCAGCAGCGAGCCTGCGAGGATCGCGCCGCTGGTCTGGGGCAGCACGACGGCGGTGAACACCGACCAGCCACCGCGGCCCAGCAGCCGTGCCGACTCCTCCAGCGACGCGGGCAGTTGGCGCAGCCGCGCCGACACCGGCAACAGCACGTACGGGTAGGTGAGCAGGGTCAGCACCCCGAAGGCTCCCCAGAAGCCGACGATGCGCCCAGGGCTGATCCCGGCGGGCAGCAGCCGGTCGAGCAGCCCACCTCGCGCGAAGGCGGCCAGCAGGGTGAAGGCGCCGATGAATGAAGGCACCACCAGGGGCAAACACAGCAGTACCCGCCACACCCTCGCCAGGGGCAGATCGGTGCGCATCGTCAGCCACGCCGCAGCCGTCCCGACGACGGCGGTCGCGACCGCGGTGCAGCCGGCCAGCAGGACGCTGCGCCCCAGTGGCGCCAGCGCGCCGGAGCCGCGCAACGCCGCCACAACCCCCTCACCACCGAGGTTGCGCAGGACCAGCCACAGCAGCGGCACCGCGAACCCGGCGGCGATCAGCAGCGCCAGCAGGCGCAGCCAGATCGGTGCGGCCGCCCCGCGCGGCGATGCTGCGGCGGGTTCGAGCCCCGCGGTGAGCTCAGCCGTTGATGCCACTGCGGTCGATCAGCTCGACGGTCTCGGCGAAGGTGGGTCCCAGGGCGTCCACGTCAACGTCGGGCGGGTTCAACGAGGCCAGCGGCGGCAGCTCGGTGGCGGGCTGGATCCCGTCGACCAACGGGTACTCGAACGTCTCCTCAGCGAAGTAGCGCTGGGCTTGGTCGGTCAGCAGGTATTCGATGAAGCGCTCCGCGTCGTCGGGCTGGTCACTGGACGCCAGCACGCTGGCCGACGCCTCGATGACCAAGGCGCCGATGTCGCCGTCGGCGAAGATGTGATTGCGACTCGGCAGGCTCGGGTCCTCGGCCAGGAACCGCTCGTTGTAGTAGTGGTTGACCAAGCCCATCTCGACCTCACCCCGCCCGACGGCCTCCACGATCGCGTTGTTGTTGGCGTAGACCGGCGCGTCGTTGGCGGCCAAGGCCTGCAACCAGGCCAGCGCCTCGTCTTCGCCGAGCTGCTGGCGCATCGCGGTGACAAAGTCCTGGAACGACGCGTTGGACGGTGCCACCGCCACCCGTCCGGCGTAGCGCTCGTCGGTCACGTCCAGCACCGAGTCCGGCAGGCCGGCCTCGTCGACGAGCTCTGCGTTGTAGACCAGCACCCGCTGTCGTCCGGTGACGCCAACCCAGCGTCCCTCGGTGTTGCGGTACCGCAGCGCGACGCGTTCCAGCGCCGCGTCGGGCAACGTGGCCAGCAGGTCCTTGGAGGCCAGGAACCCGACCGTGCCCGGGCTTTGCGAGAAGAAGACGTCGGCGGGGGAGCGGTTACCTTCGGTGGCGATCAGCAGCGCGAGATCCCCGGAGTCGCCGTAGCGCACGTCGATGGGAATGCCGGTGTCCTCGTTGAACCGCTCCAACAGCGGCTCGACCAGGTCCTGGCTGCGACCCGAGTAGATCGTCAGCCGTTCGCTGCCCTCGGCAATGCCGCAAGCCGGCAACGCGATGAGCAGGAGCAGCAGGATGGCGGGGCGGATCATCAAGATTGCCCTCTCACGAGCGCCCTGTGAGGACGGGCCGGTCCCGTCGAGGTGGGGTCCGCCGTGGTTGCGCCGCGGTCGGCGGCGGTAGCGGCGAGGTCGCCGACGGTGGCGGTGGTTGCCTCGCGGTCGGCGGTGGTTGCGGCGGCCTGGCGGCACAGCAACGCTGCCAGGTCGGTGGTGGGAACGAAACCCAGCAGCTGCGTGCAACGGCGGGTGTCGGCCAGCGTCGCGCTGACCTCATGGGGACCGGCGGGGCGGACCATGCGGCCGGGATCGACACCGACCGCGTCGCACACCGCCGCGGCAATCGCGCCCAGGCTGTGCGCCCGCCCGGTGCCCAGATTGATCGTCGAGCGGACTCCCCGCTCGGCCATGCGGATCAGACCCTCGACGACGCCGTACACGTCGGTGAGGTCGCGCGTGCGCGACGGCGAGCCGAGGATGCGCAGCGGGCGGCGGGCGCGCGCGTCGCTCAACCAACGAGCCACGGCCATGTCGGGGCGCTGACCCTCGCCGGCGACCGTGAAGGGTCGCGCCACCGCGAGCAGACCGCCGTGTGACACGCGTTTGGCGCACAGGCGCTCCACGTCGACCTTGGAGTGGGCGTAGCCGCCGATCGGGCGGAGGGGATCAGTCTCGACGCAGGGGCGGCCGCGGGTGCCCCCGTACACCGAGGACGAAGACGTGACCACTAGCGGAACGCCCAGCGGCACCGCGTGGAGCACCCGGCGGGTGGCCTCGATGTTGTCACGGCGGCGGTGGGCCTCGGCCTGCACGTCAGCGTCCCGCACACCCGATCGAGCCGCCAGGTGGAACACGGCTTCGGCTTCGCCCAGCAGCGCGTCGGCGTCGTCGTGGGGCTCGGACAGGTCGGCAGCCAGCGCAATCGCCGCCGCCGCCGGAACACCAGGTCGGCGGTCGATGCCGGCGACCCGGTAGCCGCGCCCCGCCAGAGCGCGCACGAGGTGCCCGCCGATGAAGCCCGCGGCCCCGGTGACGACGACGGTCATGGCACTCCTGGACTCGGCTCGGGATCGGCTCGGAATCGCCTTGCGGCGGTCAAGCTATGTTAGGTTCCCCTTACCATAGTAAGACGCCGGCAGCCCCCAAATCAAGGGGCGGTCCCGACCAGGGAGGTGGCATGCGCCGCAGGAAGGGGTTCGTGCTGGCAAGCGCCGCCCTGCTGGCCGTCAGCCTGGGAGTGCTCGCCGAAGCAGTCGATACCCGGGCGCTGCAGGCCACCGTCGAGGCCTTGCGCGCCCGCCCGGCCGGCTTGGCCGTGGCGCTGGCGGCTTACGCGGCGGCCTTCGTAGTGCGGGCGGGGCTGTGGCGGCGGGTGCTGCCCGGCCTTTCCTTCGGTCAGGCGCTGGCGGCGCTGCACGTGTCCCTGGCCGGCAACCACTTGCTGCCGCTACGACTCGGGGAGGCGCTGCGGGTAACCAGCGTCGTGCGCCGCACGGCTATCGGCCTGCCGGCGGCGACCGCGTCGACGCTGACGCTGCGGGCAGCCGACGTGCTGGTGGTGGCGGCCATCGCCGCCTTCGCCGGTCCGGTTGCGTTGTCCACGCGGGCGGGCGGGTGGCTCTGGCTGGTAGTGGCGGCAGCCGCCCTCGTTGCCGTCGCCGGCCTCGTGTGGCTTCGGCGGTTGTCGGCGGAAGGCCGCCTTACCGTGCGGCTGCCCGCGGCCGGCATCTTGGCCGGGTCGCTGGCGGCGTGGGGGCTGGAGAGCGTGGTGGTCTGGCAGGCGAGCCGCTGGGCCGGTTTGGACCTGTCGGCCGGCGAGGCCGTGCTGGTGACGGCGGTGACGATCGCCGCGCAGATCGTTGCCCTGGCGCCCGGAGGGGTCGGCACCTACGAGGCAGCCGCCACCGCCGCACTGGTGGCGCTTGGTGCGCCGGCCGCGCCGGCGCTGGCCGCCGCGGTGACGGCGCACGCGATCAAGACCGGCTACGCGCTGGCGGCCGGCGCCGTCGCCGTCGCGGTTCCCGACCCGAGCCTGCTTGGTCAGTTGCGTCTGGCGCCGCCGCCGCCCTCGCCGCCCTCGGGCGCTGCGTCGCCGGTCGCCGCTCCGGATGGCCCCATCGTGCTGTTCCTGCCGGCGCACAACGAGGAGGCCAGCGTTGCCGGCGTCGTCAGCCGGGTTCCACGACTGGTGCGTGGCCGCACGGTGCGCTGCCTGGTCATCGACGACGGCTCGACCGACCGCACCGCCGAGGTCGCGGCCGCGGCGGGCGCCGAGGTGGTGTCGCTCGGGCGCAATCATGGCCTTGGCGCCGCCGTGCGCCGCGGTCTTGCTGAAGCGGTCGCGCGAGGGGCGGCCGTCGCGGCCTTCTGCGACGCCGACGGCGAGTACGCCCCCGAGGAACTGGAGCGACTCGTCGTCCCGATCCTGGCTGGCCGTGCCGACTACGTCGTCGGGTCGCGGTTCAGCGGCGATATCCGCCGGATGCTGCCGCACCGCCGCCTCGGCAACCGGGTCCTGACGGCCGCACTGCGCTACGCCGCCCGGCTGCGGCTGACCGACGGCCAGAGTGGCTACCGCGCCTTGTCAGCGGCCGCCGCCACCAACGCCGAGGTCATCCACGACTTCAACTACGCCCAAGTCCTGACCCTGGATCTGCTCGGCAAGGGCTACCGCTACGCCGAGGTCCCGATCGGCTACGGCTTCCGCACCAGCGGGCGCTCCTTCGTCCGTCTCGGCCGTTACCTGCGCGCCGTCGTCCCAGCCGTCCACCGCGAGCTCAACGCCGCCTAATGGGGGTGTCACCGGGGCCAGCATCGTCCGAAGTAGGTTCCGGTGTCCGAGCCGCCGGGTGGGTGAGCACTAACGCCGCCAGAGACGATCGAAAGCTCTGTAGTCAGACCGTGCCCCCGCCTGGACGGTGAGGGGGCGATGACGACTTGTGGGATGACGTGCCGAACGTCGAGCACTGATCCATTAGGCCGTGCGCCAGACCTCCTCCAAGGCTCGTGTGGTGACCGACGGGCTGGACTGGAGGAGGAGGGCAACGATGATCCTGGTCGGCATCGACTGGGCCGAGGACCACCACGACGTGGGGGTCATGGACCAAGACGGGCGGGTGCTCGCTGGCGAGCGGGTGGCCGAGGGCATCAAAGGGGTCGGGCGGCTGCACGCGCTGATCGGCGACTACGTCGACGACCCGGGAGCAGGTGGCGGTGGGCATCGAGACCGACCGCGGGCTGCTGGTCGCCTCGCTGGTGGCCGCTGGCTATCAGGTGTACGCCATCAACCCCAAAGCGGTCGACCGCTACCGCGACCGTCACTCAGTGTCGGGCGCGAAATCTGACCGCGGCGACGCCAAGGTGCTGGCCGACATGGTCCGCACCGACCGCCACAACCACCGCCGCATCGCCGGCGACAGCGACCTCGCCGAGGCGATCAAGGTCACCGCCCGGGCGCACCAGAACCTGATCTGGACCCGCCAGCGGCAGATCAACCAGCTCCGCAGCGCACTGCGCGAGTTCTACTCCCCCCTCGCGCACGGTAGCGAAATGGCCTCTGGCCTGGGGATTCGTCTCTCAGGCCGGAGGCCATTTCGGGCTCATGTGCCGGGATATGTGCTAGGCGTCTCCCAGATGCGCCGCGAAGCGGTTTACTGCCGCCTTCTGCATCGTCGGGGTGACGTGGCTGTAGATGTTCATCGTCGTGGTGATCGTGGAGTGCCCGAGCCGCTCCTGCACCACCTTCGGGTGCTCCCCGAGTTCCAGC
>JACCTL010000030.1 GCA_013812395.1 Euzebyaceae bacterium
ATCGGCCAGCGTGGATTTGCCGTGATCGACGTGCGCGATGATCGCGAAGTTGCGGATGCGCGGCAGCGGATACGTCATGAGGACAGCAGGCCGTTCGGGAAGGGATCGGGCGGGCCACCTCAGGCGAATGGCACCGGCGCCTAGAGGCAGATGCTAGCAGCGGTCGTCGGGTCAGCCGGTGCGCTCTTCAGGCGAGCGCGGGCCCACGCCTGTGGACACCTGCACGCCCGGGCGACTACGCCGCCCACGCCGGTGGACACCCGCACGCCGGCGCGACTACACTGCCATTCCCGGTGAGTTGCGGCGTTGGCGTTGCCATGCCCACCTGAGCCGGTGTAGCGCTCCGTCAGTCGTCTCCAGGCAAAGGCCCGCAGTCAACCATGGCCAACATCGCCAGCCAAATCAAGCGCAACCGCCAGACGGTCGTGCGCAACGACCGCAACAAAGCGGTGCGCAGCACACTGAAGACCCACCTCAAGAAGTTCCGGCAGGCCGCCGAGGCCGGCGACCGCGACGTCGCCGGCAGCGAATACCGCACGGCCACCCGCTACCTGGACAAGGCAGCGCAGCGCGGCGTCGTCCACCGCAACTACGCGGCCAACAAGAAGGCCAGGATGGCCAAGCGCCTGTCGGCGCTGTAGCCAAGGCGGTCCCGGTGCGGCTCCACGGCCTCCTGCGGGAGGCCGTCGTCATGTTCACGGCGGCGCGATGACTGCGCGCGGGGCGGCCGAGGGGGCCGGGGGGACCGGGGCGGCTGGGGCCATCATCGATCGCTACGCCGGCGTCGTGTTCGACGTTGACGGGGTCCTGCTGCGCCTGCACCAGCCCATCGACGGCGCCGCCGAATCGCTCGCCGCGCTGCGCCAGCGCGGCACCGCCGTCGCCTTCGTCACCAACAACGCGTCGCGCACCTCCGCGCAGGTCGCCGACACGCTCCACGCCGCCGGCATTGCCGCCGATGCCGCGCAGGTCATCACCTCCTCGACGGCGGCAGCGCAGCTGCTCGAACCCGGAACCCGCTGCCTGGTCATCGGCATGGACGGGCTGCGCACCGCCTTGGCCGACCGCGGCTGTGAGACGGTGACCGAGCCCGACGAGGCCGACGCCGTGGTCGTCGGCTGGCAGATCGACCTGCACTGGGACGACCTGCGCCGCGCGACACTGGCCATCGCACGCGGTGCCCGGTTCCTCGGCACCAACGCCGACCGCAGCTATCCGGCGCCGGAAGGGCCGTGGCCCGGCAACGGCGCCACCTTGGCCGCCCTCGCAACGGCGACGGGACGCCAGCCCGAGATCGCCGGCAAGCCCTCCCCCGCCCTGTTCCGCGCCGCTGCCGAGCGCCTGCCGGCCGGGCCGCTGCTGATGGTCGGCGACCGTCCGGAGACCGACCTGGACGGCGCCGCCGCGCTCGGCTGGGACACCGCGCTGGTACTGACGGGCGTGACGTCGGCCATCGAGGCCGCTGCGGTGCGGCCTCGGCCCACCTGGGTGCTGCATGACCTGCGGGCACTGTTCGACGACGCGCCTCTTGCGCCCCGTGACGACGTCGTCGTCCGGCCGGCTCGCGCCACCGACAGCCAGGCGATCCTCGAGTTGTGGGACCAGGCTGGGATGCTGGCCTACACCCGGGAGCCCGAGCGCGACATCGCCGCCATGCTCGCCGCCGACGCCGGCGCCTTCCTCGTCGCCGAGGTCGCCGGGGAACCGGTCGGGGTGCTGATGGGGAGCAACGACGGGCGCCGCGGCTGGATCAACCGCTTGGCCATCGCGCCGCAACACCGCGCTCAAGGGATCGGCCGTGCCCTGGTGGCAGAGGCCGAGGCGGTGATGCGCGCCGGCGGTCTGCCGCAGGCCAACCTGCTGGTGTTCACCGACAACCGCGAGGCGCAGGCCTTCTGGGAGCGCCTCGGCTACACCGCCTCCGCCCCCGTCACGCTGCGCAGCAAGCGGTTGGGGGCCGCGCCGGTCGACGCCTGCTGATTCCCGCGGCGCATCCGGCGCGCGCATGACCTGTGCGTTACCGCCGCCGGCTACGTGAGCGCTGGACCGGTGCGCTACCGCCTGCGGCCATTTGCGCTCAGGACCGGTGCGCTACCGGCTCCGGCTACGTGAGCGGTGGGCGGGTCGCGACGGCCACGACCGCGCGTTCGATGACCAGCGCTGCCGGCAGCTCGCCGCCCTTGATGTCGGCGTCGGCGGCAGCCAGCGCGGCATAGGCGCCGGTCAGCTCCCCCGGCCCGAAGTTGCGCCGCACGGCGCGCAGCCGCCGGGCCTGCCCCGCGCTGATGTTCAGGCCCACGGCCTTGCCGTCCAGCCCGCCGGCCACCGCCACGATCGACCGCAGGCGGTAGGCCAGCGCGCCTAACACCATCACGGGATCGTCGCCGGACTCGAGCACCCCACACAGCAGTTCCAGGGCCTGGGGGGGATTGCGGTCGCACATGGCGTCGGCGACGGCGAAGGAGCCGCGGCTGCCACGGCCCACCACCACGGCGTCCACGTGGGCGCCCGAGACCTGCCCCGCCGCCGCCGTGGCAGCGACCTGCGCCACCTTCTCCACGATGCCGGGCACGTCGGTGCCGGCGTGGCCAAGGATCGCCGCCACAGCGCCTTGATCCGCCGTGCGTTTGTGTCGGTGGAACTCGTCGATCACCAAGCGAGCCCAGCCGCGTTCGTCCCACTCCTTGGGCGGGAGGACGTCGGTGCGGCCGCCGAGGTCCTTGATCCGCTTGGCCAGCCGCTGGATGCGCCCGGTGCCCGTGGCCAGCAGGATGACGGTGGCGTCGGGTGGCGGGCCGTCCATCTCGGCGAGCAGCACGCCGGCGGCCTCGGCGGGCAGCTCCTGCGCGTCGCGAAGCAGAACCGCGCGCGGGGTGCCGAACAGCGAACCGGTGCGCAGGTCGGGCAGCTGGCCCTCGCGCAGATCCGCCGCCCGCAGATCGGCGACGTCCAACTCGTCGTCGCCGCGCAGCTCGTCCAACAGGAGGTCGGCGGCCCGGCGCAGCAGCAGCTCCTCAGGCCCTACCAGCAGGCGGAACGACGACGGTGGCGGCATGACATCTCGTCCGGCAGGCAAGTTGTGACCCTACCGCTTGACCAGCAAGCGCCCCAGCCGACTACGGTGACGGCGCCCGCTGCGCTAGCGGCAGGACCCACACTGCACGGCGACTGCGATCACCACCTCCATGAACTCCATGAACATGTCATCCTCAGCGCATGGCCACGCGCAGACGACGCCTGCAAGTTCTGCTCGACGAAGAGCGGTTCGCTCATCTGGAACATCTCGTCCGGCAGCGTCCCACGACCGTCGCCGCGCTGGTGCGCGACGCGCTCGACCGGACGTACTGGCAGGGTCCGGCCTCTGACGGGGCGGCGGATCGATTCCTCGCGCGGGAGCCGCTCGAGCTCGGCTCGTGGGAGGAAGCAAAGCGCCAGATCGAAGACAGCCTCGCCGGTCGCGCCCAGCCGTGACCCACTATCTGGTCGACGCCGGACTGAGCCTGCGCCCATGCCGCCCTGGCCGGTGCTGCCGTCGCACCGTCAGCCTTCCGGCGGATCGGGCGCCACCTCGATGGTGACGGTGCCGTCCAGATCGGTGCGGTGCAGCCGTAGTCCCCGCAGGGCGGCCACGGCCTCGGGCGTCGGGTGGCCGTAGTCGTTGTCGGCGCCGACCGAGATCACCGCCTCGCGGGCGCCCACCGCGTCCAGGAAGCCTTCGGCGTTGGTGGCGCCACCGTGATGGGGCACTTTGAGGACATCGGCCGCCAGCAGGTCGGGTCGCGCCAGCAACCGCTGCTGCGCGGCGGCCTCGGCGTCGCCGGTCAGCAGCAGCGCGGCGCCGCCGGACACCACCCGCAGCACCAGGGAGTTGTCGTTGGGCTCGGCGCCCAGTGAGCCATCCGCCGGCGGGCTGAGCACCTGAACCTCGGCCGCACCGAGCCGAAAAGTATGACCGAGGGCCACCGGCACGATCGGCACCCTGCTCCCCCGCGCGGCCGCCAGTGTGGCCGTCGCCGAGGCGTCGGCGTCCGGCAGCGGCGGTCCCGGTCCCACGACCAGCGCGCCGACCCGCAGGCCCGCCACGACCGCCGGCAACCCACCCGTGTGATCGGCATGCGGATGGGACACGACCACCGCGTCCAACGCGCGCACGCCGCGCCGGCGCAGCAGCCGCAACACCGTGTCGGGCTCGGGACCGCCGTCGACCAGCATCCGCGCTGGTTCGGCATCGACGGCGGGCACCTCAACGAGCACGGCGTCGCCCTGGCCGACGTCAAGGGCGGTCAACGTCAGGGCGGTCACTGCGGCGGGCGGGCGCAGGATCGGCCAGGCCATGCTGGCCAGGGCGACCAGAACGCAGAGGCCGGCCAGCCTGGGCCGCTGTCGCCGCCGCAGGATCACGGCGGCACCGCTGGCGAGCACCACCGGGCTGAGCAGCTGAGCGACGGTGAGTTGCGGTCCGTCGGCGAAGCGCTGGCCGGCCCACAGCACGACGGACAGCGCCGGCCAGGCCAGCACGGCCAAAGCCGCCCCGGCGCCCTCCCAGAGCTGCGCCGTCAAGGCCGCCACCACACCGATCGCCGAGGCGACGGCCGCCGCTGGCACCGCGATGAGGTTCGCCGGCAACGACGCCAGCGGTACCGCACCCTCGACGCCGAGCAGCACCGGGGCCACCCCGACCTGGGCGCCGGCGCTCGCGCCCAGCAGCAAGGCCAGCGGACGAGGCCCTGGAACGCGCCGCGCCAACTCGGGTCCCACCACCAGCACGCCGGCAGCGGCCAGCACCGACAACGCGAACCCGAGCTGGCCGGCCAGCAGCGGGTCGACCAGCAGCAGGAGCAGGGCGGCCACCGCGAGGGTGTGGCGGGCGTCGTGGCCTCGGCCGGTCGCCTGCGACAGGAGGACCAAGGCGGCCATGGCGGCGGCCCTCAGGACCGAGGGCTCCCAGCGGACGAGCACCGTGAACCACAGCAGCGCAGCCACAGCGCAGCGGCGCCGGCCACGCGCGCCGATCCCGCACAGCGCCGCCACGGCGATCACTCCTGCCAACACCAACGCCACGTTGGACCCGGAGACCGCGACCAGGTGCGACAACCCGGCGGCGGTCAGCGCCTCCTCGGCCGAGGTCGACAGGCCCCGGGTGTCACCGGTCACCAGGCCCGACAGCAGCGCCGCATGGTCGGGTTCGAGCCAGCGCCCCGCCGCCCCGCGGACGCGGGTGCGGACGGTGGTCGTCGACCGCAGCAACCATCCGGCCTCGGCGACAACCTCGGGCGCAGCAGCCGGGTCAACGGCGGTGCCGGCGTGCAGGCGGCGCAGGTAGCCCTCGAACCCGTCACGGTCAAGAGGCCGGGCCGTGGCGCCCAGCTCGATGGCTTCGCCCAGCTGCGGCATCGCCTCGAGGTCATCGGCGCGCAGCAGCGCGCGTTCCCGTGTGTGCAAGCCGTCGATGGTCCGCACGCGGATCAACGACCAGGCACCCGCCAGGCTGGCCCGCGGCTCGGTGACCACGACCGCTTCCAGTTGCGCGCTGCCGCCGGTGCGCGCCAGCTGCGCCAGCTCGCCGGCCTCCACCACCGCCGCGCGGCCGCCGGCCGCACCAGATCCCACCATGGCCAGTCCCACCAGCGCCAAGGCGGTGCGCAGACCAGCGGGTGGGCGCCCGGCGGCGTCGACCTCCACACCGGCGAGTGGGCGCCCGGCGGCATCGACCTCCACACCGCCGGATCTGCACCCGACAGCCGCGCTGCCCGGCATGGCGGGCCGGCGGTCGACAGCCGCGCTGCCCGGCATGGCAGGCCGGCGGTCGGCAGCGGCGGTCCCAGCCAGCTGCACCACTCCGAGCACCGCAAGCCACCACGGCCCTGGCCACAGACAACCGAGCCACAGCGCGACCACGACGGCCCACGCCGCGGCGACGGTCATGGCGTGACGAGGCCCGCCAGCGCCTGGAACGTCTTCTCGCCGATGCCACTGACGTCGCGCAGCTGCTCGACCGCGATGAAGCCGCCGATCTGGTCGCGGTGGCTGATGATCCGCTCGGCGAGCACCGGACCGATCTCCGGTAGCTCCTCGAGTTCTGCCGCGGTCGCCTGGTTGAGGCTGACCGCCGGCGCGGCGGGCGTCGCGCCCGGTGCCGGCGTCGCACCGGGTGGTGGCGTGGCACCGGGTGGTGGCGTGGCCAAGGGCGCGCTGGGCGTGGCCCCCGAAGCCGGCGGTGCGCTGGAGCGGATGTCGCCGATCAGCAGCTGCTCGCCGTCGGCCAGCGGCCGGGCGAGGTTCAGCGCTTCCAGGGCAGCTCTGGGTAACGGACCGCCCGCCGCCTCCAGCGCGTCAGCGACCCGCGAACCGCCCGGCAACGTATAGACGCCGGGCGCCGCCACGCGCCCCGCGACATGAACCACGACCTCGGCCTGGCCGACCGCCAGCGGATCCTGCGAAGCGGCAACGCTGGGAACAGGCTGGGCGGCCGGCACCGTCTGTGGCCGTGCCGCCAACCAGACCAGGCCGAGCCCCGCCAGCGAGCCCGCCGCGAGCACCGCGAGGGCGAGCAGCTCGGCCGGCGTGCAGTGGCAGCGCTGCAGCCACGCTCGCAGGGAGTGGAGGGCGGACACGCACCGACGCTACGGCGCGATGCACGCGGCGCTGGAGATTCGCGAGCACCGGCTGTGGACGCGCCGGCCTCGACCGCGCCGGCCGACTGTGGACCGCGCCGGCCTCGACCACGCCAGCAGCCGCCCTTTCGCCGTCAGGGCCCGGTGAGGGTCGCGCGCTAGGAGCGGGTGACGAAGTTCAGCAACCGGTCGGGCACCCACACGACCTTGACGACGTCGCGACCGTCGAGGTGGCGTTGCACGTTATGCAGGCTTCGCCCTTGCGCCTCGACGTCATCCTGCGCCGTGCCCGCCGGGACCACCACCGTGTCGCGAAGCCGCCCGTCGACCTGGACGACGATGCGCTTGGTGGCCTCCACCAGCAGGGCCTCGTCGTAGGTCGGCCAGCTGGTGGCGGCGACCAGGCCCTCGTGACCGAGGCGGTGCCACAGCTCCTCGGCGACGTGCGGGCAGATCGGTGACAACATCGTGGCCACCGCCGACAGCGCCTCGGCGATCACCGGCCCGCGTCCGCCAGCCTGCAGTGTGGCCCGGACCGAGTTGGACAGCTCCATCAGCTTGGCCAGGGCGGTGTTGTACTTGTAGCCGTCGAAGTCGGCGGTGACCGCGGCGGTCTTGCGGTGTGTCTCGGTACGCAGCGCGATGGTGTCGCCGGCCTCGACCGGGTCGGCTGTGTGGTCGGCGACCAGGCGCAGGAGGCGGGTGAGCCATTTGTGCATGCCAGCCGCCGAGACGTCGGCCCAGTCGATGTCCTCCTCGATGGGTCCGGCGAACAGCATCGTGCCGCGCAGCGTGTCCGCGCCGAAGCGCTCGAGCACGTCGCCGGGTTCGATGATGTTGCCGCGCGACTTGCTCATCTTGGCGCCGCTGGACACGACCATGCCTTGGGACTTGAGGCGCGTGAACGGCTCGACGAAGTCGAGGTGGCCCAGATCGTGCAGCGCCTTGGTGACGAAGCGCGCGTACAGCAGGTGCAGGATCGCGTGTTCGACGCCGCCGGTGTACTGATCCACCGGCATCCAGCGCCGCACTGCCTCGGCGTCGAACGCCACGTCGTCGCGGTGCGGCGAGCAGTAGCGCAGGAAGTACCACGACGAGTCGACGAACGTGTCGGTGGTGTCGGTCTCACGCCGTGCTTCGCCACCGCAGCGCGGACACTCGACCTTGGCGAAGCTGGGATGGCGCGCCAGGGCCGACCCGCTGCCCTCGGCAAAATCCATGTCGTCGGGCAGGCGGACGGGCAGATCCTCCACCGGCACGGGCACCACACCGCAGGCCTCGCAGTAGATGATGGGGATGGGTGGGCCCCAAGCCCGCTGCCGCGAGACGAGCCAGTCGCGCAGGCGGTAGTTGACTGCGGCGCGGCCAAGCCCTTTGGCCTCCAAGTCAGCCGTGATACGCCGCTTGCCCTCCTGCCACGGCAGGCCGTCGTAACCCGGCGAGTTGACGAGCACACCGTCGCCGCTGGCGGCCTCGGTCATGGTGGCCGGGTCAAGCTGCGGCGAGTCGTCCGGGCCGGGTTCGGGCTGCACGACGATGCGCACCGGCAGATCGTGCTGGCGGGCGAAGTCCAGATCGCGCTGGTCGTGGGCCGGGACGCACATGATCGCGCCGGTGCCGTAGTCCATCAGCACGTAGTCGGCCGCGTAGACCGGCAGCCGCTCGCCGTTCACCGGGTTGATCGCATGGACGCCGAGGAACATGCCCTCCTTGTCCAGCTCGGCGGCCTGCCGTTCGACGTCGGTCTTGCGTTGCACGCGCCGCAGGAACTCGTCGAACTCGCCGGCCCGACCGCTGCGCTCCGCCCAGGCCCGGGCACGCGGGTGTTCGGGGGCGACGATAAAGAAGGTCGCCCCGAACAGCGTGTCAGGGCGAGTGGTGTAGACCACGACCTCGTCGCCGGCCTCATCGACGGTGAAGGTGACCTCGGCGCCCTCGCTGCGCCCGATCCAGTTGCGCTGCAACGTCAGCACGCGGTCGGGCCAAGTCGGCTCCAGCTGCGCCATGTCGTCCAGCAGGCGTTGCGCGAACTCGGTGATCGCCAGGAACCACTGGGTCAGCGACTTCTTGGTGACCTCGCTGTCGCAGCGGTCACAGCGTCCGTCGATGACCTGCTCGTTAGCCAGAACCGTCTGGTCGGTGGGGCACCAGTTGACCAGCGCGTCCTTGCGGTAGGCCCACCCCGCGTCGAGCAACTGCAGGAACAGCCACTGGGTCCACTTGTAGTACTCGGGATCGGAGGTGTGCACGCGCCGCGACCAGTCCCAGGCGAAGCCCAGCTGGCGCATGGTCTGCGCGTGGGTCTCGATGTTGGCGTAGGTCCACGCCTTGGGGTCGACGCCGCGCTGGATGGCGGCGTTCTCGGCGGGCAGCCCGAACGAGTCCCAGCCGATCGGGTTCATCACCTCGAAGCCGCGAAGCCGCGCGTAACGGGCGACCGCGTCGGCCAGCGAGAACGCCTCCACGTGGCCCATGTGGATGTCGCCGGAGGGGTAGGGGAACATGTGCAGCGCGTAGTAGGGCGGCTTGGGGCTCGACTCGTCGGCGACGAACAGCGCGGCGTCTGCCCATGCCTGCTGCCATCGCGGCTCGATCTCAGCTGGGTTGTAGCCCGTCGCCACGGCCTTCGGTCCCTCCTTGAGGCGCTACGGCCAGTGTAGTCAGGCCGGCAATCAGGCCTGGCGCCCGCCGACGCCTGAGGCGGGCACCCGCCTGTGCGCTATCGTGGCCGGGGTCACACCCGGGGCTATAGCTCAGTTGGTAGAGCGCTTCCATGGCATGGAAGAGGTCAGGGGTTCGATTCCCCTTAGCTCCACAAAGAACCTCGGCTTAGTGGCTTCACTCACCAACCCGCCGACGTCGGTGCCATTCGATCTCAACCGAAGTGCTATGAACGTCCGCCTCGCAAGGTCCGTCGGATGTCCTTCAGTAGCAGGACGAGGTGCAGTTCGTCGGTGGGGCTGGCATCGAACTCGGGGATGAGGTGAAGGTAGAAGTCGTGGGCAGATTGGGACTCATAGTGGACGAGCAGGCCGCGACAGGCGATGTCGTCGCTGATTGCTGCGACGCGCTGCATCACGTCGTTCAAGCGCCGCACCTCGGGCTTGGTGCGTACCCACGACCACACCAGATCGACGTCGCCGATGCTCCTCCACGGCGGTCCTCGCGTCGCATCTTCGACGGCTCTTATTGGGACCCACGGATGGCAGACTGTCCGGCGTGACCGGATCAGATCCCAAGGCAGACCTTCACCGTTACCTGCAGGGCGCCAGAGAGGCCTTGCTCTGGAAGCTCGATGGGCTCTCGGAGTACCACATCCGCCGCCCGATGGTGCCGACCGGCACCAACCTGCTGGGACTGATCAAGCACGTGGCCGGCTGCGAACTGGGATACTTCGGCGACACCTTCGGCCGGCCGTTGGACGAGCCGCAGCCGTGGTTCTCCGTCGACACCGAACCCAACGCGGACATGTGGGCCACCGCCGACGAGTCACGCGCGATGATCGTCGGGCTGTACCACCGGGCGTGGGCACACTCCGACGCCACGATCGACACCCTGGCGCTGGACACCATTGGCCACGTGTCGTGGTGGCCGGCCGACCGGAGCGAGGTGACGCTGCACAGGATCCTGGTACACATGATCGCCGAGACCGACCGGCACGCCGGGCACGCCGACATGGTTCGGGAACTCATCGACGGTGCCGTCGGGCTGCGTGACGGGAACGACAACATGGCGCCAGGCGATCAGGCATGGTGGGAGAGCTACCGGAGCCGGCTGGAGCGCGTGGCGCAGGAGGCCGGCCAGAACTGAACCCATCTGCCGTCTGCCCAGACGGCGGTCAAGTGTGCAAGCCCTGCGGCAAGCATGGCGACACCACCTCGACGCGATGTGAGTCCATGGCGGGCCAGGATCGCGGGTGGCGGTGGCGGTTACGCTGATTCGATGAGCGTGGGAGCCCCGTGCCGAGTGGGTGATGCGTGCGCCTTCGGGTCCACTACGTGGCCTGATCGACGACGTGGGCTACCGCACCGTCGGGTTGGATTCAGGGCTGCATCGGGGGTTGCCCTCGCGACACATGACGTTCGTCGTGAGCTGTCTCCACCGGGATGTCGCGCGTTGCTTGGGGCGCGCCGACTGCTGAGCTGTGGGACCTGTCCATAGAGTCGGCCGACGTGAGCGGGCACAGCGGGCTGTCCGCACGGCACCCTCGTTCGTGACGCTCGCCGCGGTGGTCACCCCGGCGGCTGGTGGCTGGTGACATCGGACATCGGAAAGTCGCTGAGGTTGTCCGTTACGAGGATGGCTCCATGAACGCGTGCGGTGCCCGCGATCAGCGCGTCAGCCGTGTGGATTGTGCGCCCTTGTCGCTGGAAGTCGGCTTGGTAGCGCCCGGCGCGTCGCGCGGCCTCACGCGTGGTCCCCAGAAATTCGAGCCTATCCAACAGCGCCGTCGCGGCCTTGCGTTCCTTCGGGCGTAGGCCGCGCACGACCTCCGTGATGTTGACGCAGGTGGTGCCGAGCGCATGGCCCTCGGCCAGTAGCTGGAGGAGGTAGGCACGCACCGAGTCGTTGCCGCGCAGGTGCGCGATGAGCGTGGTGGTATCAAGCAGGTAGCGGGTCAGCTCGCTTGCTCCGTTCGGCGCGTGTGCCGAACCCACTCGGCCGCCCGCTCACGGGTGCTCCAGTCCGGGTAGTCGTTCTGTTGGACGGTCCCGGCCGTGGCCTGCACCGCTGCCTCGAGCTCCAGACGCGCGAGCTTCTCGCGCGCAGCCTGCTCCAGGAAGCGGCTCCGGCCCCGCTCACCCGCGACCGAATCGATCGCTTCGAGCAGCCCGTCGTCGAGTACCACGTGGGTGCGGCCCATCAAATCCTCCTAAGTCCCACTGTCCGTCCCACCATACTGGACGTCGACCACCGCGGCGGCGACCAGTACCGCCGCTTCCCGCAGTCCCCGCGGACGACGGCCGAGCGGTCATGAAGTTACCGCGGCGGTGATCGCCGTCGACACCTGACTGGACAATCCCTTCACGCGATTTTGGAGCCGCCCCACAGCAAGAGCAGCGCCCTCGTATGCCGGCTCGCAGCGACCGGTCGCATCGGCCGTGCGGTCTACGACGCCGTTGTGGCACTGACCGCCAAACTGACGGGTGCAGTGCTCGTAACCGCGGACATCCGTGCCGCCCGCACCTACGACCTCGTCGGCGTGGAGTGGCGTCGGCTCAGGTACAACGGGCAGTCCGCTCGCCGGCTGAGCCCTGGACATGCCTCGGGATGGCCCCCGAGATGAGCGGCTTACCCGTGCGGGTCGGGCGCTGCGTAAGTTGAGCGCAGCGCGGCCGCCAGCTCGTCCCGCCGGTTGCTGCTCACCACGACGCGCACCACTTGACCGTTGTGACGGCCCGTCGACGGCAAGCTTGTCGTGCAGCCAGATGGGATTGCTCATGGTGCGGTGCCTGTCGAACACCGAATAGATCTCCGGCCCGACCTCGAATGTCATCGTCGACAGATCCAGCGCGTGGACTGGCACCGACCGCCGTCCCACGTGCAAGCGCCCGTCGACAACCCTGACACCGCCGTACCAGGCAAAGCTGAACTCCAACGGCAGCGTTGCGAACAGCAACACGACCGCCGCGGCGACGGCGCCGCCTGCCGCCCCGTCGGTGCCCCGGTCGACCCAGCCAGCGGCGACGATGCCCAGCGGCGCACCCCAAAGCAGGGCCCGTAACCACCACGGTGGTGCTCCTGACTCGGCAAACGTCATCGCATCCGTACGCTGCATACCCGCATTGTCGACCAGTGAGGGTCTGGGCGCGCACGGGAGCCGTGTCGTACGCCGCCTGGCGTCAGCATCGAAGGTTCTGGCACTCGCAGCCCCGACGCCGTGGGTGCCGAGCTCGGGCCAAACATGTGCGGCTGCGACCGCCTCCCAGCAAAGAGTTTGACGACGCCGCCCTTCATGCCTGGCCTCGACGCCCCCGAGCGGCCTACGGTGCCAGCACCTCACACGGTGGCTCAGCCCGCACAAGGCGCTGGTCGGTGGTGAGGAGCGGCACGCCGCGCTCCTCCGCCAGGGCCACGTACAAGCCGTCCACCACGCGGATGCGCTCATGCAGGTCGAACGCCCGCTGCACGTGGGCGGCCCTGGGAACCACCAGCTGTTGTTGCAAGGCCATCACGGCTGCGAGTGCGTCCCGCGCCTTGTCCTCGGTAAGCACTCCCGCGCGGTGCAGTCTGGCGATGGCCGACAACGCCTCGGCTGGCTGATGCGCGGGAGCCATGACCTCGCCAGACTGCAGCTGGTCAAGCAGCCAACCGGCATGCTGCTGATCGAGCAGCACATCGACGAGCACTGACGAATCGAGGACGATCACGCGCCGAACTCGTCACGGACCTCTTGCATGATGCGCGACGTATCGACGACGTGCGTTGTGCGACGTGGCCGACTGCGCTCGTGCGCGATCCACTCATCGAGGCTGGCGCGACGCAGGGCCTGCTCGATCGCCTCTTGCGCTAAGGCTGAGAGAGGCAGGTCGCGCTCGCGCGCCTTGCGGTACAACGCATCCGGCAGGTAGACGCTGACCTTGGGCATACCCCCACTGTACCCCCATACGGCTACAGGGCCGCGCGCTTCGTTGCCACCAGCAGCAGATGCGGGCTCATGCCAAGCAGGCGGGGCGCGGTCTCGACGCGGCGGATGGTGCGTAGCAGCAGGTCGCGGTCCTCGTTCAGCCAGCGGGCAAGGTCGGGCAGCAGCCAGGCCGGGCCCTCTATCGCCACCAGCGCTTCCACGTCCAAGCCGGCGTCGCGGGCCTCGGCCGGAGCCTCGTCAGGCTCGTGGCAGTAGGCAGTGGTGAACCAACCGGACACATCATCGGGGTTGCGGTGCTGGCCCTCACCGACGTCGCGCGCGACCAGCGCCTCGAACCCGTCGGCCCGCAGGTACCCGCGGAACAGTCCATCAAGGGTCGAAGCGTAACGACTGATGATCGCGGCAGCGACGACGCCGCCAAGGCGCAGCACGCGGCGGGCTTCGGCCAGCGCGGCGACGCGGTCGGCGCGCTCGGTGAGGTGGTACAGCGGGCCGAGCAACAGGACTGCGTCGACACTGGCGTCGGGCCGGTCAAGGTTGCGGGCATCGCCGATCGTGGCGCTGGCCAGGCCGGGCACGGCGCTTGCCTGCTCGACGTGCAGTGGCACCGGATCGATCAGATGGATCTCGTAGCCGTTGGTGGCCAGCGGTGCGGCATGAATGCCGGCGGCGCCGCCGACGTCGAGGATCACCGCCGGCGGCGGTGGCAGGAAGCGAGCCAGCAGCTCCTGGGTGCGGATGAACTCCAGGCGGCCGCCGGGCGCCGCGGTCAGGCGGTCCCGCTCGTCGGTGGCCTCGTAGTGGGCGATCCAGTCCTCGGCGGGCGTCATGCGAGCTCTGGGTCTTCCCGGAGGCGCGTGCTCCGGCTGGGTTGCTGGCCAGTGCCGAGGCTGGCGTCGCGGGCGCGGACGATGGCTTCTGCCCGGCTCGCTACCTGCAGCTTTGTGAAGATGTTCGAGACGTGGTTACGGACCGTCTTGGGCGCAAGCGACAGGTGGGCGGCGATCTCCGTGTTCGTCTGGTGGCCGGCGATGAATTGGAGGATCTCCTGCTCCCGATCGGTCAACTGTGGGAAAGCTAGGGCGAAGGGGGCCGGCCGTGCAGACGCGAAGTACTGCATGAGTCGGCGGGCGATCGCCGGGCCGAAGATCGCTTCGCCGCTGCATACCCCACGGATGGCACGCAGGATCTCGGCCTTCAACGCGCCCTTGAGCAGGTAGCCCCGAGCGCCCGCGCGCATCGCGTCGAAGACGGAGTCGTCGTCTTCGAGCATCGTGAGCATCAGTACGCCGATGTGTGGACTGGTCCGCAGGATCTGCCTGGTCGCCTCGATCCCGTTCATGCCTGGCATCTTGATATCCATGAGCACGACGTCGGGCTGCAGGGTCTCGGCCAGCCCGATCACCTGCTTACCGCTCTCTGCCTCGCCAGCCAACTCCACCTCCGACGCGGCGTGTAACAGCGCGCGGAGCCCGGCGCGGAATTGCGCGTTGTCGTCGGCGATCAGGACGCGGAGCGGTTCCATCAGGCGGGCACTGCGCCAGTGACGACGTCGGGCAGACAAGCGAGCACGCACGTCCCCCCGTGCGAAGAGGCCGCGACGGTGCAGGTACCACCCAGCTCCACAGCGCGCTCACGCATCGAGCGCAGGCCGACGCCTGCCAGGGGCAGCGGCGGAATCCCGATGCCGTCGTCGGTCACCCGAACGATCAGCGCGGCGTTGTCGATCCGCAACTGCACCGAGCAGCACCGCGCGTCAGCGTGGCGGACGACGTTCGCGACGGCTTCCTGCGCGATGCGGAAGGCGGCGACCTCGGCGGCGGCCGATAACGCGGGGAGCCGGTCCGCGACGTCGAGTGTGACCCGCAGCCGGGCGGACTCGGCACGTGCCAGGTACGCCTGCAGGGCGCCGCGAAGGCCGAGGTCGTCCAGCGCATGCGGCCGCAAGTTGTACACCAGTCGGCGGATGTCGACCGTGGACGCCTGCAGCTGCTCGGTAAGGGCGGCGAGGAGATCAGCGGCCCGCCGCGGTTCGCGGTCGACTAGATCGCGGGCGGCCTCGGCTTGCAGGGTCATGCTTGCCAGCGCCGGGCCGAGCCCGTCGTGGAGGTCTCGGCGCAGTCGGCGGCGCTCCTCTTCCCGCGTGGTGACGAGCTGCTCGCGGGAGCGTTGCAGCTGCACGGTCAGGCGAACCGCGTAGGCGGCAGCGCTGGCCTGGCGGGCGATGTCCTCGAGCAGCGCGCGGTCGGCCGGGTTGAATGTCTCTGTCGGGGAGCGCGGGGCGACTTGCAACGCCCCGACCGTCTCGTGCTGATAGACCAAGGCCAGCCGCAACGGATCCGGGACCGGGAGGCCGGTCGAGGCGACGGCCTCGAGGGTCCCGTCGTGGTGGAGCGCGATGGCGGCGTAGGGCAGCTTGAGCGCTCTGGCCACCGTCTCGACGATGGTGGGCAGCACCGTCTCGGGCACCATCGTGGCCTCGAGCCGCTGACCGAGTTGGGACAACACCAGGTAGGGCTCGTCGCGCTGCCCGTACATGAGTCGGTTGACGCCGCGCTGGAGGCGGTCGCGCAGCTGGGCGAACAGCAGCGCCACCAGACCGGCGGCGAGCAACGCGACACCGGCGTCGCCAGGGGGTCTGACCAGTCTGTCGAGCCCGCCGACGATGAGGACGTAGACAGCCAGCAGAGCGGCGGTCAGCCCGCCATAGACCAGCGTCCGGTTGATGACGACGTCGACGTCCCACAGCCGCTGCCGCAGCACCGCCATGGCCACCGCGAGGGGAATCAACGCATAGCCGCCGGTCACGCCGGTCACACTGGCCATGTCCAGCACCGCGGCTCCGGGTCCGGGACGACGCAGCGCGGGGATGCCTTCCAACAGCGGAAAGACGAGCTGCGCCGTCACGGCCGCGGCGGCAGCGACCGTGACCCACTTGGTCTGCTGGCGCTGCTCGGTGGTGGAGATCCGCCGGTAGCGGCAGACCTGTGCGCCGAGGCCGGCGATCAGCCCCACGGCCAGCGCCGCGAGGACGGCCTCGCCGATGGGCCCCCCGACCGAGCCGCGGACCGCCAGCAGGACGGTGATCGCGGCGGCAGCGGGCAGCCACGCGAGGCGTGGCACGAACCGCCCGTCGGGGAACGTGAACAGGAACACGATCAGACAGCCCAGCAACAGGCCGGACGCGGCCGTCGCTGCGCCTGTCAGCGTCGGCCGCTGTAAGGCGAGCGCCTCCATGCTCGGCGCGTTCGCCGCCCCCAGCACGCTCACGAACAGGGCCCCGAACCACGCCATGGGCTCGCGTGGTCGGCGCCACACGATCACCCCAGCGACCGCGAAGCAGAGTACGGCGAAGGCGATGAGGACCAGGCTCCAGTAGCCGGCGTAGATGGGCACCGGCAATCCGAGCTGGTCAAGACCCGCTTGCACGGCCGGACGCGGTGTCCGCTGGCGTGCGTGCAGGGCGGGCACGGACGCGACGAACAGTCCTAGGACCGGGATCGTCAACGCCGTCCACAGGGCGCTGACCAGGACCAGCCGGTAGCCGCGCAACGCAACCGCCTCCCGCGACGAGTGCAACGGGTTGGACTGTAGCGTCCCGGGCGTGGTGGAAAAGGCGGCACGCGCCCACCACCTCGCCCGGTTGCGGTCACCCGGCCGCTCCCGCGGGGCGAGCTGCCTGCGCCGCCGTAGCGGCTCGGCCCTCTGGGGCAGAGCGCAGCACGGCGCCGCCCCACGCGTAGCCCGCGAACAGCAGCCAGTACAGCACCGAGATCGGCAGCATTCCCCCCACCCAGCTGGTCCCCTCTGGACCGACCTGTCCGTCGAGCGCAATGCCCAGGACGATGGCGATGACTACGAACGCCGGCACGCTGGCGATCTGCAGCCAACCGACACCGCGGGGGAAGACCCCCGCCCGCACCGTGGCGACGCCGAGCACCGCGAAGGCGAGTGGCAAGGCGAACGCGAGCACCCCCAAGGCGCCCGCACCGTGAGCCAGCGGCCCGTCGGCCCCGAGCAGCGCCTGGGTCGCGGGCTGCCGGGCCATGATCGGCACCGCGAAACCCTCGTACAGCAGGAGGTACGAGTGGTACGCCACGGCCACCATGGTCGCCACGAAGCCAACGAGCCCGAGCCGACCGGCTCGCCGTGCCTGCCGCGCGTACAACCCCGGCAGCCCCAGTAGTGCCAGCAGCCACGACGCGAACAGCACCACGTGCGCCGGACCGTAGGTCGCCTGCAGCACCTGTTGGACCTCCTCGTTCGGCGGGTGGAGCAGGTAGCCGACGACCTGAAGGGGAAGGGCCGCCAGCAGCGCCAGCCCGCTCAACCTGTACAACTGCTCTGACGAGAATCCGTGCTCGACCCGCGTGACCGACTTGGTTGCCATGGCGTTGCCTCCTGGTCCGTTGTATTGCCTGGACCAGCGTCAACCCTCGCGCGTCCCGTCGTCATGAGGCAGGCAGCCCGAGCCGACGGGAAATCTGTCACTGCGCTTGGGCACGGTCGCCGGGTAGTTTGGCCGGAGCACGGACTGGAGCGACGATGGCGGCGGGGTACTCGGGTCGCTCAGCGGCTGACAAACTCGGCGTGAAGCCGGGCAGCCAACTTGCGCTCATCGATGCACCAGCTGGCTGGACACTGGCTGGACTACCCCCGGCAGTTCGGGTCCGCAGTGACCTGCGGGGCCACCGCGAGGTCACGGTCGTGTTCGCCCGTTCCACGCGACAACTGGTCGGCGAGGCGGATCGCTACCAGCGCGCGCTGGGCGATGACGCCTCGCTGTGGATCGCCTGGCCACGCAAGGCTGCTGGCCACGACAGCGACGTGACCGAGAACCTGCTGCGCGACTGTTCCTGCCACGCGGCCTTGTGGACGTGAAGGTCGCCGCGATCGACAAGAACTGGTCTGGCCTCAAGTTCGTCCGCCGCAAGGAACTCCGCACCAACTGAGCGAGCACCGATGAGTTCCGAGTCGCCGGATGGTCCAACCTGTCAACAGCCGTCGAACTCCAAGGAGAATCCCATGCCACAGCGCGACGCAGCCCCGCTCGGAGCGCCATGTTGGATCGAACTGTTCACGTCAGACCCAGACAGGAGCCAGGAGTTCTACGGCCAGCTGTTCGGCTGGACGGCGGAGAGTTCGGGCGAGGAGTACGGCGGCTACATCAGCTTTTCCAAAGACGGCCAGCTCGTCGCCGGCTGCATGCGCAACGACGGTCAGTCGGGCACCCCTGACCTGTGGTCGGTGTACCTCGCGACGGACGACGCCCAGGCAACCACCGACGCCGCCGCCGCGCATGGCGGTCAGGTCGTGGTACCCGCCATGGAGGTCCCCCAAATGGGCAGCATGGCCTTCGTGACCGACGCAGGCCAGGCCGCCATTGGCGCCTGGCAGCCCGGCAGCCACAAGGGCTTCGGCGTCCTTGACGAACCGGGCGCGCCGGGCTGGTTCGAGTTGCACACCCGTGACTACGACGCCTCGGTGCAGTTCTATCGGGATGTCTTCAAGTGGGACACCCACGTCGCGAGCGACACGCCCGAGTTCCGTTACACGACGCTGGGCGAAGGCGACGCGCAGCTGGCCGGCATCATGGACGCTGCGGCGATGCTGCCCGAGGGTGTCCCGGCGCACTGGTCGATCTACTTCGGCGCCGAAGACGCCGATGCCACCTTGGCCAAGGTTGTCGAGTTGGGCGGTTCGGTCATCAGGCCAGCCGAGGACACCCCGTTCGGACGCCTGGCTCAGGCCGCCGATCCCACGGGTGCTGCCTTCAAGATCGTCGCCGGCCCCTGAGGTCCGACGCCAACCAGCCTGACTGTGCCGGCGCGGGCACCGCCAGCAGGTGATCTGCGCGGTTGTAGCTGACCACGACGCTGGTCGCGCCCAGTGACAATTCGGTCAG
>JACCTL010000035.1 GCA_013812395.1 Euzebyaceae bacterium
GGTGCGCTTCGAGATGGGCAGCTGCTCGTCGGGTCTCAGCAACCCGTCACCCTCGTCGCCCCGCCAGGTGATGCGTCCCGGCGGAACCGGTGCGTCCAGGCCGGCAGCCACCTCGATGTCGTCGCGACCGGCGAGGCGCAGCAGCTTGGCGACGATGCGGGCCCGCCGGTGGGTGTCCCCTGAGACGGTCGTGACGGCCCGCAGCGACAGCGCAGGGTGGCGCAGTGCGAACGCCAGGGCAAAGGCGTCGTCGACATCGGTACCGATGTCGGTGTCGAGGATCAGCGATACCGGCATCGGATTACGGCATTGAAAGCGCTGGCTCAGCCGACGTCAGCCAACGCGGTTACCGTCGCTGTCGTAGTCGTAGACGCCCCGACCGACCTTGCGGCCAAGTCGCCCGGCCCTGACGTAGCTCTCCATCAGCGGCGCGGGACGGTACTTGTCACCCAGTGACCGCCGCAGCTCGTTGAGCACCGCCAGACGGACGTCGAGCCCGACCAAGTCGGCCATCTCCAACGGACCCATGGGGTGGTTCAAGCCCAGCTTGACCGCGGTGTCGATGTCCTCGGCGGACGCCACCCCCTCGGCGAGCATGAAGAACGCTTCGTTGCCGATGACGGCGTTGATACGGCTGGTCGCGAAGCCGGCAACGTCACGGACACGGACCGTCTGCTTGCCCATCATCCGGGCGGCGTCCTCCGCGCGGCCCACGGTCTCCTCACGCGTGTCCAACCCGACCACCAGCTCGCACAACCGCATCGCCCGAACCGGGTTGAAGAAGTGCATGCCGATCCCCCGGCCGGGATCCTCCAGCCCGGCCATGATCTCGGTCACCGACAACGACGAGGTGTTGGTTGCCAAGACGGTGCTCGCTGCAGCGTCGGCCTCCGCACGAGCGAGCAGGTCCCGCTTCACGGCCATCTCCTCCACGACCGCCTCCACCACGAGGTCGCTGCCGCCAACGGCCTCCGCGAGATCCGTGGACGCCAGCACCCGAGCGCGGGCGGCGCCCGCCTCGTCAGCGGTCATGCGGTCGCGCGCGACGGCGCCGTCCAGATCGCGCTGCAGGCGCTGCAAGCCCGCATCGACGGCCTCCCCGGACACGTCGTAGACCCGGACGTCCATCCCGGCGACCGCCGCCACGTACACGATGCCAGCGCCCATCGTCCCCGCACCCAGCACGCTGATCTGCATGGCAGGAGACTAGCCCGCGGTCGGCAGCCGGAGGCGGTCGACACCGGACCGTTAGACTGTCGCCTCGGTGCATGCTCACAGCGCAGCCGTCGCGGGCGTCCTTGGGGCCTGGGCGTACCACCATGTGGTCGACGCCCTACCGTCGCCTGTCGTCGTCCTCGACGCGCGCTCGCCGGGGTGGCCGATCCTTGTGGCCAACACCGCCTTCGACGAACTGACGGGCCGGCCCGGCCCGGCCGACGGGCGGTTTTTGCACGAGCTGGCCGACATAACCGGTCTTCGCAACGCCATCGCCGCGGCGGCTGAGGGGACGGGCGGGCAGTGCCTGTGGCTGCGGTTCCCCTTGAACGAGCGGCACTCGTCCCTGTGGGCGGTGACGCTGGAACCGCTGCGCGACGGCGACGGGATCTGGGGGGTGCTGGCCGCGCTTTCCGCCGAATCCGGCGGCGTGACCGGGCAGAGCCGCGGCGACCGGATCGAGGTGCTGGCCCGGCTCGCGCAAGACGTGACCGCCGAAGGTTCCCGGCCGCGGCTGTCCTCCTCGGCGCTGACCAGTGCTCTGGCCACGACGGGCGCCCGGCGCGGGGTGCTGCTCGTCGCCGAGCAGCCGGATGGCTACGCCATCGCCGCGCAAACGGGTGGCGACGACCTGGTGCAGACGTGCGACGCCGTGCAGCCGCCGATCGCCGTGGCAGGTTCCCCGGTCCAGGCCTGGTCCGCTTCCTCGCCAGGCGGCGACCTGCCGGTGTGGTTCGCCGGTCAACCGGGGTGGGAAGAGCTGCTCCTGGCTCGCTTGAGCATCCGGGGTGGCGAACCCGGTGTGGTGGTCGTCGCCGATCCGGAGAGCGGCGCCTGGGACGACGCCGCTCTCCAACGGTTACAGGTTGCCGCCACCCTCGTGGCCAGCGGGCTGGACAGGGTGCGGCTCGACGACCAACTGACCCGGCTGCAAGCGATCCTACGAGGTGCGGTCAGCACGACGGCGGGCCTGGTGGACGCCACCGACCCAGCCGCTGCCCGCGCGCAGGTCCTCGACGGGCTGGTGTGCGACATGGGCCTGGCGGGAGCGGCGCTGTGGATTCCCGGCGACGACGGCAGCCCGGTCCTGCTCAGCGCCACCGGGGTCCCGCCCTCGGTCCGCCAGCGTCTCACTGCGCTGCGGGCGAACGGGCCCGTCTCACGGGTGGCCCAGGGTGAGCGCATCGACCGGGTGCCGGAGGGATCGACCGTCGCCAGGGCATGGCCGGGCCATCGCGTCCACCTGGTGCCCGTGCCGCCACCCGGCGCCGGCGTCCTTGGCGTCTTCGTCTCCGACGAAGTGCCGCGACTCGTGGAGGAGATCTTCGCCTCGCTGGCCCATGCCCTGGCGTCGGCCGTGCAGCAGACCTCCCTGCACCGGCGCGCCCAGTCCGTGCTCAACTCCCTGCAGCGCGAGCTGTGGCCCCGCGTCGTGGACCTGCCGCCTGAAGTAGAGGTCGGCTACGTCTACCAGTCGGCAACCACCGGCTTTGCGATCGGTGGCGACTTCTTTGACGTCTTCGCCACCGCCTCAGGGCACATCGGCATCGCCTGCGGGGACGTGTCCGGCAAGGGGATCGAGGCTGCCAGCCTCGCGGCCATGGCGGTGTACTCCCTGCGCGCGTACGCGCTGCGAGGGACAACGCCCAACCTGGTCATGACGATGATGAACGGCATCGTCGGGACGCAGACAGCCCCCGATCGCTTCATGACCATGGCCTACGCGCGCATCGACCCGGTCACATGGACCATCGCGTTGTCGCTGGCCGGTCATCCGCCGCCGATGCTGGTCGGTCCGGATGGTGTTGAGGTCCTCGCCCTACCACCCGACGTGCCGATCGGGATGTTGAGCGACTCGACCTACGACGAGCATGACTTCGTCCTCGGCCCAGGGCAGAGTCTGGTGCTCTACACCGACGGGGTCACCGAGGCCCGCAACGGCCACGACGACGGCCGGGCGCTGTTGGGCATCGAAGGGCTCGAACAGGTCCTGACCGGCCTGGTCGACACCGACGCGCAGGACATGGCCGACGGTGTCTGGGAGGCGGTGCAGGCATGGACCGGTGGGAACACCACCGACGATTGCGCCATTCTGGTGTTGCGTCGCCCCACCGACCTGGCGGCGGGCGAGCCACCGCCGCTCAGCTGACGCGGCTGGGAACAGCCGGCCACGGGCCGCCGCACAGATCCTCGATGAACGCCATCGCGCCCAGCACCGTGGCCTCGGCGTGCTCGGGGCCCACCACCTGGACAGCCACGGGTCCGCCGTCGCCGTCGCACCCTGCGGGCACCGACCCTGCGGGAACGCCCACAAGGTTCCAGCTGTTCGTGCCCCTGGTCATCGCCGAGACCAAACGCTCACGCTGGCCGTCGACGACCACCGGGTCGACACCCACCCGAGGGATCCGGCACGGCAATGTCGGCGTGACCAGCACGTCGATCGTGTCCAAAGCCCGCCCCAGCTGATCGGACAGCTCGGCGCGGACCCGGCGAGCCGCCCACACCGGCGTGCTGTCCAGCGCGTGCGCGCCTGCCAGGCGCTCGCGGACGTCGGCCGGGAAGCGCTGTGGTGTGGCCGCGAAGGCCCGAGCATGCGTCCGCGACGCCTCGGCTGCCAGGAGCCGGCCGTTGGCCAAACAGGATTCGGTCAGGGCCGGCAGATCGACATCGGTGACCTGGGCTCCGGCCGCGGCCGCGGCGTCCAGGACGTGGTACCAGACCGATCGCACCTCGGCATCGAGGCGGCTGCGGCGGACCTGCAGCGGTACGCCGATGCACAGTGTGGGCGGCGGGGCAGGGTCGCCGCAGCCCGGCTGGCGTTCCAGCAAGGCGGCGAGCAGCCGGGCTGTCGTGGCGACGTCGCGGGCCATTGGGCCGACCGTGTCAAGGCTCGGTGCCAGCGGTTGGACCCCATCGACGGGAACCAGACCAAAGGTGGTCTTGAGTCCGACCACTCCGCAGCAGGCTGCCG
>JACCTL010000078.1 GCA_013812395.1 Euzebyaceae bacterium
CCGTGCCGTAGGTGCCGCTGGCGTTGAAGATGCCCTCGGCGTTCACCCGCCCCTCGTCGGCCTTGTACTGCTCCAGCGCGGCGGGACTGGCCATCGTGAAGTTGGTCAGCGCCATGGCCGGCAGGAACGACGAGGACGGCTTGGTGAGGTTGATCGTCACCTCGGTGTCGGAGGTGGCCTCGCAGGAGTCGAACAGCGAGTCCTCGGGGGCGCCGCTGTCGGGATCGGTTTCGGCGAAGCCGCCGAACACCGTCTGCCAGTAGTAGGTCGCCGCCGGGTTCTGGAAGGAGCCCTCGAAGTTGTACCAGCGGTCGAAGTTGAAGCAGACCGCGTCGGCGTTGAATGGCTCGCCGTCGTGGAATGTCACCCCCTCTTGCAGGGTGAACGTGTATGCCTGGCCGTTGTCGGAGACCTCCCAGTCGGTGGCCAGGCCCGGAACCACGTCGGTCCCGCCCGGTGCCAGGGTCACCAGCCCTTCGAACATCTGGTCGATGGCGCGCAGCGACTCACCGTCGGACACCAACGCACCGTCGAGGATGACCGGGTCGGCCGACGTGCCGAACACCATGGTCTCGGTCGCCTCGCCACCTGCGGCCTGCTCGCTGCCGCCGGCCTCGCTGCCCCCCGCCTCGCTGCCGCCGGCTTCGCTGCCGCCGGCTTCGCTGCCGCCGGCCTCACTGCTGGTACCGCTCGGCGAGCCGCCACAGGCCGCCGCGACCATGGCCAGCACAGCCATCACCGCCAACCAACGCAGCCGGCTGAACTTGTTGTCGGGACGCATCCGTTTCCTCCTGCTCGACCTGGCCGGTGGGTCGAGTCGCACACCGGCTGAACCCGGATGGCCACCGTTGCACAAGTACCGAAAACGCAGCGGCTGCGGCTACCCCCTGGATGGCGCGGAAGTATAGGGACCAAAGTCCGCGCGTGTGTGCACCCGCTGCGCAGGCCGGTATTGCCTGCCGCGGGGCGGTGTGCGCAGTGGCCCGGCGTGGCGCGGCGTGGCGCGGCGTGGTGCAACCTTGCGCGTGGCTACACTGGCCCGCCGCGCGCAACATCGGCGATCAGACCTTTCGACAAGGGATTCGGCCAGTGGCGACCAGGCCAGAGGACGGGGTGTCGGTGCAGGCACTGGCCGACTCGTTCGCACGGATCGCCGCCAACGTCGAGACCGTGCTGGAGGGCAAGGCCGAGGTCGTGCGCCTCGCCCTGGTCGCCCTGCTGGCCGAGGGTCACCTGCTCATCGAAGACGTTCCCGGCGTCGGCAAGACGCTGCTGGCCAAGGCCATCGGCCGGTCGATCGCCTGCAGCGTCCGGCGCGTGCAGTTCACGCCCGACCTGCTGCCCAGCGACATCACCGGGGTGACCGTCTACAACCAGGAGCACGGCGACTTCGAGTTCAAGCCGGGGGCGGTCTTCGCCAACATCGTGCTGGGTGACGAGATCAACCGTGCCGGTCCAAAGACTCAGTCCGCGCTGCTGGAGTCGATGGAGGAGCGCACGGTCAGCGTGGACGGCACCACCCACGAGCTGGGGGTGCCGTTCATGGTGATCGCGACGCAGAACCCCATCGAGCTGGAAGGGACCTATCCCCTGCCTGAGGCGCAGCGCGACCGGTTCATGATGCGCCTGAGCATTGGTTACCCCGGCGTGGAAGCCGAGATGGAGGTGCTCGAGGTGCACGGCCGCGGTGACCGTGTCGCCAGCCTGCAGCCGGTCGCCGACGCCCAGCAGATCGCGGCCCTCGTCGAGACCGTCAAGGGGTTGCACGCCGCCGGACCGCTGCGGCGGTACATCGTCGACCTGGTGCGCGCCACCCGCGTCCATCCCGCGGTGGAGCTGGGCGGCTCCCCCAGGGCCTGCCTGGCACTGCTGCGCGCGTCGCGCGCCTACGCCGCGGCACAAGGGCGCGACTTCGTCATCCCCGACGACGTCAAGGCGCTGGTGCAGCCGCTGCTGGCCCACCGTCTGATCCTCACGCCAGAGGCTCAGATGTCCGACCACAGCCCAGCCGACGTGCTCGACGAGCTGCTGGGATTTGTGCCCATCCCCGCGGAATCCGGGCCGCAGCCGCGAGCGGGGGCGTAGTCGATGCTGACTCGCCGTGGCGCCGGGCTGCTGGCTGGAGCGGTGCTGCTGTGGGCGATCGGCCGCTTCCTGGGCGTGCCGGAGCTGTACGTGGTCGCCGCCGCCACGGGGTTGCTGGTCGTGGTCGGGGCCGTGGCGGTGCGCCTGTCCACCGCCACCATCGCCGTACGCCGCAGCGTCACGCAGGATCGCATCCTGCAGGGCGGCACCGGCAAGGCAGTCATCGAGCTACGCAACGACGCCCACTTCCCGGCGTCGTTGCTGCTGGTGGAGGACAGCTCTCACCGTGCGCTGGCCGACCAGCCCCGGTTCGTCATCCCTGGGCTAGGCGCCGGGCGGACCGCCTCGCTGCGCTACGGCCTGCACGGCCGCGCGCGTGGCCGCTACCCCGTCGGTCCGCTGCGCGTGCGTGTCCGTGACCCGTTCGGACTGACGCAGCGGGTCCGTCGCTACAAGGGGATCGACGAGGTGGTGGTCTACCCGCGCATCGAACCGCTCGGCGAGGGCGTCGGCCTGGGGGCGCAGCTGGGCTCGGGAGCCAGCGATCTGCGCCGGCTGTTCACCACCGGCGACGAGTTCTACACCATGCGCGAGTACGTTACGGGCGACGACCTGCGGCAGGTGCACTGGCCGTCCACCGCTCACCGCCAGACGCTGATGGTCCGCCAGCAAGAGCAGCCCTGGCAGGTCGAGGCGACGGTGCTGTGCGACACACGCCACGGCGCCCACCGCGATATCGGGCCCGACTCGCCGCTGGAGAAAGCGATCTCGGTCGCGGCCAGCCTGGTGTGGCATCTCGCCGACGACGGCTACCAGTTGCGGCTGGTGACCGAGGCAGACCAGCGCATGCCGCCCGTCGCCGGATGGCAGGCACACCTCGACCGGCTCGCCGAGCTCGCCCCGACCCGCGTGGCTGGGCTCTCCCCGACGCTGCGGGGGCTTCGCGGCACCGCCAGCGAGGGGTTGCTGATGGCCGTCGTCGCGCCGCCGCCCGGCGACGAGCCCGTGGCCCGCTCGGCCGACACCAGGGCGCTGTTGCAAGCGGGGCGTGCCTTCAGCGCCCGCGCCGCGTTCGTCGTCCACAGCGGCACCGGCTACGGCGGCCGCGATCGCGCCGAGTCGATGGCGGGGCTGCTGCGCGCCGGTGGCTGGAAGGCCACGACGATCACACCGTCGCAGGCGCTGGGCGACCGCTGGCGACTGCTGACCGGCGGGCGTCCTCGCGCCAGCGCCTACCAGCCACAAGCCAGCGGAAGGTAATCCCATCAGCACGACCCTCCAGCCCGCGCCCGCTCGCCGCGACAGTCAGTCGGCGCCGTCACAGCCCCCCGCCCGCGGGCCGGCGCCCGCGCCGGACTCCGGCTCCTCGGCTGACGCGCAACTGCTGACGTTCCTCGCGACGCTGGCGCTGCTGGTGACGGCTTGCCTGCCGCTGACACGGGTGTTCGTGGGGCTGGCCTTCTTGGGGCCCGTGCTGGCGGCGGCGCTGCTGTCCGCCGGGCTGTCCTATGGCGCCCGGCGCTACGGGCTGGATCCGATCAGCGGCCTGAGTGTCAGCATCCTCGGCTGGGTGGTGTTCTGCTCGTTCGCCTTCTTCGCCGACACCCTGGCGCTGGGGTTGCTGCCGACCCTGGCCACTCTGGAGGAAGCGGTGGCGCTGTGGCAGCGAGGGCTGGAGCTGATGCGCCTGCGACCGGCGCCGGCCTTCGCCGAGCCGAGTCTGGTCTTCATCACCATCACCGGGGTCTGGGCGGTCGCGCACGCCGTCGAGGGGATGGTGGGCCGGCTGGCGGCGCCCCTCAAGGCGACGGTCATGGCGCTGGTGCTGTGGGTGGTGCCGCTGACGCTGGCGCCGGAATCGTCGGCCGCCTGGCGGTGGACGGTGCCCTTCCTGGCGGCTGCGGCCGCGCTGCTGCTGGCTTTCGCCGGCAACGACCTGGGGCGCTGGGGCACCTGGGTTGGCGGTCGCAGCCGGCGCGGCGCGGCCACATTGCTGCCGGGCGGCAGCGCCATCGCCCTGGTCGCCATCGTCGCGGGGGCTGCGCTGGCCGGCTTCCTGCCCGGCTTCGGGCAGCCCCCTTGGTACGAGCTGCGTGGCGGCAGCGGGACCACCCTGACCTCCAACCCCATCGTGGACATCCGCACGCGCCTGGTGGCCCAAGACACCGGGCCGGTGCTGCGGGTGAGCAGCGACCGGCCGGTGTACCTGCGGGTGACGTCGCTGGATGTCTACGGCGAGAACGAGGAGTGGACCAACGAGGGCATCGACGGGGCGCCGCTGAACAGCGACGTGCCATTCGAGGTCGGTATCGGGCCCGCCGCGCAGGTCAACGTGGATGTGGAGGTGGTCGACCTGCCGCAGGCGGTCCTGGTGCCGGCGCCCTATCAGGCGCTGTCGGTCAGCGGACAGGCGGCGGACGCCTTCCAGTACGACCAGTCACTGTCCACGATCACCTTGGACCAGGGGACAACGCTGGAGGCCGGCGACAGCTACACCGTATCGGCGGCCTTGCCCTCGCCCGATGCCCAACAGCTGGACGCGGCGCGGTCGTTCTCGCCCGACGGCGCGTTGACCCAGCTGCCCGCCAACGTCCCGCCGGCGGTGCCGGCCCTGGCCCGCCAGATCGTCGACGAGGCCGGCGCCGACACGCCCTTCCGCCAGGCGCTGGCGATCCAGAACGAGCTGCGCTCCTGGGAGTACTCGACCCAGCCGCCGCAGGGCCACAGCGGTCAGGCAATGGAGGCGTTCATCAGCAACCGGGTCGGCTACTGCGAGCAGTACGCCGGGACGATGGCGGTCATGTTGCGCTCGCTGAAC
Organism: Euzebyaceae bacterium; assembly: GCA_013812395.1. Lineage (GTDB taxonomy): Bacteria > Actinomycetota > Nitriliruptoria > Euzebyales > Egibacteraceae > JACCTL01. The sequence continues at coordinate 4,904 of JACCTL010000078.1, forward strand.
ATTCCCGCCCGGGTCGCGGTCGGCTACACCCCGGGGGAACTGGTCAATCCCGAGGAGCGCACCTACGCCGTCACCAACGCCAACGCCCACGCCTGGGTCGAGGTGTTGTTCCCCGGCTTGGGATGGGTGACGTTCGAGCCGACGCCGCGCAGCGACGGCAACGTGCTGGTGCCCTCGGTGGCGAACCTGGCACCCAGCATCACCGCCGCGCAGGGCGGCGCCGGTGACGTCGAGCGCCTGATTCCCGGCGAGGAGCGAGCCGACCTCGTTCCCGAGGAGCCACTGGACCGCAACACCACCGCCGCGACTCCTCCCGCCGAAGCCGCGGGCAGTGGCGGCAGCGGCAGGCCAGGGCGGACGCTGGTGCTCATCGGGCTGGGACTGCTAGGCGTCGCCGTCCTGGCCGCCAGCACGGTCGCCGCGCGCGGGCGGGGCCAGACACTGCCGCCAGCACAGCGGGTGCTGCGTGCCCGCAGCCACGCGGAGCGCGCCGGTCGCGGCCTTGGGCTGGCGCCGGCGCAGTCAGAGACCGACCATGAGTACCTCGAACGCCTCGCGCGACGGACACCCGGCGACTCGGCGTCGCAGGCAGTCAAGGTCCTGGCCGCCGCGACGGTCCGGGCGCGCTACGCCACGGCACTGCCACCCGAATCGGTGGCAGCCTCCGAGGACGCCGCCGAGCGGTTGGACAAGGGGTTGTTGGCGTCCGTGCCGGCCTGGCGGCGGCCGCTGGTCCGCGTCCGCGGCGCCGTCGGGATGGCGGCCGCTGCCGCCCTG
>JACCTL010000087.1 GCA_013812395.1 Euzebyaceae bacterium
CCCCTTGGCCTGGTAGTAACGGACGGTGTCCACGCTGACATCACAGCGGGCCGCCAGATCGTCGACTCGGTATCGCACGACCCCCACTGTACGAGTGAACGCTCATAGCGTCCCGGCCACCCGAGTCAAGTCTTTCCCGACCACATCGACGTTCCGCCCCCAGAGGTGCAGGGTCCATCACACGCCCGGTTGGGCGCGTCATCGGCGAGCCCTACGCCTCCCGATCAACGAGATCCTTTCGTACTGCGGCGAGGAAACGCCCGGCCCTTCAGCAGCAACACCGACTTCAGGCACTTCTCGACAGCCTGTTGCGCAAGGGCGCAGGCCGCTAGCGCTCATACAGCACCTTGCCGTGGCGCAACGCCGGCCGGTAGATGTAGCCGACGACATCAACCAGCCGTTCGAGCTCCTCGGGATCGCTGACGATGAAGTCCTTGGGGACGGGGGCGTCAGTTGTGGCGCGTCGCAGCGCAGTCATCCTCAAGCTTGTCATCGACCTGCGGCAGGATCACCAGCAGGTCGATGTCGCTGTCGCGGTCCTCGTCGCCGCGTGAGAGGGAACCGAACAGGATGATCTTGACGGGGTCGAACTCGGCGACGATGCGGTCAACGACCTCCGGAAGCCAGTCGCGCAGAGTGCGACCGTTGTAACGGCCATCCTCGAAGACGACGGGCGAGCTCATGTGGGTGCCTTCGCGCGCTCGGACATGGGCTTCAGGTGTAGTTGACCACCACCAAGCATCAGCCTTGGACGATGAGGCCGATTCTACGAAACGCCTGTGCCTGGCAGTCGCCAACTAACGGGCCAGGCGCGCGGACCTCGGAAGGTGAACGCCCCGTCGTTAGAAGGGCAGCACCAGCACGGCACCCACGGCGATCACCGTGAGGGCAGCGGTGGCGCCGGCGATGCTGGCGACCCTTCGGCGCACGTGCCGCTCGTCTTCTGCGTCATCGCCGTCATCAGGCACCGCGTCTTGTTCGTGGTCGACATCCGTCCGGCCATCAGCATCAAGGCCTTCTTGGTGGTCGACACCCGTGGAGTGATCCGCTGCGGGTGTGACCTCGTCATGCGGCGATGTGTCCGGCGCAGCGGCCGGTTCCTCGGCCGCGTAGTTCAGCGTCGATGACGCCGGGGCCGCATCGTCCCAAGCCAGCAGCTCGTCCAGGGCCTTGGTAGTTGGCGAGGGTGCCGGTTCCGGTGGGGGTGTGGCGCCCGCTGTGGTGGCGGCCGGTGAGACCCGCTCGGCATCGCCGCTGAGGTCCTGCCACGACAGGATGTCGTCATGGGGCTGATAGGCGGGCTCGGCATCGGTGGCCTCATCCGCCAGCGGCGGGTGTCCGCCGTCTGCTCCGTCGTCGCCCAGTGGCTCGGTCTCCTGCGACGCGACGCCCACGTAGTGGCCCAGCAAGCAGTGGCCACTGAGGTCTACGGGCCCTGCCATGCCGCACATATCGCAGATCGGCAGGTCATTGCCGCCATCAGAGTGGACCGCGCCGCCGCGCGGCGACCGCCGAAACCTCATGCCAACACCCCTTCACCAGAAGACACTGCACCGGTAAGCGTCGGCACGCACGCACCAGGTCTTGAGCGTCGGCAAGCCCGCCTACACTCGCCGGCGTGGCCGCCGTCCTGTACAGCGCCGATGTCGTCTGTCCGATGAGCCGGCCCGCGTTCGGCGACGGCGGCGTGCTGGTCGTCGACGGATTGATCGCCGAGGTGGGGCAGGCGGCGACGCTGCGTCCCAGCGCCGGGCGGGAGCACCGGGTGGACGGCGTGTTGCTCCCCGGCCTGGTCAACGCGCACACCCATCTGGAGCACACCGACGCGGCCGTGCTGGCTCACAACCGTCGCCACATAGCCTGGACCCGGGCACTGGCTGGCCTGCTGGCGACCTGGCCGCCGGAGCGCTGGGGTCGATCCGCCCACCGAGGGGTGTTGTCGTCGCTGCGGGCCGGCACCACCGCCCTTGGCGACGTCGTGACGCGCGGGCCGGCGGTCCCGGCAGCCTGTCGTGCGGGGCTGGTCGGTGACTCCTGGGTGCAGGTGGCGATGGTCGACCATGACAGTCACGACGCGGTGACCGAGCAGCTGTCGTCGGTCCTCGGCCTGCCAGCTGAAGGTCGTCGCGTCGGGATCGCGCCGCATAGCCCAGCGGCGGTGGGCGCCGGCGTCCTGCAGGCCCTAGCCGACCTCGCCAAGCGCAAGGACGTCCCGCTCCATCTGCATTGTGCCGAGACCCAGGAGGAGATCACCGCCGTCCGCGACGGCCATGGCCCCCTGGCCGATGACGCACGTGCCGCCGGGATGTCCTTCGAGTGGCTCGACGCCGCAGCGGGCACCGGCGGCGTGACCTACCTCGAGCGGCTCGGGGCTCTTACCGATCGCACGACGCTGGCACACGCCGTGGTCACCGACGCTACCGAGGCAGCGCTGTTGGCCAGGCGCGGGATCGCGGTGGCGTGCTGCCCGCGCGCCGACGCGCAGCTACAGGCGGGCCAGGCGCCGCTGGAGCGGTTCGCCGCCGCCGGCACACCGTTGGCGCTGGGAACCGAATCGCCCGCCGCCGTCGGCGACCTCGACGTGCTCGCCGAGGGCGCGGCCTGGGTGAGCCTGGCCAGGCAGCGAGGCCTGGACGCCTGGCCGCACCGGGACGGCCAGCTGTCGCTGCCCGAGGCGGCCGTGCGGCTGGCCACGATGGACGGTGCCGCCGCGATGGGTTGGGGTGAGCAGTCCGGTGTGCTGGCCACGGGCCGGCGGGCAGATCTGGTCGGCGTGGAGCTGGCCACCTCGCCGGCCACGGTCTGGGCCGACCTGATCAGCCACGGCGCCGGCCGCCAGGTGCTGACGGTCCGCGCAGGTGTGCGGGTGGCGCGACGGGCTTCCTGCGACCAGCCCTGGCCCGAGTTGGACGACGACAGCTGGCGAGCATGACCGGCCTGCCCGACCCTCGGCCGACCGCCGACAAGGACGCAGCGCTGGTCCAGGCGATGTTCGATCGTGTGGCACCTCGCTACGACCTGGCCAACACGATCTTCTCGCTGGGGCAGGACCGTCACTGGCGAAGGGTGGCCCGGGCCGCCACCGCGCCGCAGCCGGGCGAGCTCATCCTCGACGTCGCCAGCGGCACCGGAGCGCTGGCCCACGAGCTGGCCTCCAGCGGCGCCAGCGTGATCGCGCTCGACTTCAGTTGGCAGATGCTGTTGACCGGTGCTCATCGCGCCAGGCAGAGTCGGCCGAGTCGAGAGGATCGGCCGAGTCGGCCAGCTCCGCGAGTGCTGTGGTGCACCGGCGATGGGCTGCACCTGCCGCTGGCCGACGCCTCCGTGTCGGCGGCGACGATCGCCTTTGGGCTGCGCAACCTGCCCGACACCGTCGCCGGCCTGCGCGAGCTGGCGCGTGTCGTGCGCCCCGGGGGACGGGCGGTGGTGCTGGAGTTCAGCCAGCCGACATGGCCGCCGTTTCGCCAGGTCTACCTGCGCTACCTGGTCGGCGCCCTTCCCGCTGCCGCCAAACTGCTGACCAGCGACCCCGCCGCCTACCGCTACCTCGCCGCCAGCATCCAGGCCTGGCCCGACACCGAGCGGTTAGCGCGGCTGTTCAGCCAGGCAGGATGGCGGGATGTCCGCTGGAAGCGGCTGACGGGCGGCATCGTCGCCGTCCACCACGCCATCCGCTGAGCCCGTGCAACTGGGCATGGACGTGGGCGGGGCGCTGCTCACGGGGTAGAGGCCGACGAGCCGGCCACCTCAGGCGGCGTCGTCGGGGTCCTCGAGCGGTTCGGTTGCCAGCGGCTGGACTGTCGCGTCATCCGGCGTCGCGCCTGCCCCGCCGTCCAGGCCCGCGTCCGCCTGGGTGGCGTCGTCGGCCTCGGCGCGCGGGCCATGGCCGTCCTGCGCGGCGTCGTCATCGTCGGTTGGGTCGCCCCCCATGGCGCACCTCCTCGGTGTCGTCGGGCTGCGACCGACATACCCCACCGCGTTGCCGCCGACACCGCC
>JACCTL010000090.1 GCA_013812395.1 Euzebyaceae bacterium
CCCCGCAGGTCGACGTGTTCGGCTTCAGCGTGGGTGGCGGGGTGGCGCTGTACCTGGCGATCAAGCACCCGGGACTGCTCCGTAAGCTGATCGTGTCGTCCGCGTCGTTCCACCCAAACGGTGACCGGTCCGAGAACGCGGAGGCGGTCGGCGAACTGACGGTCGACATGATCGCCGGCACCCCGATGGAGCAGGACTACCTGGCCAAGTCGCCCAACCCCCACCAGCTGCAGGATTTGCTCCACAAGCTGGGGACGTTCGACGAGGGCTTCACCGGCTGGTCTGACGCCGAGATCAAGGGGATCGCCGCTCCCACGTTGATCACCGTGGGTGACTGCGACATGGTCACCCTGGAGCATGCCGTCCGCTTTCTCCGGCTGCGCGGTGGCGACGTCAACGGCGACTTCGTCGGTGTCCCGGCCTCGCAGCTGGCGGTGTTCCCCGGAACGACGCACTTCTTCGGGTTGAGCCGCACCGCGCTGGTTCTGGACGTCGTGACCACCTTCCTCGACGCACCAGAAGCTGCCTCCTGACCGAACAGATCACATCCCGCCAGCCCGTCGGGGTGCGGCAATCCGCGTCAACCCAATGGGGACGTTCAGACGTTGAACCAGGGGGCGTTCAGACGTTGAACCAGCGACAATGCGGCCTTCCCGCTGGTCGGGAGACCCGGGCCGCGGTTCCTCTTCAACGTCTGACCCGCCATTCACTGCGGTAGGCCGTCGCCACGGCGGCTGCCAGGGCGAATGCGGCCGCGCTGATGGCGAGCGCTTGCCACAGCGACGGATCGGCGCGATCAAGCCCGTCAACCGCGACGAGGACGGTGACGAGGTAGACCGCGACCGCCACGTGCCACAGCACGGTGCCGATCACGAAACCGCGCGCGATCTTGCCGTGGCGACGCCAGGCGAGTACGACGGCAGTCACTGCCAGTAAGACGATGACGACCGGCAGCAGCTCAGCCCCCGCCATGAGGCTGCTGGAATCACCGGGTGGCGTGACGATGCCGAGGGAGATCAGCACCTCGTCGCCAAAGGTGACCAGCAATGCCAGCACTTCCACCGCCAAGACGGCGGCGACCAGGTAGCGCTTGCCCACCATCGCTCCTCTGCGTTCGTCTGAGGGTCAGACGCCGCCGTGGCGCCAACAGTTCCTTCCCCGACGCGGATGCGCCGGCGTCGTCACTGCGGGGCGCGTAGCCCCCATACCTGCACCCTGGCACCGGTGCAGTCGTTCTCCACGTAGTCCATGCCCGCGCTCTCGGCGATCTGGCGGGCCTCGGGTGAGCTGATGCCGAGCTGCAGCCACAACGCCGGCGCGCCGATATCAACGGCTTGTCGCGCGACGCCGGCGCACTCCGCGCCGGGTCGGAACACGTCTACCAGGTCGACCGGCTGGCCGATGTCGGCCAGGGTCGGGTAGGCCGGCTCGCCGAGGATCTGCGAGGCGGTGCGATGCACCGGGATGACGCGGTAGCCGGCGGCTTGCAGGATCGCGGGGATCCGGTGGGCCGCCTTGTGCGGCTGCGTCGAGCAACCAACCACGGCGATGGTACGCACACTTTCCAGCAGCTCGCGAGGGGTCCGGCTCACGCCAGCCGACGCTCGGGACGCCCGGACTGCGGCGCGAAGTCGTAGGGGTAACCCTGTTCGACGGCGCTGACCTGGTCGAGGCGCTGCAGGTCCTGGTCGGTCAGTTCCAGCGCCGCCGCGGCCAGGCTGGGCTCGAGCTGCTCGGCACGGGTTGCCCCGATGATGGGGATGACGTCGGGGCGGGCCAGCAACCAGGCAATGGCGACGGTGGCGGGCTCGGCGTCGTGGGCGCCGGCGACCTCACGCACGACGTCCAGGGTCTGCCATCCCTGCTCGGACATGCCGTCCAGCCACTGGGCGAAGCGGCCCTTGCCCTCACCGGACTGGCCGCGCTCGTACTTGCCGGCCAGAAAGCCCGCGGCCAGTGGAGACCAGGCGAGGACGGAAAGGCTGTTGGCGCGGGAGGCCGGCAGCGTCTCCAGCTCGATCTTGCGCTCGACCAGCGAGTACTGCGGCTGCAGGCTGACGAAGCGGTCGTAGCCGGCCATTTCCTGCATGCGCACCGCACGCTCGAGCTGCCAGCCGGTGAAGTTGGAAATGCCGACGTGCAGTACCTTGCCGGACCGCACCAGGTCCTCCAGGGTCGACAGCGTCTCCTCGAGCGGGGTGGTGTCGTCGAAGCGGTGAAGCTGGTACAGATCGATGTAGTCGGTCCCGAGGCGGTCCAGGCTCGCCTCGACGGCCTGCAGCAGGTGCCGGCGGGAGGCCGAACGGTCGTTGGGGCCGTCGCCCTTGGCGCCGTAGGCCTTGGTGGCGATCACCACGTCGTCGCGGTCGTCGCCGAGGATCTTGCCGAGCAGCTGCTCGCTGCGGCCGTCGGTGTAGACGTCGGCGGTGTCGAAGAACGTCCCGCCAGCTTCGCGGAACCGCTCCACGATCGCCCGCGAACCGTCGAGGTCGGCGGCGTCGCCGAAGGTCATCGTGCCTAGGCACAGGCGGCTGACGACGAGGCCCGTGGGGCCGAGATAGGTCTGCGGCAACAAGTCCATGACGCCGAGGCTAGCGCGCAAGCAGCGCCCGGCGGCGCGTGGCGGCCGCAGAAGCGCCTGCGCTATCCTGCGCGCCCGAGGGCGGTTAGCTCAGTTGGGAGAGCGCTTGCTCGACAAGCAAGAGGTCACTGGTTCGAGCCCAGTACCGCCCACCACACAATCACAGGAATGACGAGCCCCGGCGAGCGCGGGGTGACCGTGCCGGTCTGGATCTGTGCGACCTGCGGCAACCACTACCCGGAGGCCGCGACAGCGCCCGCCGTCTGTGTGATCTGCGCAGACGAACGCCAATGGGTGCCGCCGAGCGGGCAGCGATGGACGACATTCGAGGAGTTGAGTGCGGGAGGGCATCGCAGCGACATTCGCGAGGTGGAACCGAACCTGACCGGGATCGGGGTGGACCCGCCGGTCGGTATCGGCCAGCGGGCGCTGCTGATCCGTACGCCGCAGGGCAACCTCCTGTGGGATCCGCCCGGCTTCCTCGACGAGCAAGCCCTCGCACAGGTCAGGGACATGGGCGGGTTGCGCGCGGTCAGCGCCAGCCACCCCCACTTCTACGGCGCGATCACGCAGTGGAGCCAGGCGTTCGCCGCCGAGATCCTGCTGCCCGAGGCTGACGCCGCCTGGCTCACCCGCCCGGATCCGGCCGTTCGGACCTGGTCAGGTTCCCTGCGGGTACTGCCCGGCGTCACCCTGGTCCAGTGCGGTGGGCACTTCCCCGGCAGCGCCGTCGTGCACTGGGCCGATGGGGCCGGGGGCTGCGGTGCGCTGTTGAGCGGCGACACCATCTTCGTGACCCCTGGCGAGGACCGTGTCACCTTCGTTTGGAGTGCGCCGAACCGGCTGCCACTGAGCGAGCGTTCCGTCCGCGGCGTCGTCGACGCGGTACGGCCCTACCGGTTCGATCGCATCTACGGTGGCTGGTGGGAGCCTGTCCTGCGTCAGGACGCACAGCGGATTGTGACGAGCTCGGCACAGCGGTACAGCCAGTTTCTGCGCGGCGAGGCGGCGATGGAATGATGCCGGCGGCAGCCCACCCGGTCCCGCCAGCACACAGTCACCAGGCGTAGGCCTCGGGAGCCTGGTCGCCCGGACCGGGGAACAACTCGTCCAGCCGCGCCAGCGCCTTGTCGTCGAGGGTGATCTCCAGCGCCCGCTGCGCACCTTCCAGCTGCTGCAGCGTCCGCGGCCCGATGATCGGCGCGGTGACGACGGGCTGGTGCAGCAGCCAGGCCAGGCCGACGTCGGACGGCTGCTCGCTCAGCTCGTCGCAGAACGCCTCGTAGGCCTCGACGTCCGCGCGCCGCTCCGCCAGCCGCTCCTGCATCCGGTCGGACGCTGACCGCCCCTCTCGCTGTTTGCGCAGGATGCCGCCCAGCAGTCCTCCACCCAGCGGTGACCAGGGAATCAGGCCGAGGCCATAGGCCCGGCAAGCCGGTGCGACTTCCAGCTCGACGCTGCGCTCGGACAGGTTGTACAGGGACTGCTCGCTGACCAGTCCGACGAAATGACGGGCCTTGGCCGCCTCCTGTGCCTGCGCGATGTTCCACCCGGCGAAGTTCGACGAGCCGACGTAGACGATCTTGCCCTGGGCAACGAGCACCTCCATCGCCTGCCAAATCTCCTCCCACGGGGTGTACCGGTCGATGTGGTGCATCTGGTACAGGTCGATGTGGTCGGTCTGGAGGCGCTTGAGCGACGCGTCACAGGCGCGCCGGATGTTCAGTGCCGACAGGTGGGTGTCGTTGGGCCAGTCGCTCATCGAGCCATACAGCTTGGTCGCCAGCACCGTCTTGTCCCGCCGGCCACCGCCCTTTGCGAACCAGCGCCCGACGATCTGCTCGGTGATGCCCTCGCCCTGCTTCCAGCCGTAGACGTTGGCGGTGTCGAAGAAGTTGATCCCGCGCTCGTGGGCGGTGTCCATGATGGCGTGGGAGTCGTTCTCCGAGGTCTCCGGGCCGAAGTTCATGGTGCCGAGGCACAGGCGGCTGACGGATAGGCCGGTGCGGCCCAGGTGCGTGTACTCCATGGCGTTCTCCTCACATGTGAAAGATCGAGCCAGCCGAGATCGAGCCAGCCGAGGCTGGTCGCGACCGCGCGAAAGGAGCTCGGCTCCAAGGCCGAGCCCCTCCCCGTGGTGGTCTAGGAGGTGGTGGTCTAGGAGGTGGTGGTCTAGGAGGTGGCGCTCTGCGCGTCGTTGAGCAGGTTTTGGAACTGTTGCTGGATCTGCGGGTTGTTGGCCAGCGACAGGCCACCGACGATGGCCGCGATGGCTAGCAGCAGCGCGAGCACGCCCATGATCAGCCCGCTTACGGCGAGGCCCTTGTGCAGGCCGCCGAGCGTCTTGGCCTTGCCGATGCCGACGAACCCGAAGATGGCGGCGATCAGGCCGAACAGCAGGGCGGCCGGACCCGTGAAGATCAGAAAGAAGAAGGTCAGCGCCATGAAGCCGAGGACGAACGCCGCGATGGCGCTACCGTTGCCGTCGGTCTGCACGGGGGCCGGCGCGTACTCGCGGTCGGTGGCGGCCCGGCCGTTGGTCGCTTCAGTCTCGCGACGAGACATGCAATACCTCCAGATTGTTCGGGGATGCCCCTCTACCCGTCGCACACTCTCGCAATCCTCACCTCACTCACGCAAAATCGGCGAGAGGCGTTAGGCCATGCCGAGGCGTGGGCACATGGTCATCCCACACATCAGGAGGGTTACATGGATACCGAAGAGATCTCGCAGGTCCGCGGGGCGAAGGTCATCGACCTCAACGGCGACAAGATCGGCAAGGTCGAGGAGATCTACCTGGACAAGGAGACCGACAAGCCCGAGTGGGCGCTGGTCAACACAGGGATGTTCGGCAGTCACTCGACCTTCGTTCCGCTGCAGGGCTCCAGCCGCCAGGGCGACGACCTGCAGGTGTCGTTCGACAAGGAGCAGGTCAAAGACGCCCCAGGCGTGGACGCCGGCAAGGAGCTCAGCCAGTCCGAGGAGGCCGAGCTGTACCGCCATTACGGCCTGGACTACAGCGAGGCAAGCTCCGACAGCGGACTGCCGGAGGGCGGCACCGGCACCGGGGTCACAGACACCACAGGCACCGACGCCACCACGGGCGAGGTGCAGGACCGCTCCATGTCGGACATGAACGCCGACGCCGGCTACGGCGACCGCCCGCTGGAGACGGCCGAGGTCGACCAGGGCGACACGTCCGGCACGACCGACACCGGCCACGACACCAGCGGCCCATCGACCGACGACGCGATGACGCGCTCTGAGGAGGAGCTGCGCGTCGGGACTCGCAAGCAGGAAACCGGCAAGGTCCGCCTGCGCAAGCACGTCGTAACCGAGAACGTGACCCAGACCGTGCCGGTACAGCGCGAAGAGGTCCACATCGAGCGCGAGCCGATCACCGACGCCAACGTTGGCGACGCCACCTCGGGACCAGCCATCTCCGACGAAGAGCACGAGATGACGCTGTCCGAAGAGGTCCCCGTCGTGGACAAGCAGGCCGTTCCCAAGGAGCGGATCCGCCTCGACAAGGACGTCACCACCGATGAGACCCAGGTCTCCGAGGACGTCCGCCGCGAGGAGATCGACGTCGACGACGACTCTCGGCGCTGAGCGACACCGATCCGCCGCAGGCCCGCCATCTGCAACTGGATGGCGGGCCTCGGTGTGCCGGTCGGCGCGGTTGACACGCCCGTCGCACCACGCGACAGTTATCCGCGACCGACGGCCGACCGACGGCCGCGCAGCGGCCGCAGTCAGGCATGACTAGCATGCATGCGGTAGTAGACGTCGCGATGCCTCCCCCAGACCCAGGCGGGTTACGCGACACCGGGCAATGAGCCAGGAGGCATCGGGCATGTCAGACCGCTGGGCGTACTGCGCGACCTGTGTCCGCTGGTTCTACGGTGATGCTGTCGCCGGTGACGCCACACTCCCGCTGTGTCCCGTCTGCTCCACGGAAGCGGCGACGGTCGAGGAACGATCGACCGACCAGGAGCACTCGGCCAATCCGGCGTGATGTTGTGCTAGCGGGTCATGCCGGCCCGTCTGGCTGGTGCTGGACGCAGTAGCGGGTCGCGGGGACGGCTTCGAGGCGCTCGTCGGGGATCGGCTTGCCATCGACTTTGCAGAGCCCGTACGTCCCCTCGTCGATGCGTTGCAACGCCGCATCGACCTCGGCAAGGCTGATCTCCACCGAGTCACCGATCGCCTGATCCTTGCTCCGCTCGAACGTGTCGCTGGCCGCATCGGCCGGATGCTGATCGTAGTTGGCCAGTTCGGCGACCGATTCATTCTGTGCCGCAACATCGGCCTCGACGGCCTCCAGGGTTGAGCGCAAGCGCTCGCGCTCCTCAGTCAGCAGCGCGCGGGCCTTGTCGGCGTCCATCAGTGGTGCTCCTCCTGATCGTGGTGGACGGGACGCGCGCTGCGCGCCAGCTCCTCGGGTGACAACTCCGGCAGGGAAGGTGTCGCTGCATCCGCCTCTTCCTCGCTCAACGGGCCAGCGTCCGCCGGCGCTACGTCAGCAGCCGGATGGTCGAGCGCGCCCCGCTCCTCACCGGCGCTGGGGACCATCACCGGCTCGTCTGGTGGCTCCCAGGCCACATTCTCGTCTAGCGACTCCTGCACATCGGTGACGATCTCGCCACCCATCTCGCCGGTTGCCATCTCGGTCGCTCGCTGCGGGTCATCCGGGCTGGCGGAGTCCCCCACCGCGGGTTGCTCGGCGTCGGCGCTACCGGCGGCTTCGCGCAGGTTGGGGTCGACCCACAGCAGGTTGCGGACGACGTCGGCGTACTCCTCGACGACCAGGCCTGCCGCCGACGCCTCCTCGGCAGTGGCGACCGCTCCACGCAGCACCACGCTACCGTCGTCGTCGTCGTCGAGGTCGAGGTCGATGCGACTGGCGTCCACGGCGGTCGCTTCATCCAGCGCGGCACGGATGACGTCAAGATCTTCAGTGGCCATGCGCCCGACGTACCCGCTTGGGGGGTTCCGTGCACCCGGTCGACGAGATCTCGTTGTCGCTCAGCGGCTCCGTGAGCAAGGCGCCAGTTTCCAAGACGTCCGCGCCTGCCTGCGCTACCTGCGGTCGCGTGACCTAATCGAAGCCTCGGCGCGGCACTCCCGTGATAGAAGGAACGCGAATCCCCACCCGGCAACATCCGTGACTAGGCTGACCTGGCAATGCTGCGCGAACCGGTCATCGAGCATCGGGTGAGTGTGGTCAACGTGCGCGTCCGCATGGTGCGCTGACGGTACGTCTGGACTGAGACGCGGGTACCACCAAGTCAACCGGCTTGCTTCCCTCCCTGCGGAACAACTCAGAGGTCTAGACCACGACGGTAGTCAGCCAGTGGACACCGGCAACGGAGCCGCCGGCGGGCAAGATGCACACCCTTATTGAACTTCGCGGACCGGGGACGGCGGGAGGCGCGGAGCATCTTGCCGGGAGGGGCATAAGACCGCGAGGCTGTATCGATTGGCCTCTTGTGGTGGTGGGTGGGACGGTGAACTTGCCAGGGTGTCAGCGCGGTGGGCGCGGGCACCAGGTCGGGTGGGGGTGATCCAGATGTCGGGTCGTCGGTGGCTTGTAATCGGGATGTGGCGTTGTGGTCGATGCTGCCGGGGTCGGCTGCGCTGGCCAGGCACGGTGGCAACTGGCATGTGGTGGAGCGGGCCAGCGTCGCCAGCGACGGCGGCGAAACGAACGAGGGCTTCAGCGGGGCGCCGGCGGTCAGTGGCGACGGCAGCATCGTCGCCTTCACTTCCGAGGCAGACAGTCTGGTGCCGGGCGACAGCAACGAAAGCGAGGATGTGTTCGTCCACAACCGGGTGACCGGCCGCACTCGGCGGGTCAGCGTCGCCAGCGACGGCAGCCAAGCCAGCGGCGGGAACAGCTCGTCGGCAGCGGTCAGCGGCGACGGCCGCATCGTCGCCTTCTGGTCCGCTGCGGACAATCTCGTGCCCCGCGACAGCAACGGCATCGTCGATGTGTTCGTCCACAACCGGGCGACCGGACGCACCGGGCGGGTCAGCGTCGCCCGCGACGGCAGCCAAGCCGCCGGCCCGAGCCTCGGGCCCGCACTCAGCGGCGACGGCCGCACCGTCGCCTTCCAGGACACGGCGAACCTCTGGTGCCCGGCGACAGCAACGGCAACTACGACGTGTTCGTCGCGAAGCGGACGTCGCCACCGGGCTGCACGATCACCGGCTCCGCAGGCGACGACCTGCTGATCGGCACCGCCGGTGACGACGTGCTTTGCGGGATGGGCGGCCACGACCCGCTGTTGGGCCGCCGCGGCGACGACCGGCTGCGCGGCGGGCTCGGCCCTGACCGGCTGCGTGGCGGGCGGGGCGCTGACCGGCTGTTCGGCGGACCGGGCGACGACCGGCTGTTCGGCGGGCCCGGCGACGACCTGCTGCGCGGGCGACCCGTCTAGCACCGGGTGTTCGACAGGCCGGCAACGACCGGCTGTGAGGCAGCCTCGGCGAGGACCTCCTGAGGGGCGACCTCGGCGACGATGCCCACGACGGCCGGTCCTGGGGGGGTGGTTACCTGTAACGATGCCGCCGCAGCGACACCTGTGGCCTGCGGCGGCTGTTGACCGTGCCCTGACCCTCGCCGCCGACCATCTGCCCCAACCGTTGAGGATGGCGTTGCGGATAGCGGCGGTGTATCCACGAAATCTCGAACGCTCCGTGAGCCGCGCACCTCCCCGACGACGATGTAGAGATGCCGGCGACCAGCTCCTCCGGGCTCGGCTGCAACGAACGCCGCGCGCTCGCCGACAGCGCCGACAGCGCCGACAGCGCCGACAGCGCCGCCATCGCGGGTGTGGCGGCACTGGACGAAGCCGCGTTCCGCAACCCCGGCAGCGTCCGACTAAACCCCGCAGCCGCCGAGTCCCTGGCGGCCCGCAGCGCACGGGGTTAGTCCACCCCATTTGGGGGGTATTCCTTTCCCACCAGTCGACCCTGACCCTGTCGGCGCATTCCGCTCTTATTCAAGAGGAGGCCTGCGTGACATCAAAGGGTGCAACCCCCCGGCGTCGTGTCGAACGTGCGATGGCATTGGACGGCGGCAAGCCGCTCGACCAGTACGCCAGCGACCGGCACTGCGCGCGGCCGCAATGCTCGGCGCGACTGTCTCGCTACAACCCCAACCTCACCTGCGCCGCGCACGGAGGCTGGGCGGAGAGTTCGCAGCCACGTCGGCGCAACCGCCGCGCTCCGGTCGCGGAGTAGCCGGCGGGACCGGTTAGTCCGTGAACACTGGCGTTCCCCAGTCGGGTGGCCGGGCCATCCCCCGAGGACTCGTATCGGCTGGCGAAATCGTTTAGGCTCGAACGGTGCGGCAGCCGGCGCGGATAGTCAGGCCGTCGGCTGCCGCCGCCAATAATTGCCGCATGAGCATCGACACTGATGTCGCCATCGTCGGTGGCGGCCCCGCCGGTTTGAGTGCGGCCACGTGGCTCGCTCGCCACCGGCGCTCCGCTGTCGTGGTGGACAGCAGCGAGTACCGCAACCGCTGGGTCGACTCCAGCCACGGTTACCTGGGCAACGATCCCACCTCGCCGGACGAATTGCGCGCCGCGGCCCATCGGGACCTCGCTCGCTACGACTCAGTGCGCGTCGTCGCTGACCGGGTAACGACGGTAACCGCCGACGGTGACGCCTTCACCGTGCAGCTCCAGCAAGCCGGTCGGATGACGTTCAGCCGCCTGATCCTGGCCACGGGGGTCGCCGACCAGTTTCCGTCGGTGTCCCGGTTCTTCGACCATTACGGGAGGTCGGTCTTTCACTGCCCCAGCTGTGATGGCTACGAGACACGGGGCGAGCCAGTGGTCGTGATTGGCTGGAGTCCGGACATCGCCGGCTTCGCCGCAGGGCTGCTGGAGTGGGCGTCGTCGGTGACCGTCGTCACTGACGGGCGCCGCTTCGAGGGCGATTCGCGTCATCGCCGACACCTCGGCGACCTGGGCGTGGCGGTGCTCACCGACGAAGTCGTCGAGTTGTGCGGCGAACGGGGCGCGTTACAGGCGGTCCGGCTGCGCGACGGCGGGCTGCTGGACTGCTCCTTCGCCTTCTTCTCGATCGCGCACCGGCCGCGCAACCAACTGGCGCTGGACCTCGGCTGCGAGGTGGTCGACGAGGGCTGCATCGTCGTCGACGACGAGGGGCGGACCAGCGTGCCGGGTGTGTACGCCGCCGGTGACGTGACCCCCGGCCTGCAGTACGTGCAGGTCGCTGCTGCCGACGGCGCTCGTGCGGGTACCGCGTGCGCGCTGTCGCTGCGCGACGAGGCGCTGGGCTAGGGGCTACGGAACGGCCCTTCATGCACGCGCAGCTCGAAGCTGCCCTGATTCGAACGCAGGGAGAGGACCGGCTCGCCGGCTGGCAACTCGGCCTTGGTCACCGCACGGGTCAGCGGCCGGCGGTCCAGTGTCGCCAGGACGTAGTCGCTGTCGTCGGCGGCCACCGGCGTCACCGGGGTCGGCTGCACCACCCGCAGGTGCCGCCACTGCCGGTCGTACAGCCACGGCCCAATCCCGGATAGGCGGTGGACCACGACGGTCGCGGGTGCGTCAAGCCGCGCGTCGAGCCGGTCGAGGGCACCCACGGCATCAGCGGCGAACTGCCGCCACTCCCCCGTCCGCCCGATACCGGGGGCCATGCCGTACAAGGGCGTTGTCAGGGTTGCGGTGATACCGCTCGCGGCCACGACGACGCCGACCATGGCGCCCGCGACCGTCATCAGCGGCGACCTGGCCAGCGGCAGCAGCGCCGCTGTGCCGGCGACCACCAGCAGCGTGGCCGTGGCACCGCCAAGGGCCTCGTACCACAGCTCGTTGCCGACAGCGGTGACCAGGACGAAGCCGCCTGCCATCAGCATGCAAGCGGCCGCCAACGGCCCGCGGGCGGCGGGGTCACGCCGGCGAGCCGCCCACAGCGCTCCGGCGGTCGCCGCCACCAACAGCAAGGCGCGGGTCCACGGCAGCGACGGCGGGCGGCCGGCCTTGCGCTGCAGCTGGAATGCCAGATGCTGGGCCGCCAACTCGGCGTGTCCGGCGAACCATGCCGTCTCGGCGGCCCAGGCGACCGCCACCGCGGCCAGCAGGATCAAGTCCCAGCGTCCGCGCTGACCGTTGCGGAACCGGGCCGCGCAGACGGCGACCGCTGCCAGCACGACCGCGCCGACCGGATGCACCAGCGGCGCCAACGCCGCCACTGCCAGGGCGGCCACCCATCGCCGGCGGCCGACCAGCAGCAACGCGACGCCCGCCAGAGCCAGGACCGGTGCCTCCATGCGGGCCACGTTGCTCAGCAGCACCACGCGCGGGGTTAGCAGCCACGCTGCCGCGGCGGCGCCGACCCATACCACGGCGCCTCGGGCGCTAGCAACTGCGACCAGCAGGCAAGCTGCGAATGCCACGGCCGCCAGCAGGCTGAACGCCCGCACGACCGTCACCGAGCCGGCGATGGGCGCCACCAGCACCGAGTAGCCGTCTGGCATCCAGAAGATACCGCGGGGCGCGGCGATCTGCGGGGCGGCCAGGGTGCCCCGGGCGATGACGCTGCGGGCCGGCGCCAGAAAGTGAGCCTCGTCGACCCACGGCAGCGGGAAGCCAAAGCCCGCCCACCAGTGCAGCACGGCCGCGGCCGCGGCGCCGGCGACCAGCAGGCCGAAAGCGGCGGCGCGTCGTCGGGTGTGCACGCGCGCATCCTGCCCGACGCGGACAGGACCCCACAGGGTCCCGCGACTTTGTCGCGCGTGCGTTGACCAAGTCGCGGGACCAGCGCCGGTGAGGGCGCCGGTACACTGGCTGCATTCCCCCGTACAACGGAGCACTTTCCGCATGCCTACCCGTACCGATCTGCGCAACGTGGCGATCGTCGCCCACGTCGACCACGGCAAGACCACGCTGGTCGACGCCATGCTGTGGCAGACCGGCGCCTTCCGCGCCAACCAGGACGTCAACGTCCGGGTGTTGGACTCGATGGACCTGGAGCGTGAGAAGGGCATCACGATCCTGGCCAAGAACACCGCCGTGCGCTACGGCGACGTCAAGATCAACATCATCGACACACCCGGCCACGCCGACTTCGGCGGCGAGGTGGAGCGGGGCCTGACCATGGTCGACGGCGTCCTGCTGCTCGTCGACGCCAGCGAGGGCCCGCTGCCACAGACCCGCTTCGTGCTGCGCAAGGCCTTGGAGGCCAAGCTCCCCATCATCTTGGTGATCAACAAAGTCGATCGCCCCGACGCGCGGATCGCCGAGGTCGTCGACGAGGTCTACGAGCTGTTCTTGGACCTCGACGCCACCGAGGAGCAGATCGATTTCCCCATCGTCTACGCCAACGCCCGGGCCGGCGTCGCCGCCACCGAGGTGGACCCCGCCCAGGTGGCGGACGGCATGCGCGACGGTGATCTGCAACCCTTGTTCGCCACGCTGCTGGCACACATTCCCGCCCCCACCTACGACGAGGGGCATCCGCTGCAGGCCCTGGTGACCAACCTCGACGCGTCGCCCTACCTCGGGCGCTTGGCCCTGGCCCGCATCCACCACGGGTGGCTGCACCGCGGCAGGCCGGTCGCCTGGTGCCGGGTGGACGGCACCGTCGAGCGGGTCAAGGTCACGCAGCTGTCGGTCACCGAGGACGTGCGCAGGGTCGATGTCGACGAGGCCGGCCCCGGCGAGATCATCGCCATCGCGGGTCTGGACGATGTGACCATCGGCGAGACCCTGTCGGATCCGGCAGACCCCCGGCCACTGCCCGTCATGCACGTCGACGAGCCGAGTCTGGGCATGACGATCGGCATCAACACCTCGCCGCTGGCCGGGACGGATGGCAACAAGCTGACGGCCCGCCTGCTGCGCGCGCGGCTGGACGCCGAGCTCATCGGTAACGTGTCGGTGCGGGTGCTTGACACCGAACGCCCCGACACCTGGGAGGTCCAGGGGCGCGGCGAGCTGCAACTGGCGGTGCTCGTCGAGATGATGCGCCGTGAGGGCTTCGAGCTGACGGTCGGCAAGCCGCAGGTGGTCACCCGCGAGGTGGACGGCACGGTCCACGAGCCGGTGGAGCGCCTGGCCATCGACACCCCCGAGGAGTACGTCGGGGTGGTCACCCAGCTGCTCGGGCTGCGTAAGGGCCGCCTGGAGCAGATGGTCAACCACGGTGCCGGCTGGGCGCGGATGGAATACCTGGTGCCGGCCCGCGCCCTGATCGGCTTTCGTACCGAGTTCCTCACCGAGACGCGGGGCACCGGCATCCTGCACCACGTCTTCGACCGCTACGAGCCGTGGCACGGCGAGCTGCGCACGCGGCCCAGCGGCAGTCTGGTGGCCGATCGCACGGGTCCGACGACCGCCTACGCCCTGTTCAACCTGCAGGAGCGCGGCACGCTGTTCATCGGCCCGGGTATCGGGGTGTACGAGGGGATGATCGTCGGGGAGAACGCCCGCGGCGAGGACATGGACGTCAACCCCACCAAGGAAAAGAAGCTGACCAACGTGCGGTCATCGACCGGCGATGAGCTCGTGCGGCTCATCCCGCCGCGGGCGCTGTCATTGGAGCAGGCCCTTGAGTTCATCCGGGTCGACGAGTGCGCCGAGGTGACCCCGGACCACGTGCGGCTGCGCAAAGTCATCCTGGACGGACCCAGCCGCCGCCGTGCCGCCAGCCACGCCAAGGCTGCAACCGCCTGATCCTCGGAGTTGGTCGTGCACCTGCAGGAAGTCCCCGTCGGCGTCTCCGATCTCGAGCGCTTCACACCGCTGATCGCAGCGGATCGCAGCGAGGCGCTACGCGCGCTCATCGCCACGAGCCGCGACACCTTCGCGGGGCGCACCGTGTGGAACGTCAACTCGACCGCCACCGGAGGGGGAGTCGCCGAGATGCTGGCGGCGCTGTTGCCCTACGCCCGTGGGGCAGGTGTCGATACACGCTGGCTGGTCATCAAAGGTGATACCAGCTTCTACGCGATCACCAAGCGCTTGCACAACGGGCTGCACGGCGTGGACACCGGGGCGCTTGGCGACGCCGAGCGGGCACACTACGCCGAGGTCGCCGACGCCAACGCCGAGGAACTGTTGGCTCAGATCCGCCCGGGTGACGTGGTGCTGCTACACGACCCGCAGACCGCCGGCATGGTCGCTGCCGCCCGCTCCGCCGGCGCCAAGGTGGTGTGGCGCTGCCACATCGGCGTGGACCACCCCAACGACGTGGTCGCCGCGACCTGGGACTTCTTGCAACCGTTCCTGATCGCTGCTGACGCGTTCGTGTTCAGCCGCGTCGCCCACGTGCCAGCGTGGGCCCCCGGTGACGCCGTGCACATCATCCCCCCGTCCATCGACCCCTTCGCCGTCAAGAACGCCGAAATGTCCCCCGAGGCCGTCCGCGCCATCATCGCCGGCATCGGCCTGGTCGCCGCCGACGGCGCGGCCGGGACGCCGACGTTTCAGCGCCGGGACGGCTCGCCCGGCCGCGTCGACCACCTCGCCGACGTCATCCGCACCGGCCCGGCGCCGTCACCGGAAACACCGTTGGTCGTCCAGGTGTCACGCTGGGACCGGCTCAAGGACATGGCCGGCGTGATGCGGGCCTTCGCCGAGCATGTCGATCCCGCCACCGGCGCGCATCTGGCACTGGTCGGGCCCAACGTCAGCGGGGTCGCCGACGACCCTGAGGGCGGTGAGGTCCTGGCGGCCTGCCATGACGCCTGGCGGGACCTGCCCCATGCCGAGCGGGCGCGCATCCAGCTGGTGTGCCTGCCGATGTACGACCTGGAGGAGAACGCCGCGATCGTCAACGCCATCCAGCGCTGCGCGGCCGTCGTGGTGCAGAAGAGCCTGGCGGAGGGCTTCGGTCTGACCGTGGCCGAGGCGATGTGGAAGGCGCGGCCGATGGTGGCCAGCGACGTTGGCGGCATCAGCGACCAGATCGTCGACGGCGACAGCGGCCTGCTGGTCGCCGACCCCACCGACCTGGCAGCGACCGGGGCGGCGCTCAACCGGGTCCTTCGCGATCCCGAGTTGGCGTGGCGCCTGGGTAATGCCGCCAAGGCCAGGGTCGGCCAGCGCTTCCTAGGCGAACGGCACCTGCGCCAGTACGCCGAGCTGCTCGCCAGCCTGCTGACTTGAGCGCTTAGTCGTTGGCGGACAGGTCGTCGGCGTCCAGCGGGTGCAGAAAAGCCAGGTCGACCCACAGCCACAGCGTCTTGGACAGCGGGTAGAAGGCGACGGGTAGGCCGACCATCGCCACCACGCCGGCGACGCCCAGCGGTACCCACGGCACCTGGGGCCAGGTCAGCACCACGCCGCCGAGGAACACCGCCGCGAACAGCAGCTCGGCTACGGCGATGTTGGCGATCAGCGCTCCCACCCAGTAGCCCTCCTCCCGCTCGAAGGAGAAGTTGCACCGCGGGCAGCGCGGCCGCAGCGTGAACCAACCGTCGAAGATGCCGGGGGCGCCGCACACCGGACAGCGACGGCGCAGCGCGTGGCCCAACATCGCCAGGCGTTGGCCGCGCACCCCGGCGATCTCAGATTTGCTCAGCCTCGGACGTCAGGCGCCCGGTCGGGCTTCGCCCTCGGGGATCTCGCTGGGCTGCGTGGCGGGAGCGGCACCTGGGCTGGCGGCGATGCCCAGTTTGGTGCGGATCTCCGACAATCGGGTTTGGGCTGCGGTGTCCATGCTGGCCTGCTCGACTTCGAGCATGCGCCCCTCGACCGACTCGCCTTCCAGCTCGGCAACACCGCGAGCCTTGGCGTAGCGCGCCTCGATCTTGTCGCGGACCTCATCCAAGGTGGGGACGTCCTGGCCGACCGTCTCCGACAGGGACGTCATGGCCCTATTCATCTGCTCGGCCATCTTGGCCTGGTCCAGCTGCGACAGCAGCTTCTGCCGCTCGGCGAGCTTGCGCTGCAGCATCGAAGAGTTTTGTGCCACGGCACGCTTGGCGTCGTCGGAGGCCTGGGTGGACTGCAGGTGCAGCCCCTTGAGGTCTTCGACCTCGCTTTCCAAGGCGATCATCTGGTTGGCGAAGGACTCGGCGGCGCGGGTGTAGTCGGCGGCCTTCGCGTCGTCACCCTTGCGCTGGGCCTCGTCGGCCATCAACACCGCCTGCTGGGCGGAGCCGTTGACCTTCTCCAGCCCCTGCAGCGTCCGTGACAGGCGCATCTCGGTCTGCTTCTGATTGGCGATGACGTTGGCCGCCTGCTCCTTGAGGCGGCGATGCTGCTCCTGGGCATCGGCGATCGCCTGCTCCAGCTGGACCTTGGGGTCCGCCACCTCGTTGAACTTGCCGGTCAGCGCGGCAGCCATGTACTGCCACATCCGCTTGAACAGCTTCCCCATCGCCTCTGACTCCCCTTGAGATCAGCCCCGAGTGTAGAGGCGTCGTCCCCACCGCTTCACCGGCCCTCGGTAGTCTGCTGGCAAAGAATCCCTACCCCTTCCAGACGACATGCGTCCCCGCAACGGGAGGCGCGGATCGGCGGTGACGATGCTGGGCCTGCGGCGCTACTGGGTGGCGGTGAACCTCGCCGCGCCGGCGCTCGCCGCGCTAGTGCTTGCCACGCTCCTGTTCGCCGTTCTGGCGCTGCTGGGGCAAGGCGACGACGCAGCGGCCCAGACGCTCGACGACCTGACGCTGGACGAGCTGGCAAGCGAGCTGGCCGACCAGGGCTATGCGATCGAGCCGGGCGCATCCGTCGACGAGGCGGCACTGGCCGACGCAGTCGCCGACACCCGCAATGGCGGAACCCGGCTGATGGTCGCCGTACTGGCCGATCCGCAACCTGCGGGAGCGACCACCGCCGCTGACGCGCTGCTGGATCGGGTGAACGACGGAACCGTCCTGGTGGTGACCCCCGATGAGATCGGCTACAGCAGCACCGAGTACGACGGCGGGGCGCTGGATGATGCCGCCGACGCCGCATTGGATGCCTTCTCGAGCGGCACCGCGGCAGGCGTCGCCCAGTTCGCGCAGACATTGACCAGCGCCGACTCTGGCGGATTCGACGGGTCGGGCGAGACCGAGGACTCCGGGGCCTTTGGCGGCGTCGGCCTCGGCCCGCTGCTGGTCATCGGCTTGTTGGCGATCGGTGGGGTGGCGTTGGCCATGAGTTCCCGGTCGACCAAACGAGTGGCTCGCCAGCGCCTGACGGAGGCCCACGCCGAGGTGCGCCACCAGATCGACGCGATGGCCGACGCCATCCTGCAGATGACCGACCGGGTGCCACTGGCCGAAGACCCGAACGCGACCGCAGCATTCGCCGAGGCGACGCGGGTCTACCAGTCGGTCTCCGACGAGCTGCCGCGCGCGACCACCGAAGCCGAGTTGGTGCAGCTGAACGACCGACTCGACCACGCGCGCTGGCAACTCGAGGTCACCGAGGCACTGACCGAAGGCCGGGAGCCACCGCCAGAGCCCGACGACGGCTATCCGACGGCCTGCTTCTTCGATCCCGACCATGGCGCCGGCGTGCAGGAGGCGCAGGTCGCGACCAAGGCGGGGGCAAGGACGGTGCGGGTGTGCCGGTTCTGCGCGGCACTGCTGGCCAGTGGCGAAGCACCTGCGCCGCGCTCGGTGGCGGTGGGCGGGCGTGACGTGCCGTTGCCGCAGGCGCCTCGCCAGTACGGCGGCCGCGACGAGCGCGACCTCGGCTCGTTCGACATGTTGCTGGGCGGTGGCGCGCCCGTGCCCTACCACTGGCGGCGGCGGCGCCGGTATGGCGGCTGGGGCTGGGGCGGCGGCTGGGGTGGTGCCGGGACTTGGGGCGGCTACGGCGGCGGTGCGGGCGGCGGTGGCTTCGGCGGCGGGATCGGCGGGCCCGGCCGATCGTCGCGCGGGCGCGGTGGGCGCAGCCTCGGCGGTGGCTCCCGTGGCCGGGGAGGCCGCCGCCGGTGAGGACCTCCGGCACGACAGCGCCCGCGTAACGAAGGCGGTGGACGCAGCGAATCGCGCGGAAGCAGCGCACCAATCAGCCGGGTCGGACCCTGTCATCGACGACCGTCACACCCTCCGCGGCGAGGCGGCGCGACTGTTCGGCGGCCAGGTGCGGCACCAGGTGGCCAGTGGCTCGCACGACGCGCCACCATGGCAGCCCTTCGGAGCCGCGCAGCACCGCGCCTACCCCCCTGGCCGCGCCCGGGTAGCCGGCTTCGGCGGCGACCTCGCCGTAGGTGACGACCTGTCCAGGTGGCAAGGCGGCCAGGACGGCTCGCACCCGTGGAACGAACTCGCCGGGCACGCTCAGCGACGCTCGGCGAGAGGGACGTCCAGGCGCTCCAACTCGAAGTCGCATTCGTCGGTGCGACGCCACGGCAGGCGCGTGCTGCCCGGAACGATGCGGTAACGACCCGTGAAACGGGGCAACTGCGCGAGGATGCCGCTGAGATCGCGTTCGATGTCGACCTGGACGGCGGCGAGGCTGTGCTCGGTCGGTTCGGACGATCCGGTGTCGTTGGTCAGCCGGCGCCGGATCCGCTCTCGCACCTTGCCTTGATACGCCCAGTCGTCCAGGAGGCGATGCAGTAGCCACAGCTCATGGGCGGCGCGGGCGGCGTCGGTGGACGCCGCGGCACCCGCGCAGCCCTGCGTCAGCGCCGAAGCCACGGCGTCGCCGGCGGTCTGTCCCGCGGCGTAGCCGGCCAGGCGAGGCAGATCGACACGGGACCGCAGTCGCTCCACCAGTGTGGAACTGCCACCGTCTCCAGACGCGATGTCGGCCAGGGCCACCGGCACGTCGAGGGCGTGCAGCCGGGTCAGCTCGTCAGCCAGCGTCGCCGCGGCACGCTCCGGGTCCGCGTCGCTGACGGCGGGCGCATTGTCCACCGAGGGTGGCGGGTGCAGGGCGAGGACGAAGTCGACGTCGCTGGCGGCCGACTCCGCACCCAGCACGCGCAGCTCACGCAACACCGTACGGGCCACCGTGACCGCTCCCTCGGCCACGGGCCGCTTCTCCGCGCCGGGGACCGGCGAGTAGAAACCGACCCGCACAGGTTGGGAGCGCTCGCGGTTAAGCAGGCGCATGACCAAACTATTGCCGAGCTGCACGTCGGCGGGCAGCACCTCCACGCGCTGACCCAGCAACAGCTGGCGCTGCCACGTCGTCACCCATGACCCTGGCAGATCGGCATCGGTGGTGTTCATGGCTCCCGTGCCGATCACGAGCAGGTCCAGCGTGGCGTCGGCTGCCAGGTCAAGGGCGGCTAGCTGCACCATGTGGGCAGCCAGGCGGGCGGCCGCCACCTGGCGGCGGACCGACTCCGGGATCGCCGCCTCGGCGGCACTGATCTCGGCGGTGACGTCTTCGCCACGGCTGCGGCGGTCGCTCAACTCGTCCAGTTCGGCCAACGCCGAGGCGTGCTCACCCGCAGGTTCTGCGTCTGGCCGACGGGCGACGGTCGAGGCGACCAGCTGCAACTCGGGATGCTGGCGACGCACGTCGCGTAACGCCTCGAGGCGGCGTATGGCGGTGACCGACGTTGGTCGCTCGCCGAGCGACGATGAGACCCCGGCGACCTGTTCGATCGCCACGACCAAGCCGTCGAGTGAACCGGCGGTGTCGCGCAGCCACTCATCCAGAGCGGCAGGTGGACCCGGGGATTGGTGTCCGGCGATCGCTTCAGGCGGCGGCAGCACCAGCTCCGCGCCGGCGACCCGAGCCAGCATCCGGGGCGCGCGCACGCAGGCGGGCCGGTTGTCGAGCGGGACGAGGCCGATGCGCACCGGGCAGCTCCTGTCTTGCGACCGGCGGCCCACGACTGCCAAGGGGAGGACCGCAGCTGCGGATTCAGACGCTAATGGGTCTGGATCGGTCAGCCAACTTAGCGGGCTGATCCCGTGGCGGGCCAGCGCGGCGGAGGCGGCACCGACGCCGTTCCGGTCGGCGGTGGGGGCATCTGGCCGACGCGGAGTCAGTCGACATGGTCCGCTACCGCTTCGCTACTGAGCGCGATGGTGCGCTACCGCTTCGCTACTTGAGCGCGGAGAAGAAGTCGGCCGCGAGGGGTGCGGCGACCGCGCCACCGAAGCCGCCGCCCTCGACCACCACCGCCACCGCCAGGTTCTCAGAGAAGCCGATGAACCAGGCATGGGTGGGCAACGGATCACCGGAGCCATACTCGGCGGTGCCGGTCTTGCCGGCGATCCGGCGGCCAGGTACCGCCGCATTGGTTCCTGTTCCCTGGCGGACCACCAGGTGCATCAGCCGCCGCAGCACGGCGGCGTCGCGGGCCGGCAGCGGTAGGCGTTGCGCGGCAGGACCGGCCGTGGCGAACCGCGGTGGACGCCACCCGCCGCCGGCGATCGCGGCGGCGACGCTGGCCATGTGCAGCGGGCTGGCGGTCACGCGTCCCTGGCCGATCGCGGCCTCGGCCTGCTCCGCGCCGTCCCGCGGCTGGGGGAAGCTGCCCCCCACCACCCCAGGGAGGGACGTCCCTTCGCGAGGGGATCCGTAGCCAACGTTGAACCCCATGCGCTCGGCGGCGGCGAGCAGTTGCGCCGGGCGTAACCTGTCGGCCAGCTGCACGAAGGCGGTGTTGCACGAGCGGAAGAAGGCGGTGCGGAACGGGATGCTGCCCAGCACCTCGCCCTCGGCGTTGCCGAAGCTGCGACCACCGACGGTGGCCGACACCGGGCAGGTGACGCTCGTCGATGGGGTAACCACGTCTTCGGCCAGCAGCGCGGTGGTGGTCACGACCTTGAAGGTGGAACCCGGCGGGTAGCGACCGAACAGCGCGCGGTCGAAGCCCGCCACGGGGGCGTTGGCCACGGCGCGCACCGTCGCGGAACGCGGGTCGAGCACGACCATGGCCGCCGGCTCGCCGACTGCCGAAAGGGCGGCTTGAGCGCGACGCTGCAGGGCGGGGTCCAGGGTGGCCCGGAGGCTGCGAGGCTGGAGACCGCGGAAGCGACGCACCGTCGTCACGACCCGCCCGCCGCGGCCGACGATCCGCACGGCGCCGTTGGGGCGCCCGGCGAGGCGGCGCTCGTAGGCACCCTCCAGCCCCGAGACACCACCGACGTCACCCATGAGGTAGGGGTCCCCCAGCTGCGCGACCTGCGCGTCGGACAACCGCCCCACTCGACCGATCACGTTGGACGGCATCCGGCGGCCCAGCGCTGTCAGCCGTTCATGGCCGTCGAAGAAGACGCCGGGAACCGGTGTCAGCTCGTCGACCACCTCGTCGAAGTCGGCGCGCGACAGCGTGGTGACCGCGACGAAGGTCCCTGGCCGGTTCGCCGCCTGGTCCAGGCCAGCCCATACGGCACGTGGCTCGGCGCCGGTGTAGCGGGCCAAGGCCGCGATGACCGCCCGGCGCCGTCGCACGCGCTCGCCGCGCAAGCCGATCCTGACCAGGTCGCTGCCGGCGGCAAGCGTCCGCCCACCCTCCGCCAGGACCATTCCCCGCGGAGGCCAGCGCCGTACCCGCTGGAAGCGCTGACCGGAGCCGAGCTCCGGGTGCACGGTCTCCGGCGACCAGGCGACGGACCACCCGTTTCCGGCCGACACTGCCGTCACCCGGGTGTCGTAGCGCCACGGCCCGAGCCCTGCCACCTCCAGCGACACCGTCACGGGCATCCATGCCTGGTCGACCCGCATCCGGATGTCCCCCGCGTCCAACTCGACGCGCTGGTCTCCCGTCGCGCGCAGCAGCTGGCGATGTGTGCGTGCGACGGGTGCGCCGGGGTCGGTGGTCAGCCGCGCCAGCCGGTCATAGCGTCCTCGCCGCCAGGCACCGACGAAGCCCTCGACGGCCGCCGAAGCAAGCTCTGCGTCGCGTTGCCGTTGCGCCAGGCCCTGCTGTCGGTCCCACTGGCGGTAGCCGGCCACCCCGGCCAGGGCGAGCGCCGCGACGAGCAGCACAATGCCCAGCTTGCGCATCGACGCTCCTTCGCTCGCCTGGTAGCCGGCCCATGGATGCCGCCCGTGTCGGGCACTTTGTACCGTCCTGAGGCTGCCGTTGGGGCTAGCCGGGACGCCCAAGGGCCGCAGGAGCATCTACGGCAGACGCCGCGTTCACCTTGGGTCCTACCGCTTCGCTACATGAGGACAGGGGTTTGAGTCGTTCCAGTTCCACGGCTAGGTTCGGTGGCGTGGTGGCCAGGCGTGCGCCCCACCTGCGAAAGGCACTCCGGATGACGGACTCCAACGGGCACCTGACGAACCGTCAAGGTCACCCGGTCTACGACAACCAGAACCAGCGGACCATCGGGGATCGAGGCCCCGCGACGCTGGAGAACTACCAGTTCCTGGAAAAGATCAGTCACTTCGACCGCGAGCGGATCCCCGAGCGGGTCGTCCACGCCCGCGGCTTCGTCGCCCACGGTGAGTTCGAGGCCTACGGCACCATCGGCGATGAGCCGGCGTCGACCTACACGCGAGCGAAGCTGTTCGGTGAGAAGGGGAAGAAGACCCCCGTCACGATCCGCTTCTCCACGGTCATCGGCGGTCGCGACTCCTCGGAGGCGACCCGCGATCCCCGCGGCTTCGCCGTGAAACTGCGCACCGAGGACGGCAACTGGGACCTGGTCGGCAACAACCTGCCGGTGTTCTTCATCCGCGACGCCATCAAGTTCCCCGACGTCATCCACGCGCTCAAGCCCGACCCGGTCACTTTCCGCCAAGAGCCCAACCGCATCTTCGACTTCATGAGCAACACCCCCGAGTCGATGCACATGCTGTCGTGGCTGTTCAGCCCGCGGGGCATCCCCCGCGACTACCGGCACCAGGACGGCTTCGGCGTCAACACCTACAAGATGGTCAACGCCGCCGGCGAGGGCGTGCTGGTCAAGTACCACTGGAAGACCCAGCAGGGCATCGAGAGCCTGACCCAGGCGCAGGCTGACGAGATCCAGGCGAGCGAGCTGGGCCACGCCTCCAAGGACCTGTTCGAGGCGATCGAGCGCGGCGACCACCCCCGTTGGGAACTGTGCGCGCAGATCATGAGCGACGGCGACCACCCCGAGCTCGACTTCGACCCGCTCGACGACACCAAGACATGGCCAGAGGACGTGTTCCCGCTGCGTCCGGTCGGCATGATGACGCTGAACCGCAACGTCGAGAACTTCTTCGCCGAGGCCGAGCAGGTCGCCTTCGGCACCGGCGTTCTCGTCGACGGGCTTGACTTCTCCGACGACAAGATGCTGGTCGGACGAACGTTCTCCTACTCCGACACGCAGCGGTACCGGGTCGGCCCCAACTACCTGCAGCTGCCGGTCAACCAGCCGGTAGCGCCCGTCAGCAGCAACCAGCGCGACGGGCTGATGACCTACCACATCGACGGCCGCGGCGAGAACCCCCATGTCAACTACGAGCCGTCCGGCCTCGGCGGCCTGTCCGAAGCGACCCCGAGCGGAGCCCCGCACGAGCCGCACCTCGAGGGGAAGCTGACACGCAGCAAGCTGGGCCGCACCAACGACTACGGCCAGGCCGGCGAACGCTTCCGCACGATGCCCGACGCCGAGCGCGAGGATCTCGTGGGCAACCTGGTGACGTTGCTGGGTCAGTGCGACAAGCCGATCCAGGAGCGGATGGTGTGGCACCTGTCGCAGTGTGACCGCGACTACGGCGGCAGGGTGGCCCAGGGTCTTGGCGTGGACGCCGAACGCATCGCCGCCGAGACCGGCTGACCTCCGGCTCAGGCCCTGTCCGGGTCCCGCCCGTCCCAGTTCAAGCCGGCGGGTCCCACAGGCCGTACACCGACCACCCCCGATCGGCGAAGCCCGCAGCCTCGGCGACGCGGGCCGACGCGGCGTTGCTCGGATCGTGCAAGTAGGTCGGCACGGCGCCGTCGGCCAGCACGCGGCGCGCGGCCTGCGCCACCAGCCGCTGGGCCAGGCCGCGCCCGCGCATGCCCGGCTCCGTGCCGACCGCCAGCTCGTGGCCGAACTCGTCATGCAGCTTGCGTCCCACCCCGGCCGCATAACGACCATCCGCGTCGAGCAGTACCAGCACGTCGCCGTTGAAGGGGCGCAGCCACTCCGGCACCCGCGGATCACTGGCCGGTAGCCATACGCCGGGCTCGCCGGGGTCAGCAACGGCATCCGCCCAGCGCAGGACACCGCGACCGAAGACGGCACCGGGTCGTCGCAACGCCGCCGCGAGACCTGCGCCGAACGCGGCCGAGCCCAGGTCGTCGCCGAGGGTGCGGACCGCCTCGACCGCTGCGGAGGGCACCGACAACACCGTGCCCTGGGGGCTGTCGACGCCCACGAGGGCGTGCACGTTGCCGTCCCATCCTGGCCGCTCGCGCGCCTCGGAGCCGACGATTTGCAGGCGTCCGTGGGGTGGCCAGGCGCCCAGCCACTTGTTCAGGTGGCAGACCAGCAGTCGCGGCGGAGCGATCAGGGGCTGGCGCGCGGTCATGGCAGCAGCAACTTGCCCTTGCCGCGGCGCTCCGATCGCGGGGGCTGGCCCACGGTCATGGCAGCAACAGCAGCTTGCCCTTGCTGCGACGGTCGGCCAGGTAGCGGTGCGCCTCGGCCGCTTCGGCCAGCGGCCAGGTCTGGTCGACCCGCACGTTGAGCTCGCCGGCTGCTATCCACTCGAACAGGTCCCCGGCGCGAGCACTCAGCTCGGCACGGTCAAGGGTGTAGTGGGCCAGCGACGGCCGCGTCAGGAACAGGCCGCCCTTGGCGTTGAGCACCTGCGGGTCGACGGCTCCGACTGCCCCGCTGGACTGGCCGTACAGCACCAGGTAGCCGCGGGGGCGCAGGCTGTCCAGGCTCTTGTCGAAGGTGTCCTTGCCCACCGAGTCGTAGACGACGTCGACACCGCCATCGGTGAGCCGTGCCACCGCCTCCGCGGAATCGGTTTCGGTGTAGCGGATGACCTCGTCGGCTCCGGCTTCTCGGGCCAGGCGTTCCTTCTCGTCGGTCGACACCGTCGTGAGCACCCGGGCGCCGCGACGCTTGGCGATCTGCACCAGGAGGCGCCCGACGCCACCGGCGCCCGCGTGCACCAAGGCGGTGTGACCCTCTCGCAATGGGAACGTGCTGGAGGCGAGGTAGTGGGCCGTCATGCCCTGCAGCATCACGGCGGCGGCCAGCTGAAGATCCACGCCGTCTGGGACCGGCACCGCCTTGGCGGTCGGCAGGCTGACCAGCTCGGCGTACGAGCCGGGGGCGGCGGCCCAGGCGACCTGGTCACCCTCGCGCAGGTCGGTCACCCCGTCGCCGACGGCCTCGACGACGCCCGCCCCCTCCGACCCCGGCGTCAGCGGCAGGTCCACCGCATAGGCCCCTGAGCGCCGGTATAGGTCGATGAAGTTGACGCCGGCGGCCGCCACCCGCACCGTGACACCACCTTGGGCGGGCCGGGGATCGTCCACCTCCTCCAGGCGCATGACCTCCGGGTCGCCCGTTTCGTGCATACGGATCGCCTTCACTGCGTACTCCTCTGCTCGCCAGATGCTTGCGGGGTGCCTACCCTCCACCGCCGGTCGCACAACAGGAGGCACGGTGGACGACGACATCGAGCAGGCGGTGCTGGACGCACTGGCGGCACTGAGGGCGGACTACGAGGTGGTGCGCATCGATCCCGCGTTCGCGGCGACCGCC
>JACCTL010000102.1 GCA_013812395.1 Euzebyaceae bacterium
ACAGCACGTCCACGTCGTTGGTCTCGGCCTGCAGCAGCTGGGCAGCCATCGACGCCGCCCCCTCGCTGAACGACGAGTGGATGTGCATGGCCATCGAGACGGGCAGGCTGCCGTCGGTCGTGGCCGCTAACGACCGGTGCGGGACCCTTCCGAACACCGCGGCGGCGGCGGCCAGCGAGCCGGTGGATTGCAGGAAGCGACGGCGAGTCAGCCCGGATGGGGCGGGGGTCCGGTGGGGATCCGCTGCGCTGTCGTCACACAATCTCGTAACCCCCGAAGCTGTACCGGACAATGTCCCTCAGCGCATGTGGCGACACCGACGACTCGTGCAAGTGTGCCATCAGTGCGCCGACGCCATGACCCTGGCGCGGCGCAGCGCGATCTAGCAGCAGTCGTCGAGTTCTTCGCCCCGCCAGTGCTCGAGACCCTCCCGGCCGGCGACGTAGACGATGCCCAGCCCGGCGAGCGGATCCGCCCACCACCACCCGAACGCGGCGTTGAGGCTCAGCCCGGCGAGCAGTATCCCCGACAGCCACACACACAGGGTCGTCTCGGTCGCGTCGGCCTGCAGCGCCCGGCTTCCCATGCGCTTGCCGACCCGGCGTTTGGCATTCGCCAGCAGCGGCATCACGACCAGCGAGACGACTGCCAGGACGATGCCCACGATGCTTGCGTCCGGTCGTTGTGCGGTGAGCAACTTATGGAGGGACTCGGCGCCGACACCGATTGCGAGCATCAGGAACGTCACCGCGATGATCCGCACCGACCGTTGTTCTGCCGCTTGGGAGACTCCGGCGCCGTGGCGCTCCTTGGACAGCCGCCACAGGATCGTCGCTCCAGCGAACACCTCGACGTAGGAATCGACGCCGAAGCCGACCAGGGCGATGGATCCGGCGACCACGCCGGCTGCGATCCCGACGATGCCCTCGACGCTGTTCCAACCGATGGTGAGCCAGGCCAGCGCGCGGCCTCTGGCAACCAGGGCGCTGGTGGGCGCAGGGACAGCGACCGTCACAGCCTTGATGCTACCGACGCCTACCGGCGTACCGACGCCAGCTGTTGGCGCTGTGGATTGAACCGCTGGCCGTGGCTGCGGCGTATCACCCAGTGAGGCGAGACTGAGCGGCAGGTGGTGCGGACAACGGGCAAGAACCTGCAGCCGCCGTCGGTCCAGGCGGAGGCGGCGCTGCTGACCCGCGCCGCAGGGGGCGATGAGGCAGCGGTCGCCGCGCTGTACGACGCCTATGCCAGGCCGCTGTGGGCGTTCGGCCTGCGGCGGCTCGGCGATCCCGAGCTCGCCGGGGAGTTGGTGCAGCGGGTCATGACCCGCCTGTGGCAGTCGGGGAGCCGCTACGACCCCGCGCGAGCGTCGGTGCGCAGCTACGTCTTCGCGATCGCGCGCACGACCGTCGTGGACCTACATCGCCAGCGTGCCCGTCAGCCGCAGCCCAGAGCCGATGCCGAGGGTGTGGCGTCCGCGGTGGCGGCCGTCGATGAGCTCGATCTCCTGCTGCAGGCCGAGGCGGTGCGTGCGGCGCTCGACCGCTTGTCACGCGACCATCGGGACATGCTTGACCTCGCCTACTTCTGCGGCCTCACGCAGGTCGAGATCGCCGCGCGGATGCGCCTGCCGCTCGGCACGGTCAAGTCGCGCACGTATTGCGCGCTGAAAGCCTTTCGGTTGGCCTGCGACGAGCTGGGAGTGGACCAGCGATGACGTGCGAGCAAGTGCGCCACCACCTTGGCGGTTACGTCCTCGGCGGGCTGTCAGCGGCCGAGCAGGCCGATACGCGCATGCATCTGGAACGCTGCGGCGGCTGCCGAGACGAACTGGCCGAGCTTGAAGGCTTGCCGCGGCTGCTCGACCTGGTGGCGCAGGAGCCGGCGCAGCCGCCGCCGTCCCTGCGCGACCGCGTGGTGGCGGCCGCCCCGCGGCCACGGCCGCACCGGTGGCTGGCAGTCGCCGCCGCTGCCGTGGTGATTATGGTGATAACGGCTGGGCTGAGCGGGGGACTGGCGGGCAGGCCGTCACCGGGCAGCGTGGTGCTGCCGCTGCGAGCCGGGGAGGGGTTCACCGCCAACGGCACCGCCGCCTTCCAAACAGCTGGCGATCGCCTGCGCGTCGACATCACACTCGAAGGACTGGAAGCCCTGGAGCGGGGAGCGACCTACGAGGCATGGCTGGCCGAACCCGAGCGCGGCCTCGTCAGCCTCGGCATGTTCCGCCCCGACACCAGCGGCCGCGCCGAGGTTGGTTTCACCGCCGAGGGCACGGTGAGCCGCTATTCCTGGCTGTGGGTCACGGCCGAGCCCGATGCCCGCAACCCGTCCCACGATGGTCCCACCGTGGTCCGCGAACGGATTCCCGACGGCTGGTGAGCGCTCGGCGCTGAACCGAGGTCAGCTTCCGGCGCGTATCCCTGGCTGAGTCGGGGGCTAGGGGAGGAGCCGAGATGACGGTGCAAAGCAGGAGAGCGGCGGCGGGCCGGTGGCTGGTGGGCCTGGTGGTGATCACGGCAGTCGCCTGCGCGGGGGGGGCCCACCACCACCACCGCCGGATCGACGAGGGGCTGCTGGCGACGACCGAGCGGACCGACGACACGATCCAGGTCACCTATAACGGCCACCCGCTCTATCACTTCGCAGGCGACGAGGCGCCAGGTGACACCAACGGCCAGAACGTCGGTGACGTGTGGTTCGTGGTGTCGCCCGAGGGCGAGGCCTTGACCGCGGCGCGAAGACGGACAGCGAATACTGAACTCGGGGCGCCAGGTCAGACAGGGGCCTTCAGAACCGCCAGCGTGTGGAGCGGGCGGCGAGCGCGTCGTCGGTGCCGAAGCCGAAGACCACCGTCGGCCGAAGCCGAAGACCTCGTACGGCGGCGGACCGGCGGTCGGGGCGCCATAGGCGGCGTCAAGGGCGCCGTCGCGCACCGTCACCGGCCAGTCGTACTTCGACCCGTATGCAGTGGCCACGCGCTGGAGCGTGGTGTCCTCACGCACCTTCGCCGCGTCGCCCTCGACGACCAGATCGAGGTTGTCGCTTCGGACCGTGATGGCACAACGCGGGTTGTATTCGAGGTTCCTGGCCTTACGCACTCGAGTTCGTGGTTGTGTACATCGCGCCGTCCACCCATACGGCCAGCACCGGTCTGACGTGGGGACGACCGTCGGGATGCACCGTCGCCAGCCAGTAGAACTGCGCGGCAGCCAGTCGCGTGCGCGCTTCACTCCACGGCAGCAGCGTCGCAGCATCGGGAGCGAGCGGCTCTGCAGACAGTGGTTGCTTCTCCGTCATAGCTGGTCTCCTTGCGTCGGTACTTCTCGCACATTGGAGCGGGGATAGCATCATGCGATGGCAGCCCGGTGCTTCCCCGTCGTCTACGCGGATGTGGTCGAGTCGACCGCGGCGTTCTACGAGCTGTTGGGCTTCGAGCGGCACTTCCAGCTCCCGGCCGAAGGTGAAGCCGGCTATGTCGGGCTTCGAAGCGATGGCGGCGAGTTGGCGGTTGTCGCAAGCCAGTGGCCCCAAGATCAGTTCGGGATGCAACTTGGAACGGCTCCCCGCTTCGAGATGTTCGTGTACGTCGATGACGTGGACGGGACACTCGAGAGACTCCGAATGTCGGGGACGGACATCCTCCGGCCGGCCGAGGACATGCCCTGGGGCGAGCGTGTCGGCTACGTGTCGGATCCCGACGGGAATCCGGTCGCGGTGGCGGCGCCCGTGACCTGACGACGGACGCGACTCCGATCGCGGCTCAAGACGCCGGAGTACATCATCGGCCCCTGGGTCACCGATCTGGCGACCTTTGTCGCCGTCGAGCGCGACCGGATCGTCGGTGCCGCGCAGCTGTGCCGCTACGCCGACGACGAGCGTGCCAGCGACAGCTACCGCAACACCGGTGAGATCGTGTGGCTGCTGTGCTGGCCCGACCATCTCGAAGCGGGCCAGGCCGTGCGCGATGCCGCGCTGGCTCACCTGGCGGCGGCAGCAACCTGACGTTCGCCGGCTGGGCGGACGAATGCAACCACGGGTCCGAGAAGATCTGCGCGGACAGAGAGGGTCGGGACCTGGCTCGTCGCCCAGGCGGGGGAGTGGCTCAAACTGAGCGGAACAACGCGTTTCCTGACCTACGCCATCGAGAACGAGCAGAGCGACCGCTGCACCCGCTATTACCCGCGGTATGGCCCGGGGCCGTCAACCGCACCGTCCACGGCTGGCGGCGCGACGGCATCCCAGCGACCGTGTCGTAGACAACTCTCGACGCGCTTCACCTGCCGGCGCGGATCCGCGGTCAGCGCCGCGAACCAACTAGGCTTCCGATGTGCACCGGTTCCGCTTCGGCTACCAGCTGGGGGAGTGCTCCGCCGAAGAGCTGCGCTCCCACGCGCGCTCTGCCGAGGACGCCGGCTTGGACGTGATCCACACCTGGGACCACGTCGTCGACGGCTGGTCCCCGCTGGCGCCGCTGGTCGCGATGGCCGAGTGCACGACTCCGCTCCGGGTGTGCCCGCTGGTCCTCAACAACGACTTTCACCACCCGGTCCATCTCGTCCGGGAGCTGGCCAGCATCGACCATCTCAGCGGAGGCCGTCTGGAGGTTGGCATCGGCGCGGGGCACTCATTCCCCGATACGGG
This sequence comes from Euzebyaceae bacterium, assembly GCA_013812395.1. Taxonomy (GTDB): domain Bacteria; phylum Actinomycetota; class Nitriliruptoria; order Euzebyales; family Egibacteraceae; genus JACCTL01. The sequence continues at coordinate 4,642 of JACCTL010000102.1, forward strand.
GCCATCGGTCAAGACTTCGACCCGCCCGCGGTCCGCAAGGCCCGAATGGCGGAGGCGGTCGAGATCCTGCGCAAACTCCTCGATGGCGAGGAGGTCAGCTTTGCGGGCGAGCACTACCGCCTCCCGAGGGTGCAGACGATGCGGTCTCGACAAGACCGAGTTCCGCTGCTTGTCGGCGTCAACGGCAGACAGGCGCTGGCGCATGCAGCCGGCCACGCCGACATCATCGGCTTCACCATGCTCGGGCGAACCCTCGAGGACGGACAGCGCCACGAAGTGCGTTGGCAACCTGACCGACTCGACGCGACGATCGCCTACTTCCGACAACAAGCGGGTAACCGGTGGCCACGACTGGAGCTCAACGCCTTGGTGCAAGCGGTCGTCGTCAGCAACGACCGGCGGGAAGCGGCCCAAGATGCGGCCGCAAGGGTCCCCGCCCTGCGCGTTGACGACGCACTTGTCACTCCCTTCCTCGCCCTCGGTACGCACGACCAGATCGCCGAGCACCTTCTGGCCTGCCGGGAACAATGGGGGATCTCCTACTTCAGCGTCCGCGATATCGCCGAGTTCGCCCCAGTCATCGAGCGCCTCAGGCGTGTCGACGCTCAGCTTTGAGCGCTGCCGACGATCGCGCGGCGGGCAGCCGGGACAAGTTCACCGGCGGCGATCAGCAGTACCTGCGCGACGTGCAATACAGCGATCCCGCCAAGCTCACGGCGCGGGCCAACCTGCACATCCGCTACGGCACCGCAACAGTGGCCTGGTTCCCCTGGGTGGCGGCGGAGATCGACTGGCCGACGCACGCAGATGTCCTCGAGGTCGGTAGCGGACCAGGCTGGCTGTGGGCCGAAGCGGCGGCGGGTCGCCAACCACATGCTCTACCACGTTCCTGACCCGGCCAGGGCAGTCGCCGAGTTCGCAAGACTGCTCCGGCCCGACGGTTCGCTCATCGCGGCAACCTCGAGACCCCGGCATCTGCGCGAGCTGTGGGAGATCCGCTCGCAGGTCTTCGGCCTTCCCGCGGCGAGCGAAACGACGCAAGCGTTCGGATCGGTGACCGGGGACGCGATCCTTCGCCGAAGCTTTGCCAGGGTGGAGTGGCGTGACTACGACGACGAGCTCCGCTGCACCGACCCTGATGATGTCGTCGCCTTCATCACGTCGATGCCACCCGCTGAGGACGCTTCGTCCGAGGAGCGCAGGGATCTTCGCCGGGCTGTGGAAAGCCGGTTCAACGCCGGCGGCGGTGTGTTCCCGGTCTCGAAACAGACGGGCGTCTTCCTTGCGCGTGTCCCGCTCACGTGACCAGCCCTCCAACTGCAGGACCTGCCTCAGAGCGCCGGGCAGTTGATGCGCGCCGCTGCCAACTTGGGCTATCCCTGAGCGACGTCTGGATGCGGGATTGCGCGCAGGTCGAGGTCGGCGACTCCGTGGAAGTCGCCGGGATTGCAGGTGTAGAGCGGCAAGTCGTTGGTGATCGCCGTGGCAGCAATCATGGCGTCGTAGGTCCGCGCCTGAGCCTTGCGTCCGGCCCTGCGAAGCGAAGCGGCCACCCGACCGAAGGCTCGGGCTGCATCGGCATCGAACGGAAGAGGGTCGAAGTCAGTCTCAGCCTGTTGCAAGTGAGCCTGGCGGGCCGCACGTTCGTCTTCGCTCGTGGCAACAAGCGGCCCAACAGAGAGTTCGGCGAGCGTGACGGCGGTGATGAGGGGCTCGACCGGCATGGCGGCGTCCGTGAGTCGCCCGAGGAGGATGACAGTGCTCGTGTCGAGCACACCTCTGGGGAGGCGTTGCCCCTCGGTCACAGCGTGCTGTCGAGGGCAGCGTCGATGTCGGCGCGCAGCGCACCCGGGTCGACCGGGGGGAGCCGCACTCGTCGCTGGATCAACACCGCTGCGGACACCGCCGGCCGCAACGGCCGAAGTTCCGCCACTGGCGTTCCTGAGCGGGTGACGGTGATGCGTTCTCCTGCTGCCACCCGATCGACCACATCGCCGCCGTGGTTACGGAGTTCTCGGATCGACACGTCTGCCATGACGAAGACTGTATCACGCGTGAGACACTGCGCACTGATCCTACGGCGGCAAACGGCTTGGTCGACGAGCTGATACGAAAGATCGTGTCACGCCGGATGGGATCGCTGCCGTCGACCGCCTTCACACCGATCGCGTCGACGTGCACCTCAGCCCGCCGGCTGACTATCGTGACAACACCGGGCACGTCGCCTTGCTCGACACGGGCGGCCATCACGTCGTGCATGCGGCCGAGCCCGGCTTGGGACAGCCCACTGGTGCTCATCCACCTATCCACTCCATCACCCTCACATCCGTCCCCTTATGACGACCGTGCGGCGACGCGGCGCTGCCTTCGGCGGAGCCGCGGAAGCTATCAACCGCGATACTTGACGAGTTGCGGACGCGGAGCCGGATCCTGCGCGTAGCTCGGTCGTCGGCCGGTGAGAAGGGAGTTTGCGGTGACGGAGGCAGGCGAGTCTGACGCTGGGCTCTGGCCGCTGGCGGATCTGGTGACGCCAATGGCGCTGCGCGTGGCGGCGACGTTGCGGGTGGCCGACCACATCACACGGGGCCTGCGTACTGCGTCGGAGATTGCCGAGGTCCTGCAGGTCGACGCCGACGCACTCGATCGCGTGCTGCGACATCTCGTCACAGTGGGCGTGCTCAGCCGTGACGATGCGGGCCGGTACGCGCTCACCGCTCTGGGCGAGTCGCTGCGCGACGACCACCCCTCCGGAATGCGGGCACTGCTGGACATCGAGAGCGCGATCGGTCGGGCCGACCTCTCCTTCGTCCACCTGTTGCATTCCGTGCACACCGGTGAAGCTGCGTTTCCCGTGCACTTCGGCCGCCCCTTCTGGGATGACCTGGCAGCGGACCCCATCCGCACAGCGTCCTTCGACGCGCAGATGGGCGCTGACGTCGCGGCGTGGGCACCGCCTGTCGTCGCGTCCTACGACTGGGGGTCGCTGGAGGACGTGGTCGATGTCGGAGGCGGCAACGCAACATTGCTGATGGCGATGCTGCGCGCGTACCCAGCGCTTCGGGGCACCGTCTTCGACCAGCCGGACACCGCTGAGGCCGCGCGGCAGGCGTTGGCTGCCGCGGGTCTTGCCAACCGAGGCGATGTCGTGTCCGGGAGCTTCTTCGATCCGCTGCCGCCGGACGCCGGGGGCTACGTGCTCTCGGCAATCCTGCACGACTGGGACGACGAGGCGGCCCAGGCAATCCTGCGGCGCTGCGCGGAAGCGGCGGGGTCAGACGGCCGCGTGTTCGTCGTAGAGAAGACGGGGGCCGACGGCGAGTCACCGCGCACGGATATGGACCTGCGGATGCTTGCCTACTTCGGTGGCCGTGAGCGTGGCGTCGCCGAGCTCACGGCCACCGCCGCGGCATGCGGACTCCGCGTCGTTGCAGTCCATTCCGCAGCCGACCTCTCGGTCGTCGAACTCGCCGCTGCCTGACGCCCGGCGTCACGTGCCGGTGGAGCTTCGAAGAGACGCAGTAGCTGAAGAGGCGTGTAGTAGCGATGCAACGTTGCAGACTCTGGTTCGAGTACGGCCAGCCTGACGATCGCCGATGCATCCAGCTGTCGCCCGCTCAGCGCTCATCGTTGCGCAGGCGAGCCAGCATCTCGGATGCAGTCGGTTGGTCGGCGGGGGTGGTCAACGAGTCACGGAAATCGTCGAGTTGAGCGGTCGCGGGGGTGATGTCACCGGCGGCTCGAAGTTGATCCAGCGTCCTGCGGTCAGGCAGCGGCGCGAGAACGGCCACTGGCCGACCTCGGTCGGTGACCTCGATCGTCTCTCCCGCCTCCACGAGCCGCAGCAATTCGCTCGCTCGTTGCCGGAGTTCTCTCACGCCGACTGAGATCATGTGCTCGTAGTAGCACACTCGCGATCCCGGCGATCTCAGTCGGCGGTGTCGATGGGGAAGGACAGCGAGACGGCCGTGCCCCCAGGGCCGGTGACGAGGTCAACCTGACCGCCTTGGGCTTCGGTCACGGCCTTGACGACGGTCAGGCCGAGCCCGGTTGCCCGAGACGCGCCGGCAGGCCTGGTGGTCACGAAGGGCTCGAAGACCGACGCCAGCACGGTGGGGTCGATGCCGCGCCCTTCGTCGATGACCTGGAATATGACGCGCCCACCGCCGCTATGAGCCCTGACGTGGACGGGGGTCCCGATCGGTGTGTACGTGCGGGCGTTGACGACAAGGTTGAGCAGGGCCTGGGCAAGCCGGTCCTCGTCGCCCAGCAGCACCACCGACGGTGCCCTGGCGAACTGGACGTCGCCGATGCCGAGGCCGTCGAGGCGGTGCCGCAGGGTGGTGAGCATGTCGGGGGCAAAAACCGGCTCCCGGGCGGTGGCGCCGCCGAGGTCGCCCCTGCTGACGGCGGTCAGGTCGTCGACGATGCGACCGACGTGGTCCAACTCCCGGCGGACCACTGCCGCGGTGTCGGCGGGGGAGGTGCCGTCAGGCGGACCGAGGGTCTCGAAGAGCTCAAGGTGGCCCCCTGCCACCGCGAGGGGCGTACGCAGTTCGTGTGAGACGGCCGACAGCAGCTGGCGGCGCCGCTGCTGGTCCCTGCTGATCCGCTCGAGCATGCGGTTGAACTCGCGCGCCATCAGCCCCACCTCGTCCAGTCGGGGCGGTTCCGGCACGCGGGACTGCAGATCGGCCAGGTCAACCGATCGCGCCGCGGTGGCGAGTGCTCGGACCGGCCGCAGCGCGCGGTGGACGGCAACCAGGAGCACGAGACCCCCCAAGACAAGACCGACGAAGCCGGCGACCGCAATGCGGGCGAGAGCGTTGTTGGCTCCCGCACGGCCGCCTGAGAGCGGTCCCGCGACCGTGACGGTGCCGATGTCCTGCTGCCCGGTGCGCTGTGGAGCGCTCAAGACGCGTAGAGGCCCCGCGTCGGAGTCGACAGTCATCAGTGACCCGGGCTCGCCGGTGGGAAGTGTCCCCGCAACTGGAGCTGCTGCAGCGCGGAGGGTCCGTCGCGGGTGGCCAGCCGGCGGGACCCGATCTGGATGACCGTGAGATGACGGTCGCTGCCGGGGTGCACGGCGAGGTAGCGCTGGACCGCGAGGTCGACCTCGCCGGCGGAGGTGACGCCGTCGTCGCCGGCCGCGGTTCTTAGCTCCTCGGGCAGCCCGAGCCGCACCTCGCCCAATTCTTGACGCAGCAGCCGGTCGAGCTCCTGACGGTCGCCCACCCTGATCAGCTGGTGGGTGAGCAGGGCGACGATCGCCAGCACCAGCGCCATGACCGACACGCCGATGACGGCTACACGCGAGTGCAGCGCTTGCCTCACCGCCCTATCAGGCGGTATCCCGCTCCCCTGACGGTCTCGATCCGCTGCGCCCCGAGCTTGCGGCGCAGGTGACGCACGTAGGTTTCGACGACGTTGGAGGAGCCGTCGAAGTCAAAACCCCACACCTGATTCAGCAGTCGGACCTGCGACAGCACCTGTCCGGCATGGCGCAACAGGACCTCGAGCAACATGAACTCGCGGGACGACAGTCCCACCTCCCGGCCTCGACCCGCGCCCGACGCGTGCGCACGTCGAGCTCGATGCCCCCGGCGCTAAGAATCACTGGCGAGGGCTGGTCGCTGTGGCGAAGCCGAGCGCGGATGCGGGCCAGGAGCTCGCTGAAACTGAACGGCTTGACCACGTAGTCGTCGGCCCCTGCCTCGAGGTTCGCCACCCGGTCGCTCACCGCGTCCTTGGCGGTCAGCACGATCACCGGCAGTGCGGGGCGCGTGGTGCGGAGCCGCCGGAGAACCTGTTCTCCGGGCAGACCGGGCAGTCCGAGATCGAGGACGACGAGGTCAATATCGTCTCGCTGCGCGGCAAGCAGTCCCCGATACCCGTCCGCTTCGATCGCGACGGTGAAGCCGGCGGCCTCCAGGCCCCGGCGCAGAAAGTCGGTGATGCCGGGCTCATCTTCGATCACCAGTACGGCCATCGCCTGCCTGCTCCCATCCCGTCGCGGGTCCAGCCAGCGCCCAGCATCGACCTGCGGATCTCCGCGGACCATCTTGACTCGGAGTGCTCACAAGAGACTGACACCGCGACCTGAGCGGATCGTCAGGTACCTGAAGGATGAGTCAGCGGCGGGTCAGCCTGGTGTCACCTGCCAGCGGCAGGCTTCCTGTCGAGTCCACTTCGAGAGGCGAGAGGAACGACGCATGGCTGTCAGGCGCAGCATCAGGGTCGTGGCGGCGGCCGCGATGACCGTCGCTGTCGTGGCCGTGGGCGGAGTGCGCTGGCGGCGCAGGACGACCCCGTCGAGAAGGTCGCCGCAGTGGACTTGGGCCAGTTCAGCATCACCGCCGGGACCGGCGCGACTGGTGCCGCGGGGACCAGCGCGACTGGTGCCGCCGACAGCGCACAGCAGGTCGCGGCGCTCGACCGCATCGAGGGCACGCTAGAGCGTCTCGGTGACGATCCAGACGACTTGTTCATCGGGGCCGTCGAGCTGGAGCTCGGCCCCGAGCAGTGGCTGCGCACCGCCGGACCGCTGCGGGACTACGACGGCGACGGCACGCCGGAGG
>JACCTL010000129.1 GCA_013812395.1 Euzebyaceae bacterium
GGGCGTCACGTTTTCGCCGCCGCCTGCACCTGGCGATGACCGACCGGGAATGCGGCCGCGGCCGCAGCGGGTTCCCTGTGCGACTCGGACACCGCGCGGGAGGGCCAACATGGGCAGGACCAGGCAGTCAACACGCACCGGCCAGCCGAAGGCCCAGCCGACCCGGGGCGCCATGGGTGCGGCGCTGGCGCTTCTCCCGCGCGGGACCGTGCCGCTGCTGCTGCCGCGCTCGTTGTGTCCAACCAACGCACTCCGGAACCGGGCACCGCCGCCGATGCGTACTACGCACAGGTTCGCATCGTGCTGTACGACACGCGCGAGGCCGTTCAGTTCTCTATCCGCGAGCGCATAGTTGGCAGCGAGGGTGACACCGCCCTGCCGGCCACTGCCGTGGCGTCGATGACTGGACGACTACGCGACGTCCCGCCGCCGCCCGACCTGCGAGCTGCCCACGATCGGCTCATCCGAGTTGCCGACGTTGCCTCTGAGCAGCTCTCCGAGACGAACCACGACCCAGACGCCGTCCCGGCAGCCATCATCGCCGAGCGGCGGATCACGGAACTTATCCGGCTCACTCACGCTTTCGAGCGCGCGCGGAATATGACCGGCGGGTGACCGGGTTCCCGCGGCATGACGAACACCGAGCACGCAAGCCTCAACCGGGCCAGCTGCGCCGCCTCCTCGACAAGCTCACTCCCCCGGCAGCGGGCCAGACGATGCAGGCGACGTGGAACGGCGCGGTGATCGCCGAAAGCGACGACACCGTCGTCGTCGAGGGGAACCACTACTTCACACTCGACGCCGTCGAGCCGGGCTTCCTGCAGGAGAGCACGCACCACACGGTGTGCCCGTGGAAGGGCGTGGCGAGCTACTTCGACGTCGTGGTCGACGGCAAGGTCAACCGCAACGCTGCGTGGTACTACCCGTCACCGAGCACCGCCGCACGCGACATCGCCGGTCGCGTCGCGTTCTGGCACGGCGTGCGGGTGGGCCGCGCCGGCTGAGGCATCTCACTGCCCGGCGGCAACGGTCTGGACATGTCCTTCGAAGGGCTTCCCTCCATCGAATGGTCGCGTACCAGTGCCGACGCCCGCTCGCGACGCGCACTTCATTTGGGCGGTGACGTCAAGCAATCCCCCTAGTGGCCGATTGACCGGCGGCACCCCCGGCTGGCCGTGCCAGCGCAGGCCGCCGTGCCGCGGCGGTGTCCGGTTCCATACCCGGACCCCGCTGACGGCTTCCCTCTTTCGCGGAACCCGGAATCCCCAGTGACGCCACCGGGTTCCCGTCCGGTGTGCGCCAACGCAGTCACGAAACGCGCAAACGCCCGCTGACACGGTCGCCCGGTCTCGCGGGTCCCACTGCTGCGCAGAGAGGAGGCGCGGATGCCTGCCCGTCATGACGGAATCGTCGTTGTCCGTCCGTCCGCACGCGGTCGTGGTCGCCGCAGTTCGCGGTGTGCGCGCACAGGTGTGCGACGCGCTACGCGCTGCCGGATGGACGGCCACCGAAACGCAGGACGCGCGGTCAGCCCTCAACGCCGCGGTGCACACCAAACCGGACGCGGTCGTCGCCGACCTCGACATGCCCGGACTCGACCTCTCGGCCCTGCTGTCCGGCATTAGCGCATCGGCGGAGGCCGGAGGGGTGCCCATAGTCGGATTGAGTTCGACCCGAGGGGGCCCTGCGGACGCGCTTCGGGCGGGCGTTGCGGACTTCGCGCGCAAGCCGGTGGACCCCTCGGAGGTCGCCGTGCGCGTCGTCGCGGCCGCACAGCGGCAGCGGCATCTGAACGGGCTCCGCCGGATGGCGCTGTTCGATGTCCTGACGGGCCTCTACAACCGCCGGCACATGCTCGACCAGCTGCGGGTGCTCGCCGCGATCGCGGCGCGCCGCGGCGACGATTTCGCGGCCATCCTGGTCGACGTAGACGGGTTCAAGCGAGTGAATGACACCCACGGCCACGCGACGGGTGACGAGGTGCTGAGCATTGTCGCACGGGTGGTTTCCCAGGTTGTGCGCACCGAGGACGTCGCCGGCCGCTGGGGGGGCGAGGAGTTCCTGGTCCTGCTGCCGCGCACCTCGGAAGAGGGGGCGGTCCTGGCCGCGGAACGGATCCTCGTCACGATCCGCACCACCCCCGTGGCCACCCCAAACGGAGTGCTTTCGGTGACAGCGAGCGCGGGCGCCGCCGTCCACCACCACGGGCGTCCCGCGTCGGACGTGCTGGTCCGTGCCGACAAGGCGCTATACGCGGCGAAGACGTGCGGGCGAGACCAGGTCATGGCCGCCGCGCCCTCGACCTAGCCCGCAGTTCCCAAATCTCCCGGCCACAGCGCCCATCATCGTGCGTATACCGCTTGAGATGAACTTCAAGTTCGTCATCGCTGCAGCAGGCCTGGCGCACTGGTTGCCCGAGACGGTCGGTTGCTTTCCGGCCCGTGAACCTTGTGCGGGCCCGTTGAGCACGGTCTCGGCGTCCTGCGATGGCGGGCGGGTGCACCGGCCGTCGGCACGCGACTGATGCCCCTGCGCGCCGTCAAGTAGGGCGGAACACGATGGACGCTACCGGGGTTTCCCCTCCCGTGAGTCGCCAAAGGATGAGCGCGTCCGGACGAACCCGCGGGACAGGAAGGGCAGTAGCCGGCACGGCCGTCGCCGCGCTCGCATGGGCGATACTCGCGGCAGCGAGGCCGACCACAACCTGGCACCTCGCCGCGGCACTGGTCGTCTGGGCTTACCCCTACCTGCTGCTCGCCGGCGCGCCGCGGTCGCGGCGGCCGTCGATCGTCGTCCTGCCCGGCGCGATCGCCGCAGCTGCTCTCGGGTGGGCTCTCCATGCTGCCGGACTGCTCGCCGGACCAGTCGTGGTCGGCCGCGACGCGTTCGAAGAATCCCTCATCGTGACGGGTGCCGCCGCCTTCGTGGGCGCGGCCTTCGCCTTTGCCTCCCCTGCATCCCGCGACCGCCTTCCATCACGGGGCCGGCCTGGTGCGATGTGCGGTGACCCCCCGAGAAGAGACCGCGCCGTTGAGGCGCCACGGCGCACAACGCGTTGAGAGTGACCCTCAAGAGCCCACACCACTCCGCCGCCCCGCACACCTGCGTGTGCATGGGAACGAAGCCGCCAGTAGCACGCCGACCTGGGTGGTCGAAGAGGCTCCGCCGCTGTATTTCCGTTGCAGTCAAGCCGAACGCTCAGCGGTGCGGGTCGATGTCACATTTCGGCCCCTTGCAGTGCAACTTCCTCCATGACCCATACCACTGGAGGGCGCATGAACAGCGTGCAACTCATCGGACGGCTCACCCGCGACCCGGACGCGGACC
>JACCTL010000165.1 GCA_013812395.1 Euzebyaceae bacterium
AGCCGGAGATGGTGACGACGGGCGACGCGTTGCTGGTTGGCACCGACCCCCTCCTCGCCATTGACCCGGGTTATCTAGGGAGGGCCAAGAGCGCAGGTGAGGTGATCATCAAAAGCCGGGGTCACGATCGAGGTCCCGGACCACCGCGACGAACTCCAGCAGGGGCTGCTCGAGGCGGTCGGCCAGTTCAGGGTCGCCGCGTCGGAGTTCGGTGACGAGGCAGCGCATGGCCGCCTCGAGCGCCTCCAGCAACGCCGCCGGCTCGAGGGAAGCAACCAGCGTTGGATGGAAGGCAGCAACTTCCTCGTCGGGCAGGTCGTCGACGTTGTCGAAGGAGTCGGCGTCGTAGCCGTGGCGCTGCTGAGCCAGGGCCAGCGCTCGGTTGCGCACCCGGGTCAGATACCACAGACCCTGCCATAGCCGACCGCGGCGCACCGCGGCACCGGCATGCAGCACGTCGTGCCAGGCGAAGCCGGCCTCACCGGCCAGTCGGGCTCACCAGGCGCCCACTCGGTCGGCTCGGCCATCGCCGCCGCGACGCGCCCGGAGCGATCAAGGATGGGTTGCTCCGGCCCCCAGATGGTGAGCTGGGCAGCCGGTGTGAACGACAGGTCGACCTCCAACAGACTGTCGAGGAGGAAGCCACGGACGAGTGTCGCGCCGAACGCGACCTGGAAGTGGTGGACGACGGGCAGCTCGTCGTACAGCCGGCTGGTCCATTCCGTGGCGAGAACCGACGGATCGGCGGCGTCGCCGACAACGACCTCGATGTCGATGTCCGACCAGCGGTCCGGGATCCCCGCCATCGAGCCGACGAGCACGACACCCTCGATGCGCGCGTCTGCCGCGAGCAGTGCCGCCACCCGCTCAGCGGTCTGTTCGCGCTGCCGCGGGCTGACGAAGGCCATCGGTGCGCTCCTCGCTGTCGAGCGTCAGCCGTTCAGCGACGCGACGACTTCTACGGCAGCCGTTCAGGACCGAATCCCTGCGGCAGCAGGTCGCGTTCCAGCACAAAGCGCGCCACCGATCCGCCGGTGCCGGCGGCCACCACCTGCAGGGAAGGCGCGAACTCGAACAGCACCTGGCGGCAGGTGCCGCACGGGGTGCACGGGTCTGGACCGTCGCCGACCACCACGAGGGCAATAAAGTCGCGCACCCCCGCGACGACCGCCGCCGGCAGGGCAACGCGCTCGGCGCAGATGGTCGCCGGATAGGCCGCGTTCTCGACGTTGGCGCCGGCGAAGACGCGACCGTCGGCGGCCAGCAGCGCCGCGCCCACCCGGAACTTCGAGTATGGCGCGTAGGCTTGCTGTTGGGCGGCCCGCGCCGCGGCCAGCAGTTCCGCCTCGTCGAACGCGGTCATCTCGTTTTCACGGGTTATCCCGTCTTCACCGGCAGGCGCTTGACCAGCACCTTGGCGATGCGCCGGCCTCGCACCCGCTCGGCGGTCAGCCGCAGGCCCTCGATCTCGATGCGCTCCCCCGGGTTGGGCACGCGCCCGAGCAGGCCGAACAGCAGCCCGCCGACGGTGTCCCACTCCTGGCGCGGCAGGTCGGCGTCAAGCAGCTCGTTCAGCTCGTCGACGGGCAGGCGGCCGTCAAGGCGCCAGGCATCGGGGGCCAGCTCCTCGACCAGAGCCTCCTCGCGGTCGTACTCGTCGACGATTTCGCCCACGATCTCTTCGAGGATGTCTTCGATGGTGACGATCCCCGCCGTCGCACCGTACTCGTCGACGACGATGGCCAGGTGCACCTTGTCCGCCTGCAGCTCGCGCAACAGTGAGTCGACGGGCTTGAGCTCGGGCACGAAGTACGGCTTGCGCAGCAGGTCCTCCCAAGGACCCTCCTCGTCACCGGAGGTGTGCAGCCGCCGTAGGACATCCTTGGCGTAGATCAGGCCGCAGATCTCATCTCGCTCCTCGCGATAGACCGGCACTCGGGAGTGGCCGGCACGCAGGATCGTGTCGAGGACCTCACCCAGTGACGCGTCCGCAGACACGGTCACCATGTCGGGGCGCGGCACCATGATCTCGCGAACGACGGTGTCGCCGAGCTCGAAGATCGAGTGGATCATCGCCCGCTCGGATTCCTCGATCACGTCGTCGGACTCGGCGACGTCGATCATCTCGCGGATCTCGTCCTCGGTGACGAACGGGCCCTGCTTCAGGCCCTTGCCGGGGGCGATGACGTTGCCGGCCCAGATCAGCAGCGAGGCGACCGGCGACAGCGGTCGGGCCAGCAGCAGCACCCACCGGGAAGTGCGCAGGGCAACCATCTCGGTGCGCTGCACCGCCAGCGTCTTTGGCGCCACCTCGGCGCCGACGAACAACGCGGCGGCGGCGACGACGCCGGCGACGGCGACCGCCAAGCCGCCGTCCAGGTACTGCGCGACGACCACCGCCACCAGCGCCACGGCGACGACCTGCACGACCAAGACCAGCAGCGCGAGGATGTTCAGCGTGCGCGCGGGCTCCTCCATCAGCCGCACGACGCGCTCGGCGCCGGGACGTCCCGCGTCGACCAGCTTCTGGGCCTTGTGCAGGCTCATCCGCGACAGCGACGTCTGCGCCGCGCCGAAGAAGGCGGCGGCAAGGACGAGGATGAGCGCGCCGACCAGCGCGTAGACGTCCGGGGGGGTCACCGCGCCGCCCGAGACGTTTCGTGGAAGCTGGCCAGCAACCGGTCAGTCAGACCGAACATCGCCGCCTGCTCGTCGGGTTGGGCGTGGTCGTGACCGAGCAGGTGCAGCAGGCCGTGCACCACCAGCAGGTCCATCTCGGCCTCGGGGCTGGTCCCGTGTGCCGGCGCTTGCTCGGCCGCCACCTGGGGGCAGACGACGACATCGCCGAGGATCGCCGGCTCGCCGCTGCGGCTCTCGCCTGGCAGGTCGATGGGAAATGCCAGCACGTCGGTCGGCCCTTCGGTGCCCATGTGGTGGGCGTTGAGCCGGGCGATGGCGTCACGGTCGACGCACAGCACCGACACCTCCATGGCCTCGGGCACGTGCTGGTCGCTGAGGACGAAGCCAGCCAGGCGCCGCAGCCGGTCGACGTCGACGGGGTTGCCCTGCTCGTCGGCGACGAAAACCGCCATCAGGGTTGCTGCTCGTCGAAGACCCGGTAGGCCTCGACGATCTCCTGCACGATGCGGTGGCGGACGACGTCGCGGCCGGTCAACTCACAAAACGCCACGCCGTTGATGTCGGTGAGGATGTCGCGCACCACGCGCAGCCCGGAGTGCCGGCCGCTGGGCAGGTCGACCTGCGTGACGTCGCCCGTGACGACCGCCCTTGACCCGAAGCCCAGGCGCGTCAGGAACATCTTCATCTGCTCCGGCGTGGTGTTCTGCGCCTCGTCAAGGACGATGAAGCTGTCATTGAGCGTGCGCCCGCGCATGAACGCCAGCGGCGCCACCTCGATGGTTCCCCGCTCCATCAACAGCTGGATCTGCTCGGCGTCCATCATGTCGTACAGCGCGTCGAACAACGGCCGCAGATACGGGTCGATCTTCTCGTACAACGTGCCCGGCAGGAAGCCGAGCCGCTCGCCGGCCTCCACGGCGGGCCGCGTCAGGATGATCCGGTTGACCTCCTTGCGCCGCAGCGCCAGGACGGCCATGGCCATGCCGAGGTAGGTCTTGCCGGTGCCGGCGGGACCGATGCCGAACACGACCGTGTTCGCCCGGATCGCGTCCAGATAGCGCTTCTGCCCGACCGTCTTGGGCCGGATCGCCCGACCGCGGTGGGTCAGCGCCTCGTCTGACAAGACTTCCGCCGGCGAGGGATGATCGCCGCCGCGCACCATGGCGACCGTGGCACCGACGTTCGCCTCGTCCAGCCCGTGGCCGCGGTCCAGCAGTTTGACGAGCTCGTCGAACAGATGCACCACCTTCGCGATGTCCGCTTCCGGCCCGGTGACGGTGATCTCGTTGCCCCGCACCAGGATCTCGACATCGAACGCCGACTCCACGAGCTTGAGCAGCTCGTCGCGGGTGCCTAGGAGGCTGACCATCGCGTGATGGTCGGGGACGGTGGTCTTCACGCTGGTCGTGCTGGGCAAGGACTCGCTCTGTGGTCGGGGGCAGGTCTGGGCGCGCGGGATCGGCGCCTGCCCATTGTGCGCCCTCGCCGCATGCGACGCATCACCAGATCAGGCGGTGTCGCGAGCCGGCGGTTCGGGCAGCCTCCCCTGCGAACGCCAGCGGGCGATCGCGGCAGACCCGACGTCGTGGCCGGCGGCGATCAACCGGCGTGCCGTCGCCGGGTCGAAGTTCAGCGCGTCGCCGAGGTCGGCGACGTCGGGCTCCACCACCAGCAGGTCGACGAAGCGCTTGGTCGTGGCCCGCGGCGCTGAACGGACCAGCTCGTTGATGGTGTGCGCGCGGGCAAGGTCGGCCTCCAGCGAGAAGCGCTGCACGGCGTCGAGGTAGCGCCCGACCGCGTCGGCGAGACTCGCCGGCTCGGGGCGTTTCCGGTCGCGCCGAGCCGTCATGACGACAATCACGGCATCCGGCTCGAACGCCAGCGCAGGCGCGATGGGCGTGTTCGCCACGATCCCGCCGTCCCAATGCAGCACCCCGCCCACCCGTGCGGGCTTGAACAACAGCGGTACCGCTGCGCTGGCCAGCAAGTGATCCACGTCAATGTCCACGGCGCGGTAGCGGTCACTGCGGCGCTCAGGTGGTGGCCTGGCGCTGACGAAGCGCACCAGCTCGCCACTGGTTACCTCGACGGCGGACACCGCGAGGACCAGGTCGTCGCGAGAAGGTACGCGTTGCCCGCCCAGCGCCTCGATCACGGTGCGCCGCAACGGCTCGATGTCCCACAACCAGGTCCAGCCGACCGAGCGCAGGAGGCGTGCGGCGACATTGCCCGGTCCCAGCAGACCGGCCGGCCGCAGTAGGCGCCAAATGTCCCGGCGCATCCGGTACACCTGTGCGTCCGCGATCGACCCCCACCACGTCGCCAGGCTGTCAGCGCCGAGCCCGGCGGCCATGCCCGCGGCGTTCAACGCGCCCGCCGACGTGCCGGAGACGACCGCTGGGCGCAGACCGGCCTGCTCCATCGCAGCGATGACGCCGGCCTCGAAGGCACCGCGGGACCCGCCACCGGACAGGACCAGGCCGAGCTTCATCGATCGGCGACACCTTCGGCGGCCAAACCCCGCAGCGCTTCGCGAACCCGGTCGGCAGCGGCCTCCAGGGCCGCTGAGTCTGGGTCCGGGTCGGCGTTGGCGAAGTCCAAGTCGTGCACACCGTCGATGGGCACGACGTGCAGGTGCGTGTGGGGCACCTCCAGGCCGGCCAGCATCAGTCCCACCTTGGCCGGCGAGTAGGCGGCTTGCAGCGCCTTGCCGACGGTCTGCGCCACG
>JACCTL010000002.1 GCA_013812395.1 Euzebyaceae bacterium
GCTCGCTGGCCTGTGCCGCCAGCTCCCCACGCTCCGTCTCCAGCCGCGCGCGCAGGGCCGTGACCAGCCGCTTGGGCGGCCGCTTGGCAGTGGGCGTCTCGTTGGCCATGGTGCGGCGGAGTGTAAGACGCGCGACGGTAGTCAGCAGCGGCCGGATGGACCTGGGTCGCTACCATGCCGGTCTGGTTTCCACAGGACCGCACCGCCGGCCGCAAGCTCGTCGCACAGGAGGTACGCGTGGGGTTCAACCCCGTCGAGCAGCACCCCGACTTTCCTGCGCTCGAACAGGGTGTGCTGGCGCGCTGGAAGGAGCGCGACGTGTTCGCGCGCAGCCTCGTCGAACGTGCCGGCGGCCCGCTGTTCCGCTTCTACGAGGGTCCCCCCACCGCCAACGGCCGCCCCGGTGTGCACCACGTCGAGGCGCGGATGTTCAAGGACCTGTTCCCCCGCTACCTCACGATGAAGGGCTACCGGGTCCCTCGCAAGGCGGGCTGGGACTGCCATGGCATCCCCGTCGAGATCGAGGTCGAGAAGGCACTGGGCTTCACCCGCAAGCAGGACATCGAGGACTACGGCGTCGCCGAGTTCAACGACCGCTGCCGGGACTCGGTGCGCCGCTACGTCGACGAATGGGAGCGCCTCACCGAGCGGATTGGCTTCTGGGTCGACACCGACGACGCCTACTGGACGATGAGCACCGCCTATGTGGAGAGCGTCTGGTGGTCACTGCAGCAGCTGTGGGAAGCCGACCTGATCTACCAGGGCCACCGGGTGGTGCCCTACTGCCCCCGCTGCGGCACCGCGCTGTCGGACCACGAGGTCGCCCAAGGCTACGCGCAGGCGGTCGACCCGTCCGTCTATGTCCGCCTGCCGGTGCTCGACGGTCCCCTCGCCGAGGCGGGCGCCTCGCTGCTGATCTGGACCACGACCCCGTGGACGCTGATCTCCAACACCGCCGTCGCCATCGGTGAGCGCATCCGTTACGTGCTGGCCCGTGCCGCCGGCGATGACCCCGAGGGTGAGGCCTGGCCGGCGGGCGGGGACCTCCAGGGTGAGGGCCGGCCGGCGGGCGGGGATCTAGTAGTTGTTGCAGCCGACTTGGTGGAGGCCGCGCTCGGTGAGGGTGCCGAGGTGGTGCGCGAGGTCGGCGTCGACGAGTTGCGCGGGGTCCACTACCGCGGACCGTTCACCTACGTCGACCCGGACGACCCGCCGGCGGCGTGGCGCTCGGTGACCGTCGCCGACTTCGTCACGACCAGCGAGGGCACCGGCCTGGTCCACATGGCCCCGGCGTTCGGCGAGGACGACATGCGCATCGGTCGCCAGCTGGACCTGCCCGTGATCAACCCGGTGGACCTCGAAGGTCGCTTCGACGAACGGGTCACCGACTTCGCCGGCCAGTTCGTCAAGGCCGCCGACGCCGGGATCATCGACAACCTGCGCGAGCGCGGGTTGCTGCTGCGCGCCGGCGAGTACCGCCACACGTACCCGTTCTGCTGGCGCTGCAGGACGCCGCTGCTGTACTACGCCAAGCCGTCCTGGTACATCGCCACCACCCGGGCCCGCGACGACCTGCTGGCGGCCAACGCCGGCGTTGACTGGCACCCCGCCCACATCCGCGACGGCCGCTACGGCGACTGGCTGACCAACAACGTCGACTGGTCGCTGTCACGTGAGCGCTACTGGGGCACCCCGCTGCCGCTGTGGCGCTGTGACGGCTGCGACCACGTCACCTGCGTCGGCTCGTTGGAGGAGTTGGGCAAGCTGGCGGGCACCGACCTGTCCCAGCTGGACCCCCACCGCCCCTTCGTGGACGAGGTGGTGATCGCCTGCCCGGAGTGCGACGGCGACGCCCGCCGGGTGCCCGAGGTCATCGACGCCTGGTACGACTCGGGGTCGATGCCCTTCGCGCAGTTCGGCTATCCCTGGCAACCGGGCAGTCGCGAGGCGTTCGACGAGGCGTTTCCCGCCGACTTCATCGCCGAGGCGATCGACCAGACCCGCGGCTGGTTCTACTCGCTGATGGCCATCTCGGTGCTGCTGTTCGAGGGCCGCAACAGCTACCAGACCGTGCTGTGCCTCGGCCACATCGTCGACGCCGACGGCCGCAAGATGTCCAAGTCGGTGGGCAACATCCTCGACCCGTGGAGCCTCATCGACGCCAGCGGTGCCGACGCGCTGCGCTGGCTGATGCTGACCGACGGGTCGCCGTGGCTGTCGCGCCGGGTGGGCACGGAGCCGCTCGACGAGGTGGTCCGCCGCTTCCTGCTGACGCTGTGGAACACCTACTACTTCTTCGCCACCTACGCCCGCATCGACGGCTGGACACCGGGGACAGGGCTCGCCCCGCCCCTGGCTCAGCGCCCAGTCATGGACCGCTGGGTCCTGGCCGAGCTGGCCGGGACCGTCGCCGTCGTCGACCGCTCGCTGGAGGCCTTCGACGCCACGACGGCCGGGCGGGCGCTGACCGCCTTCGTCGACGACCTGTCGAACTGGTACGTGCGGCGCAGCCGACCGCGATTCTGGGCCGCTGCCGACGCCGCGGAGTCAGATAAGGCCGCGGCCTTTTCCACCCTGCACGAATGCCTGGTCACCGTCACGGCGCTGCTGGCCCCGTTCACTCCTTTCCTGTCCGACGAGCTGTACACCAACCTCGTGTGCGCGGTGGACCTCGACGCCCCGGACAGCGTGCACTTGCTGGACTTCCCGTCCGTGGACTCCTCGGCGGTCGATGACGACCTGTGCGCGGCGATGACCGCCGCACGGCGGATCGTCGAACTCGGCCGACGGGCGCGCAACGAGGCGCGCATCGGCGTTCGCCAGCCGTTGCACCGGGCGCTGGTGACGTTGCCGGCCGGCGCACGGGCGGGCTGGCCCGCCGTGGCCGAGGTGGTCGCCGCCGAGCTCAACGTCAAGGCCATCGAGTTGGCTTCCTCCGACTCGTCGCAGGTCGCCGGAGCGCTGCGCTACCGCCTCAAGCCGGACTTCCGCGCGCTGGGCAAGGCGTTCGGCCGGCGGACGCAGGTGATGGCCACGGCGATCCAGTCCGCCGACGCGGCCTCGTTGGCGCCGAGGCTGCTGGCCGGCGAGGACGTTGAGGTCGACGTGGAGGGCGAGCCGGTCGCCGTGACCGCCGAGCAGGCCCGGGTGCTGGAGGAGTCCCAGACCGGCTGGCAGGCCGCCAGCGACGGGCCATACACCGTCGCCGTCGACGTGACGCTCGATGACGAGCTGCGCCGGGAGGGGCTCGCCCGCGAACTGGTGCGCGCGCTCAATGACCTGCGCAAGCGCCTCGATCTGCAGCTGTCCGACCGGGTCCGCATCCGTGTCGACGCCGATGGCGAGGTGGCGGCGGCGCTGTCCGTGCACGGCGACGCGGTCGCCGGCGAAGTGCTGGCCGTCGCCGTCGAGCTGGGCGCCGTCGACGACGGGGAGCGCATCGAGGTCGCCGGCCACCCGCTGGACGTGCGCCTCGACGTGGTGGATGCGCCGTCTTGACCGTCCGAGTCACCAGACGGCGGTGGACGGCTGCGACGGCGTCGGTGGCTACGGCCGTGGTCGCGGCAGGTCTGCTGGCGGCGCGCCGGCGAGCGGTGCGCGCCGGGGCGGGACCGGGCGCGGTGGCGCGCCACCTCAACAACTGGGAACCGGAGGTTCTGGTTGGGCGCAGCGTCCAAGCGGCGTCCTATGTGTGGGCCGCGCCGGTCAGCCTCGCCGGGCTGCTGGCCGGTGCAGCGGCGGGGGTGCGACCGCAACGGCGCGGCGGTGTGCTGATCTTTGCCGGCGCGCGGGGCCTGACCGGCTGGGTGCTGCGGTCACGGGGTTTCTCCGCCGGCGCCCTCGGCCATGTGGTGGTCGCACTGGACGAGCCGAGCGAGCGGCTGCTGCGCCACGAGCTGGTGCACGTGCGCCAGGCCGAGCGCCTCGGCGTGTTGATGGCGCCGGTGTACCTGGGACTGCTTGCGGTCTACGGCTACCGGGCGCACCCGCTGGAAGTGGCCGCCTACCGGGTGGCGGCGCGCAGCCCGGCGCTGTAACGACCGCTGCCTCCCGTGCGCAGGTCTGGAGCGCTACCGCTACCGCTGGATGAGCGCGTGGCTGGGGGCGGCCAGCCGGTCTGACTCAGAAGCGCTCGTCGTCGTGCGGCGGTGGTGCGCTCGTCCACGACGACGGGGGTGGGTCAGTGTCGGGCGCCTGTGCACCCTGCCGGCGGCTCGGCCGCGCTCGCCGGGCGCCGGCGGCGAGCAGCAGCGCCGCAAGCACGCAGGTGGCGATGGAGGCGTAGACCCAGCCCAGGTCGGCCGGGCGCAACAGCCCCACGAACAGCAGGACTGCCGCCACCGCCACCAGCAGCAGGCTGGCGACGATCACCGAACAGTCCGATCTTGCGTCGCGGCCCTATCCGCCGCTGCGCCGGCCATCCGTGGCATCCGCGTTCTCTTGCGCGTCGGCCGGCTGTACACCGGGCTCCTGAGCACCGGCCCGCTGAGGCTCGACCTCCTGGACGTCAATCTCCTGGGAGCCGACGTCCTGGTCGCCAGACTCGTGCAAGCGCAGGTCGTGCGGGCCGTGCGGGCCGGGCCCGTCGGGCGGGCCAGTGCCGGCCCCGTCGGCGTCGGCGTCGGCGTCGGCGGCGTGGGACTCCAGGCGCTGCGCCAGCTGGGTCATGCCCACCGGCAGGTCGGGGACGTCACCGGCGCGGTCGAGCAGGGCGAGCTGCTCGGCGATGACCCCGCGGACCCGCTCCCTGTACTCGGTGCGGAACCGCTGCAGGTCGGCCACGGCCGTGCGCACGCGCTCGGACTCCACCCGTGAGATCTCGTGCGTTTGATCCGACTCTCGCTGCGCGTCGGCCCGCAGCTGGTCGGCCGTCGCCGTGGCCTCGGCGACCAGCTCAGCGGCCTGGCGCTCGGCCTCCTGCACCGTTTCCGCGGCGCGACGGTCGGCATCCTCGGTGGTGGACTCCGCCTCGGCCCTGGCCTGGGCCACGGTCTCGTCGGCGGTGCGCTGTGCGGTCAGCAGCGTCCGCTTGAGCAGCCCCTGGTCCTCCACCGACTCGACGGACTCGCTGTTCAGCTTGCGCACCCGCTCCGTCTGCTCGTCGCGTTCCCGCGCGAGCTGGCCGAGCTGGTCGGCGACACGGTCCAGGAATGCGTCGACCTCGTTCTGGTCGTAACCCTTGAACTTCTCCCGGAAGACCTGGGCCTCGATGTCCTGCGGTGTCAGCGTCATCTAAAACAGCCCCATGTTCGCCCGGCTGCACAGCAGGCCCCGGACAATTCTGATCGCGAAGAACAGGATGAGTGGTGACAAGTCGAGCGCGCCAGCGCCGATTCTCACCGGTGGGATGAGCCCGCGCAACGGCAGCAGCAGCGGGTCGGTGATCGACCGCACGAAGCGCGCGATGGGCCGCAGCGGCTCGGGAAGCGCCGGCACATAGGACAGGATGATGCGCAGCAGCAGCGCGATGAAGTACAGGTCCAGCGCAACGCACAGCACGTTCAAGACGATGTTCATCAGCCGACTCTCTGGGCGCAGACGCGCCGCGTTGTCGTCACCGTCACGGCAACCATCTCCCCGTCACCATCACGCCTGGTTGAAAAAGCCGCGCTCGGACAGTCGGCGGCGCTCCTCGGTCGACACGTCCACGCCCACCGGGGTCAGCAGGAACACCCGGTCGCCGACCCGCTCGATGCGCCCGTCGAGGCCGAAGATCAGCCCGGAGGCGAAGTCCAACAGCCGCTTGGCGACGCTCTCGTCGGCGCCCGCGAGGTTCATGATCACCGGCACGCCGTTGCGGAAGTTGGCGCCGACCTCCTCGACGTCGTTGAAGGTGCCCGGGTTGGTGACGTGGACCTTGCCACCCGGCGCCGGACGGGCGCCCGCCGGTTCCAACCGCGTCTCGCCGGAGCGCGACGGCCCGATCGTTCGCACGTTCGACCGCTCCTGCCGCGACTCGCCGGCTGTGCGATCACGCCGCGACGTTGCCGCCTCTTCTTCTCCCGCAGCGTCGTAGTCGTCGTCGTACGGCTCTTCGACCAGGCCCAAGAAGGCCATGGTCCGCTGCCACATCGTCGCCATCTCGAATCTCCTGTCGCTACGCCGGTCGAGGCCCGAAGATCGCCTCGCCGACCCGCACGATGGTGGCACCCTCTTCGATCGCCACCTCGAAGTCGTCGGTCATTCCCATGGACAGCGCCGCCACCTCGGGAAAGCGCGCGCGCAACTCGTCGCGCAGCGCGCGCAGGCGGGCGAAGACCGGTCGGGGGTCGGTCCCCATCGGCGGCACCGTCATCAGGCCCTCGCAGACCAGCCCGTCCAGCTCGCGCACCCGCGACACCAGGGCTCCAGCGTCGCCGACACTACAGCCGCCCTTGCGGGGGTCCTCGCCGGCGTTGACCTGCACCAGGACCCGCTGGGCCGGCGCACCCGTGCTGGCCCGGCCCGCCCGTGCCCGCGCGGCCAGGGCCTCGGCCAACTCGATGCGATCCACCGAGTGCACCAGACTGACCAGGCCGACCAGCTCGGGCACCTTGTTGCGCTGGAGGCGGCCCACGAAGTGCCAGCGCACCCCGTCGCCTACCTGCGCCGCCTTACGCCGCAGCTCCTGGGCCCGGCTCTCGCCGAAGTCGGTCTGGCCGGCTTGCAGCGCCGAGCGCACCGCGTCCGCGTCGAAGCGCTTGCTGACGGCCACCACGGTGACCTCGGCGCGGGCACGACCCGCACGCTCGGCGGCGGCCGTCACGCGCCGGTCGACGTCGGCCAGGCGGCCGGCGAGTTGGGTCAGGACAGGCATCAGGCTCAGTCTAGGGAAGCCGCCGCAGCCGACCGCGCAGGCCCCGCCGCTGCTCGACGCACGACAAGGCCCGCCTGGCGCCCCGCCGCCCAACCGGCGGCGCCGGCCCCGCCACCGGTGGTGGCTCGGTGACTGAACCATGCCGCCGGCGCGCAGCGCGTGCAGCCGCCGAGATGCTCCACCCCGGCGACACCCGCCGCCGCCAGCTGGGCGGCCACCGCTGCCCGCAGGTCAAGCGACGGCGAGCCCCAGGTTGTGCGGGCCGCGGCCTGTGGCCACTCAGCTGCCACCTCGTCGTGTAGGGCGTGAGCAACCTCGTAGCAGCAGCCGCCGATAGTCGGGCCGACCAGCGCCACGACACCGCTGGAGTCGGCGTCGGCGAGGGTGCGCACGGCCGTGGCGACCACGTTGGCCTGCACCCCGCGGCGCCCCGCGTGCACGGCAGCGATGCCGCGACCGGGGTCCACCAACAGCACCGGCACACAGTCGGCGACCAGCACCGCCAGCGCCACGTCGCACTCGAAGGTGACAAGAGCATCGACGCCCGGAATCGCGTCGGCATGGTCGCAGACACCCCGGCCTGCATCGGCCGACCCCACGACGGCTACCTCGCCGCCGTGGACCTGCTCCATGAACACCGCCGATTCCGGCGTGGCGCCGATCAGCGCGAGGGCATCGCGGCGCGCCGAGGCCACGTCACCGGCTCCCACCACCAGCGAAAGGTTGGCATCTGGTACTGCGGTTGGTGCAGGTACGGCGATCGGTGCGACGCGGCCGCTGAACACCGCCCGGACGGCGGGATCCTCGGCGACCTGGGTGCCGATCGGCGGCTGGACGTCGTGGACCGGCGTCACCGCTTCAAGAAGGATGGGATGTCGAGGTCATCGTCGTCGTCGCTGTGAACCACGGGCGAGCGATCGCCGCGCGGGCGGAACACGTCATTCTCCTCGTCGTCATCGTCGTGCAGCGGTTGGGAGGTGGCAGGCGGCACCGGCCGGCGTGATCCCGAGTCACGACGCTCCATGGGCCGCAACACGCCGCCGCTGCCGCCCCCACCGCTCATCGTCGTGCCGGTTTCGGCGAAGCCGGCGGCGATGACGGTGACCTTCACCTCGTCGCCCAGCGCGTCGTCGATCACCGCGCCGAAGATGATGTTGGCGTCCGGGTCGGCGGCCTGGGAGATCACCTCGGCGGCCTCGTTGACCTCGTACAGGCCGAGGTCACTGCCGCCGGCGATCGTCAGCAGGACGCCGTGCGCCCCGTCGATGGACGCCTCCAGCAATGGCGAGCTGACGGCCATGCGGGCCGCCTCCAGCGCGCGGCTGGCACCCCGCGCCTTGCCGATGCCCATCAGCGCGCCGCCGGCGTCGCGCATCACCGTGGACACATCGGCGAAGTCAGTGTTGATCAGTCCTGGGGTGGTGATGAGGTCGGTGATACCGGCGACACCCTGCAACAGGACGTCATCGGCGAGGCGGAACGCCTGCAGCACCGACGTCTCCTCGTCGGAGATCTCCAACAGCCGGTCGTTGGGAATCACGATGAGGGTGTCCACGGCCTCGCGCAGGTTCTCGATGCCCTTCTCGGCCTGCATGCCGCGGCGCCTGCCCTCGAAGGAGAACGGCCGGGTCACCACACCGATCGTCAGCGCCCCGAGGCCTTTGGAGATCTCGGCAATGACGGGAGCACCCCCGGTGCCGGTGCCGCCGCCTTCGCCGGAGGTGACGAAGATCATGTCGGCGCCCTTGAGCACCTCTTCGATCTCGTCGCGATGCTCCTCGGCGGCTCGCCGGCCGACCTCCGGGTCGCTGCCGGCGCCGAGGCCGCGCGTGAGCTCGCGACCCACGTCGAGCTTGACGTCCGCGTCGGACATCAGCAGTGCTTGCGCGTCGGTGTTGACGGCGACGAACTCGACGCCCTTGAGCCCCGCCTCGATCATGCGGTTGACGGCGTTGACGCCGCCACCCCCGATCCCGACGACCTTGATGACCGCGAGGTAGTTCTGCGGTACCGCCACGAGGGCCCCCTTCTCACCGGGTCTCACCGGAGCCTTTAGTCACCCTCAGGTTGAGGGTTATGGTTATGTAAACCTCTTGTTGCGGTGAAGATAGACCCGGCGTTCGGGAGCGTCAAGCAGCAGTCCGCTTTTGGCGGAAATCACTCAGCTGGTGGGGACCACCACCGGGTTGCCAGGGGCGGTGAGGTTGATCTCGGCGATTTGCAGGTCCGCGTCGCGACGCTGCAGCTGCGCCAACAGCTCCAGCAGCACGGCGCTCTTGACGTCCATCCGCTCGGCGGCGCCCAGTCGCACCCAGATTCGCGGCGGCAGCGCGTCCAGCGCTCGGCCCTCGGCCCGCAGGCCACGCAGGCGCAGTTGCACCCGCAGCCCCGGCTCACTGGGCGCGTCATAGCGCGACACCGCCCGGCGCAGCCGCCGCGGCAGCGCCCGGTGGACCCGTAAGGCGTTTCGCACCGCCGGGTCTGCAACGGCGACACCGGGAGCGGGCAGCACCGCTTGCACAGCGTCGATGCGCGGCAGCCGCCCGGGGCGCGCGTCGTCATCTGGCCTTATGACCACGCCGGCGGCGTCGATCTGCCAGGGTTGGCCTCCCGCACGGACCGACGCCAGCGGCACGCGGGCGGTGACCACGATCGTCACGGTCGAGGGTGGCTCGCGCTGCAGTTGCACCTGCTTCACCCACGGCAGGGCAGCCACCCGCTGCCGCGCCGCCGCCAGGTCGACCGTCACCAGGTTCTGGCCCTTGCGAATGCCCGCGATGTCGCGCACCAGTTGGCCCTGTGCGGCGGCCACCCCGTCAACGCGCACACCCGTGATCGCGAACAGCGGGGAACGAGAGACGGCGACCGCCGCCACGGCCACGACAATCAGGCCCAGGAATGACAGCGCCCAGCGTCGCCGCCGGCGATACTCCGCCGTGGCAACCTCCCGGCGCCGCTGCAGGATGCGGGAGTCCGCGGTCGGGCCCGACGCCGGCGCTCTGCTGCTCACGACGGCTTCCCCGTACCGTCGAAGCCGGCCAGCACGACCTCGGTGTCCAATCGCACCCCGTGTTTTGCCAGCACCGCTCGGCGAACGTCGGCGATGACCGTGTGAACGTCGTCGGCGCGCGCCCCACTGCCCACCGTGATGAAATTGGCGTGCACGGCACTGACGGCGGCGCCGCCAACGCGATGGTGCTTCATTCCCGCCGACTCGATCAGCCGTCCCGCCGAGTCCCCCTCCGGGTTACGGAACACGCTGCCGCAGGACGGTTCGTTGATCGGCTGGTGGGTGCGGCGCCACTGCCGCATCTCGGCCATGTCGGCCGCAAGCTTCTCGGCATCCGTGCGGCGTAGGCGCAGCGTCGCGCGCACGACGACCGCATCGGCGGGTAACGCCGTCCGGCGGTAGCGCATCTGCAGGTCGGTGGCCCGTAGCCGCTCGACCGCGCCACCATCCCGCAGGCGCACGACCTCGGCGTCGACGAGAACCTCGGACAGTTCGTGGCCGTGCGCACCCGCGTTCATGCGTACGGCCCCACCCAGGCTGCCGGGGATCGCCACGCCAAAGGCCAGGCCCCCCAGCCGCTGGCGCGCCACGGTCGTGGCCAGCACCGGCATCGGTTCGGCGGCGCCAGCGGTGACCAGCACCGCGGCACCCAGTGCCTGATCGGCGCCGCCGGCGACCGCCACACCCCGAAACCCACGCCCGAGGATCACGGCCACACCGGGCCAGCCGGCGTCGGCCACCAGCAGGTTGGAGCCTCTGCCCACGATCAGCCACGGGCGGTCGTGCTCGGCACAGACCCGTGCGACGGCGACGAGGTCCTGCGGGGTCTGGGCGCGCACCAGCGCGGCGGCAGGACCGCCCACCCGCAGCGTGGTGTGGCGGGCGAGCGGCTCCCCGGCCAGCACTTCACCCTCGACCGTGGCGGCCAGCGCGGCGACAACAGCGTCAGCCATCGCCGCCACCGGGCCGACCGCGCAGGACCGCCAGCAGCGCAGGTCCGACCTCGGTGATGTCGCCGGCGCCGAAGGTGAGCACGAGATCGCCGGCCGACACCAGCTCGGCCACTTTCGCCGGCAGGTCCGACACGGCGGGGAAGTAGTGTGTCTGCGCCCCGGCGGCCCTCGCCGCCTCAGCGATCAGCCCCCCCGTGACGCCAGGGACGGGTGCCTCCCTGGCGCCGTAGACGTCGGTCACGACCACAACGTCGGCGGCGGCCAATGCCTGGCCGAACTCGGCGTACAGGGCGGCGGTCCGCGAGTACAGGTGCGGCTGGAACACCGCCACCACGCGCCCGGCAGGTGCCGTCTGGTGCGCGGCGGCGAGGTTGACGGCCAGCTCGGTTGGGTGGTGGGCGTAGTCGTCGACGACCGTGACACCCGCGGCGACGCCGACGCGCTGGAAGCGCCGCTGCGCGCCGGTGAAGCCCCCCAGGCCACGCGCGATGGCATCCCAGCCAGCGCCTGCCCACAGCGCGGCGGCTGTGGCCGCAGCGGCATTGAGCAGGTGGTGGCGGCCTGGCAGGCGCAGGATCAGCCGCCCCAGCTCGTCGCCGTCACGCGCCAGGGTGCAGCTCGACCCATGCGCGTCGAGGGTGACATCGGTCAGGCGCAGGCCGGCGTCATGGTGCTCGCCGTACGTCAGCAGCGGTCCGGCGACCCTGGCCCGCAGCGCCTCGGCTCCGGCGTCGTCGCGGCAGACGATGGCCAGGCCGTCCGCCGGCAGGCGGGCGAGGAACTCGCAGAAGGCTTCGACCACGGCGTCCAGGTCGTCGTAGGTCTCATGGTGGTCCAGCTCGACGTTGGTGACGATCGCGCAGTCGGGGGCGTAGGACAGAAAGGAGCGGTCCGACTCGTCGGCCTCGGCCACGAAGACGTCGCCGGTGCCGTGGTGCGCGGCGGTGCCCGACTCGTGCAGGGCGCCGCCGATCGCGAACGAAGGGTCGAGCCCGGCGGTCTGCAGGCAGACCGTCGTCATCGAGGTGGTGGTGGTCTTGCCGTGCGTGCCCGCGACCAGCAGCGCCCGGCGGTCGGTCATCAGGGCGGCCAGCAGCTCGGCGCGGGTGACCACGGGAATGCCCAACTCCCGCGCCCGGGAGACCTCGGGGTTGCTCGCCGGGACGGCGGTGGAGACGGCCACCAGGGTGGCGCCGTCGACGTGGGCCGCGTCGTGGCCGACGTGGACGCGCGCGCCCATCGCCACCAGGACGCCGATGGCACGGCCGCCGCGGAGGTCGCTGCCGCTCACGCGATGCCCGCGTTCCAGCAGGATCGTCGCCAGGGCGCTCATGCCGGCCCCGCCCACGCCGACGAGATGGACCGCGGCCCCCGCGGGCAGCCGCCGCGGCGCAGCGTCCGGCGAGCGGTGATCCGCAGCGCTCATCGCTGGACTGCCCGACGAGTCACGTGCCCAGCGGCGGCGGCCACCAGCTCGGCCAGACGAGCAGCGGCATCGGGACGGCCAAGGCTTCGAGCCGCTGCGGCCGCGGCTGCTCGGCGAGCGTCATCGCACAGCAGCGGCGCAACGGCCGCCACCAGGCTGGAGCCATCCAAGTCCGCATCTCGGATCATCGTGGCGGCGCCGGCGTCGACCAGGGCCTGCGCGTTGGCCGTCTGCTCGTCGGCGGCGGCGTGGGGGAAGGGCACCAGCACGCTGGGCAGCCCCACCACGGTCAGCTCGGCGATGGTGGACGCACCAGCCCGGCAGACGACCATGTCGGCGGCGGCATAGCCCAGGCGCATGTCGTCGAGGAACGCATCGCAGCGCACCAGCAGCGCAGGATCAGCGCCCGTCCACGCCGCGGCCGCACGCGCGTGGTCCCGCGCGCCGGTGACGTGCAGCACCTGCACGCCGGCGGGGTCGGGCCAGGCCGCCGCCAGCAGGGCGTCGTTGATGCGACGTGCCCCCAGGCTGCCACCGAAGGCCAGGACGGTACGCCGGTCGGGATCGAGCCCTAGGGCTTCCAACGCCTGTGGTCGCAGCGCCGCGAGGTCCGCGTGCCGCAGGTCGGAACGCACGGGGTTGCCGGTCACGACCGTGCGCGCCGAGCGGGGGAAGCGTCCTTGTGTGCCGGGGACACTCACCGCGACCGTGAAGGCCCAGCGCGCGGCGATGCGGTTGGCCAGCCCCGGCGCGGCATTCTGCTCGTGGATCAGCAACGGGATGCCGGCCAGCCGGGCAGCCAGCGCCAGCGGCCCGGAGACGTAGCCACCGAAGACGCAGGCGGCGGCGGCGCCGCGCTTGCGTATCAGCTGGGCCAGCGACCGGGCGGACCGAACGACAACGAACGGCAGGCGCACCGTCTGCGGCGACAGCCGGCGCAACAGTGGTGCGGCCGCGACCTCGTGCAGCACCCAGCCGGCGGCTGGGACCATGCCCGACTCCAATCCCGTCGCCGTGCCGACGAACTCCACGTCCAACGTCGGATCATGGTCGCGCAACGCCTCGGCGGTGGCCAGGGCCGGGGTGACGTGCCCGGCGGTGCCACCGCCCGCGAGCAGGACCACCGTCACGTCCGCCTCACGCGCTTGGCCTTCGCGGCGCCTACCTGTATGGCGCCGGCCTTGATGGCGCCGACCTTACTGGCGTGGGCACTACCGGCACCGGCCTGTATGGCGCTGGCCCCAGCGGCGCGGGGCTCGCCGGCGCGGGCGATCGCCAGCAGGATGCCCAGCCCGAGGGCGGTGACGACCAGTGATGAGCCGCCGAAGCTCACCAGTGGCAGGGTGACCCCGGTGACCGGCAGCAGACCCACCACTGACCCGATGTTGATCACGGCCTGCAGCAGCAGCCAGCCGGTCAGCGAGACAGCCAGCAGCCGGCCGAACGGGTCGGGCGCGCGGCGAGCGGTGCGCAGCCCGAAGACCGCCAGCAGCACGAACAGCAACAGCACGCCGAGGGAGCCGACCAGGCCAAGCTCCTCGCCGATGATCGCGAAGATGTAGTCGGTGTGGGCGTTGGGGATGTACAGCCACTTGCCGCGGCCCTGGCCGAGCCCGGTGCCCGTCCAGCCTCCCGATCCCAGCGCCAGGTAGCCCTGCACCGTCTGGTAGCCGTAGTGCGCCGGGTCCGACATCGGATTCAGCCAGGCCATGAACCGGCCACGGCGATAGTCCGAGGTGGCGATCCCCACCGCTGCCAGCACCCCCAGCAACGCCACCCCGGCACCGACGATGCGCACCGGCAGCCCTGCCGCGACCAGCGTCACGCCGCCGATGCAGGCGATCAGCACAGCGGTCTCCAGGTCGGGTTCGAGCATGACGAGCAGGCCGACGAGCCCGAGGAGCGGGACGGCGGGCAGCAGCAGCGCGCGCAGGTCGCCTCGGCGCAGGACCCTCCAGCGGCGGGCCAGCACGTGCGCAAGATACAACGGCACCGCCAGCTTGAGCAGCTCGCTGGGCTGGAAGCGCAGCGGCCCCACGCCAAGCCAGCGGCGTGCGCCGTTGACGACGATCCCGACCCCGGGTATCGCCACCGCGGCCGCCGCCACCAGCGACACGACCAGCAGCGGGATCGCCAGGTGGCGCCAGCGGCGGTAGTCACAACGGGCCGCGACCACCATCAGCGGCAGCCCGAGCAGGTTCCACAGCAGCTGTCTAGCGAAGATCCCGAAGGCGTTGCCACTCTCGGCGGTGGACGCGACAAACGACGCCGAGAACGTCATGATCAGCCCGAGCAACCACAGCACCGCGGTGGTGGCCACCAGTGCCCGGAACTCCAGGGTGCTCTCGCCGGCGACGGTGGCTCGCGTCCACCGCACCGCTTCCGTCCCACTCCAGCGCCTCCGCGCGACGTCACTGGCCATGGGAGCGCTCCCGCGCGACGTCAGTCGCCATCGCAGCGCCTCCGCGCGACGTTACCGGCTGGCCGACCTCCCGGCTGGGCAGCGCGGCCACGGCGGTGCGGAAGGCACGGCCCCGCTCGGCGTAGTCGCTGAACTGGTCCATCGACGCGCAGGCGGGGGCCAGCAGCACGGTATCGCCCGGTCTGGCCAGGTCGGCAGCCGCGCGGACGGCGACGTCCAGGGTGCCGGCCTGCACCACCGGCAGGCCAAGCCCAGCGACGAGGGCGGCGAGATCAGGGCCCGCGGTGCCGATGGTGGCGGCCGCGCGCACGTAGCGGGCCACGTCGTCGCGCAGGGACTCGAACGTCAAGCCCTTCGCCAGCCCGCCGGCGATCCACACCACCCGGCCGCCCCCGCCGACGCTGCCGCTGCCGCGATCCCCGCCGACGCTGCCGCGGTCCCCGCCGAGGCTGCCGTCGCCGCGGTCTTCCCTGCCGAGGTCGCCGCCGCCGCCGGCGTCATCCCCAAAGGACGCCAGCGCGGCCGCCGCCGCGTGCGGGTTGGTGGCCTTGGAGTCGTTGACATAGGCGACCCCGTCGACGGTGGCCACGGCCTCGAGGCGGTGTGCCCCGGCTCGGTAACCGCGCAGGGCCGGGGCCAGGGCGCGCGGGTCGGCGCCCGCGCAGCAGGCGGCGGCGACGGCGGCGACGGCGTTGGCCAGATTGTGGGGACCGCGCAGCGCCAGGTCGCCGACGCCGATCACCTCGACCGGCTCGCCGCCCAGGAAGGCCACGATCGCGCCATCGTCGATGCCCACCTGCCCGTGCCGCGGCCGCGACAGGGTGAAGGTGGCGCGGCGACCGGGAGGGGGATGGGCCACCACCGCTGCCTGCGCACCGCGATCGTCGGCGTTGACCACCGCCCAGTCCGTCGGTCGCTGCGCGCGCCACACGCGCGCCTTGGCCGCCTGATAGCCGTCCCACCCGCCGTGCCAGTCGAGGTGGTCCGGCGCCAGGTTGAGCAGGACGGCCACGTCGGGGCGCAGCGTCTGGGCGAACTGCAGCTGGAAGCTGGACAGCTCGGCGACCACCAGCCCGGCCGGCTCGTCGGCCCCGAGCAGTGACACCAGCGGCGTGCCGATGTTGCCGGCCGCCGCGGCACCCAGGCAGGCGGCCAGCATCTCGGTGGTGGTGGTCTTGCCGTTGGTTCCCGTCACTGCCAGCAGGCGGGTACGCCCCGCGACCAGCCGCCACGCCAGCTCCGGCTCGCTGTACACGGGCACTCCCCGGCGGATCGCCGCCGCGAGCACGGGGCCGTCCTGCGGCACGCCAGGGCTGGTCACCACCAGATCGACGGCTTCCACGTCGGCGGCGGCCGAGCGTCCCAGCCGGACCGTGGCGCCGGCGGCCCGCAACGCCTCGGCGCGGGCCACCAAGGCTGGCCCATGCGCGGCGTCGACCACGTTCACTGCGACCCCGCGGCGCAGCAGCTCGCGGGCGGCTGCCTCGCCGGACACGCCAAGTCCAACGACGAGGACGCGACTGCCGGGCGTCATCCGGCCACCCCCCGGTTGATGGCCTCGGCGTAGAACAGGCCAAGACCGAACCCAACTGCCAGGCCACCGACGATCCAGAAGCGCACCATCACGGTCGTCTCGTGCCAACCACCGAGCTCGAAGTGGTGATGCAGGGGGGCCATCTTGAACAGCCGCCGGCCGAACAGCCGGAAGCTGCCGACCTGCAGGATGACGCTGGCGGTCTCGACCACGTACAGCCCGCCGATGATCACCAGCAGCAGCTGGGTCTCGGTGAGCACGGCCAGGGCGGCGAGCAGGCCACCGATCGCCAGAGATCCTGTGTCACCCATGATGATCTTGGCGGGAAACGCGTTCCACCACAGGAAGCCGAGGCAGGCGGCCATGGCCGCCGCGGCCGCGATCGCCAGGGCGTCGGCGTGCAGGGTGACCGCCAAGGCATAGTCGCCCTCGTGGCGGAACTGCCAGAACGCGATGATCGTGTAGGCGCCGAAGACCAGGGCGCTGACGCCGGCGGCTAGCCCGTCAAGGCCGTCGGTCAGGTTCACGGCGTTGGAGGTGGCCGCCAGCATGATGAAGCACCACAGCACGAAGAAGCGCCCGAAGTCGAAGCTGGTCGCGCCGATGAACGACAAGTTGGTCGAGGTCTCCGCGACGTACTGGGCACCGACGGCGAAGATGCCAGCCACCAGCGCCTGACCGGTGAACTTGGCCGTCTTGGTCAGCCCGAGGCTGCGGTTGCGGCGGATTTTGATGTAGTCGTCGAGGAAGCCGACCGCCCCCATCCCCGCGAAGACCCCGACGGCGAGCAGGCCGCCGGAAGACCATGCGTCGAAGAAGCTGACGGTGCCGCGGGCCGACCACCAGCCGGTCAGCGTGGCCACGACATACCCGAGGATCGCCGACAGGATGATCGCCGTGCCGCCCATTGTGGGGGTCCCGCGCTTGGACATGTGAGCCTGCGGCCCGTCGTCGCGGATCAGCTGGCCGTAGCCGCGGCGGCGGAAGAAGCGAATGACCAGCGGTGTACCCACCAACGAGGCGATCAGGGCGACGCCGGCGGCGAGGAGGACGCTGCGCATCCCGAAGATGTCGGTCACGAGGCCTGCCCCGCCACGCGCGGCGTCGACGCCGGGGTGTGCAGCGCGGCGGCGACGCGCTCAAGACCCACCGAGCGGCTGGCTTTGACGAGTACCGCGTCGCCGGCGGTCAACCAGCCCACGACCGTGACGATCGCCTCGTCGGCGTCGGCGACCACAGCCACGGCCTCGGCGGGCAGGCCGGCCTGCCGGGCACCCTCGGCGACGGCGGCGGCAAGCTCGCCCACCACCACCAGACCGTCAAGGCCCAGTGCGGCAGCACGGCGGCCGATCTCGCGGTGCGCCGCACCAGCGTCAGCGCCAAGCTCGGCCATCTGACCCAGCACACCGAAGCGCCGACCGGGCGCGGTCATAGCGGCCAGGGTCTCCAGTGCAGCGGCCATCGAGGCCGGGTTGGCGTTGTAGGCGTCGTTGAGCACCGTGACGCCCCCGGCGGTGGTGGACAGCTCCATGCGCCAGGGCGACACGCTGGCGTCCGACAGGGCCAGCGCCGCGGCCGCCAGGTCGACGCCGCACGCGTCCGCGGCCGCCATCGCGGCCAAGGCGTTGCCGACGTTGTGGGCGCCTGGCAGGGGCAGGCGGACCTGCACGTCCCCCACGCGGAACGTCGGGCGGGCGGCGCTGTCCAACCGCACGTCGACCGCGCGCAGATCGGCGTCCGGGCCCGTGCCGAAGGTCAGTATCCGGCAGGCGGCCAGCCCCGCCATCGCGGCCACGCGAGCGTCGTCGGCGTTGAGCACGGCCACGCCGTCGGTCGGCAGCGCCGCCACCAGCTCGGACTTGGCCTGGGCGACGGTGTCGACGTCGCCAAACATCTCCAGGTGTGCCACCCCGATATTGGTGACCACGCCGATGTCGGGGCGCACGATCTGCGCCATCTGGCTGATATGGCCGAGCCCCCGCGCGCCGAGCTCGGCGACCAGCACCTGCGCGCCGGGCTCCAGCAGGCAACACGTGAGGGGCACGCCGAGCTCGTTGTTGTAGGAGCCGGGGTTGGCAACGACCCGGCGGCCAGCGCCGACGGCAGCGGCGATCAGGTCCTTGGTCGTGGTCTTGCCGCTGGAGCCGGTGACGGCGACGACGGTGGGGTCGACCGTGGCGCGCACCCAGGCGCCAAGACCCCGCAGTGCGTCCGCTGGGTCGTCTACGGCCACCCCACCCCTGGGTCCTGCGTGGTAGCCGACCCGGCACAGGTAGCCGCCGGCGCCCGCAGCCGCAGCGGCGGCGATGTGGTCGTGGCCGTCGCTGTGGGCTCCGGGCAGCGCGACGAACAACGAGTTGGCCCGGACCGTTCGCGAGTCGATCGTGACGTGGTCCACGGCCCGGCGACCGTCGGCGGGGTCGAGCAGGACACCGCCGACCACCTCGGCCAGGTCTGTCAGGGTCAGGCGCATCATCGGGACTCTCCCGGAGCCTTCGTGGCGGTGAGCAGCGCCCGCGCGACCAGACGGTCGTCGAAGTCCACCGTGCGGTCCCCCAGCTCCTGGTAGGTCTCGTGGCCTTTGCCAGCGATGATCACGACGTCGCCGGGGCCGGCGGCGTTCAACGCGGTGGCGATGGCGTCGCGGCGGTCGATGACCACCTGCCAGTGCGCGCCATGGACGACAGCGGCACCGCCCGCAACCGCAGCGAGGATCTTCGACGGGTCCTCGCCGCGCGGGTTGTCGCTGGTGAGTATCGCCAGATCGGCAAGGCGCGCGGCGACCCTGCCCATCAGAGGCCGCTTGCCGGTGTCGCGCTCGCCGCCGCAGCCGACCACCACCACGACGTTGCGATCCGTCCGGCCCTGGATGATCCCGCGGGCAGCGACCAGCACCCGCTCCAGGGAATCCGGTGTGTGGGCGTAGTCCACCAGCACGGTGAACGGCTGACCGGCGTCGACGGGCTCCATACGCCCGGGAACCCCGTCGCAGGCGGCGATCCCCGCAGCGGCCGTGGCCAGGTCGACCCCGACGACCTCGGCGGCGGCCATCGCGCATAGCGCGTTGGCCACGTTGAAGTCGCCTACCAGCGGCGTGCGCACCACGACGGACCCGCTGCGCAGGTGCGCCACAAAGCGGCAGCCGTCCCCGGTGGCTTGCACGTCCGTGGCGGTCACGTCGGCTGGCGTGGCCGTCGCTGCGTCCCCGCCCGCCGCGCCGGACGGGCTCACCGCCACCAGTTCCGCGTCGCTCGTTTGCGCCAGCCGCCGCCCGTACGGGTCGTCGACGTTGATCACCGCGGTCGGGGTGTAGGCGGAGGTGAACAGGCGCGCCTTGGCCTGGAAGTAGTCCTCGAGGTCAGCATGGAAGTCCAGGTGGTCCTGGCTGAGGTTGGTGAACAAGGCCACCGCGAATTGCGTGCCGGCGACTCGGCCCAACGCCAGACCGTGGCTGGACACCTCCATCGCCGTCGCCGTGACCCCCGCACCACGCATCCGCGCCAGCAGGCGCTGCAAGTCGGTCGCCTCGGGGGTGGTGCGCACGCCGGGGACCGCCTGCCCCGCGATCAAGGTCTGCACGGTGCCGATCATCCCCGTGCGATGGCCAGCGGCCCGCAGCACCGACTCCAGTAGGTACGCGGTCGTCGTCTTGCCGTTGGTGCCGGTGATCCCGCACACCGTCAGCGCCGCCGAGGGGTTGTGATGCACGCGTGCCGCGACCGGTCCCAGGACGTCGGCGACATCGGGCACCTGTAGCTGCGGTACCGGCTGGTCGAGTAGCCGCTGAACCAGCAGCGCCGGGCTGCCCGCGGCCACGGCGGCCGGCGCAAAGTCATGGCCGTCAGCGTGGTGTCCGGGACGGCACGCGTACAGCACCCCCGGGCCCGCCTGCCGGCTGTCGTGGGTGACGTCGCGCACCTCGGCGTCGGCGTCGGCTGGGACCAGACGGGCGTTACAGCCTGCCACGCGCAGCAGGTCGCGCAGCTGCGCGGCAGGCGCGGAGTTCAGGTTCGTCACGAAGGCTTTCGTGGTCGAGGGCAGGCGTCGGCGCTTGCAGGCGAGCATACGGGTGGGTGCCCGTTTCGCCCGGCAGCCACCACGGCCGGACGGACG
Organism: Euzebyaceae bacterium; assembly: GCA_013812395.1. GTDB lineage: Bacteria > Actinomycetota > Nitriliruptoria > Euzebyales > Egibacteraceae > JACCTL01. The sequence goes on from JACCTL010000002.1 coordinate 20,255, forward strand.
GGCGCATTCCGCAGCGCGCAGGTAGTCGTAGTCGGTTGCGAACTCCACAGCACGCAAGTAGCCGCAGGCGGTGGCGCGGCCCATTAGCGCCGCGCGGGACGGTGCACCCATGCGGGCAGCGCCGGGCGTTGCGCCCAGCCCGGAAGCGGCGAAGTGGTGCGCGGCCCAGCGACGAGCGGGGAAGCCAGCGGCGAGGGCCCGCCGCTGCCCGCCGTGGTGACGGCGCTGCCGGCGACCGGGGCGGCGGAGCGTGCCTTGGGGTCCGAGGGAGGAACGTGACGGTGGTTGAGGACGAAGCCCATGATGTCGGCGAACACCGGGCCGGCGGTCAGGCCGCCGTAGTACAGCGGCCGTGGCTCGTCCAGAGCGACGCCGACGACCACGGCGGGATCCTCGGCGGGCGCGAAGCCGACGAACGAGCCCACGTAGGCTCCCGGCTCGTAGCCGCGGTGGGTGGTTGACGGCTTCTGTGCCGTCCCGGTCTTGCCACCAACGGCATAGCCGGGCACCGCGCACAGTTCGCAGGTGCCGTACTCGTCGTCGACGACACCGACGAGCATCCGCGCGAGCGTGCCGGCGGTCTGTGCGGACACCACGCGGCGCCGCGGCGCCGCAGCCGCAGCCTGCAGCCGGCCGTCTGGGCGCACGGTCCCACGCACGAGGGACGGCTGCACCTGTTCGCCACCCGCTGCGATCGTGGTGAAGACCGACGCGACCTGCAGAAGCGAGGCCGACACGCCTTGACCGATGCTGATGGTTGGCAGGCTCGTGTCCCACCAGCCCTTGACGCCCGGCAGCAACCCAGCCGACTCTCCCGGGAAGCCCACGCCGGTCTCGCGCCCGTATCCGTAGCGAGCCAGGTACTCGTGCAGGCGCCGGGGACCCAGCCGCTGGGCGATCTTGATGGTGCCGATGTTGGACGACTGGGCCACGATCTCGGCCAGCGTCATGCGCTGCGTCGGGTGGCTGTGCGAGTCGCTGAAGACCTTGCTGCCCACCCGGTGGGTGTCGGGCACCCGCAGGCGCTCGCGAACCGAGACCACCTCCTCTTCCAGCGCCGCGCTGATGGTGATGACCTTGTTGACGCTGCCTGGCTCGAAGATGTCGGTGACCACGCGGTTGCGCCGCGCGGCCACCGGCGAGTCGCCGATGCGCTCCGGGTCGTAGGTGGGCGCCGACGCCATCGCCAACACCTGGCCCGTGGCGACGTCGAGCACGACCGCGGAGCCGCCCTCGGCACCGTAGCTGGCCACCGCGTCACCGAGCACCCGCTCGGTCATGGACTGGATCTCGCGATCGACGGTCAGCACGACGTCGCGCCCCGGCACCGGGGGGGTGACCTGCCGGGGCGCGGCGCTGATCTCCAGACCACCAGGGGCCCGTTCCAGCTGTAAGGCGCCCGGCTGGCCGGCGAGGATCTGGTCCAAGCCGAGCTCCAGGCCGGCAAGCCCCTCGCCGTCCACACCCGCGAAACCGACGACGTGTGCCGCCAGGCCGTCAGACGGATAGACGCGGCGCGACTCCTCCAGCACGCCGAGCCCGGGCAGCCGCAGCGCCGTGACCTGCTCTCCCACCCGCCACGGCAGCTGGCGGGCCAGGTACACGAACGTCTGGTCTCCCGCCAGCAGCTGTGCCAGGTCCTTGGCGCGGCGGTCGAGCAGCGGAGCAAGCTGCTGGGCGATCGCCATCGGGGTCGTTTGGCTGCGGCGCACCTCGCGGGGATTGGCATAGATCGTCGCGGCGGCCAGCGACATTGCCAGCGGCTCTCCGCCGCGGTCGTACAACCGTCCGCGGCGAGCGGGCAGCGTGACCTGGCGCTGGCTCTGGCGCACCGCCAGCCCCCGGTACTCGGCGGCGTTGACGACCTGGATGCTGACCAGTCGCCAGCCCATCGCCAGGGTGACCGCCAGGTAGGCGATCAGCAGCAGCGACAGCCGCCGCCGTGAGCTCGACCGCGCCATGGCCTCGCGACAGCCCGCCACCGCGCGACGGGTCATCAGCGCGACGGGCGAGGAGGACCCTGCGGGTCGCCTTTTCGCCGCTGGCCATGAAGACCGGCTAGCCACCAGCGTTGGGGTCCCGCGACGCGACGCGCGAGTTCGCCCGTGCCGGCTCCAGCGCAAGGAACGCCGGCTGCTGGGCCTCCACCATCCCGAGCCTTGTCTCGGCCACGCGGCGGATCCGGTCCGGGGCCTCCAGTCGCGCGACGCCGACCGTCAGTTCGTCCAAGCGCAGGTGCAGCGTGTCCACTTCGGTGACCAGCGCTCGGTGCGCGAAGGACTGCTCGGCGGCCAGGGCGTTGAGCGACACGCCACCGAAGACGGCGAGCACGATGACGAGGATCATCAACGCGATGTAGCGACGGGCGTGGCGCGTCCGGCCGACGACGCGCAGCGGTGGCCGGCGGGTCGACGTTGCCTGCGGCCTGGGGGCTGCCGGAGGCCGGGCTAGGACAGCGGTCATCGTCAGACCTCCCGCGACGAGGCGGTCGGGATGGGGCCGTCGGCGACCTTCTCGGCCGCGCGCAGCCTTGCCGAGCGAGCGCGGGGATTGCGCCGGATCTCGGCGTCGTCGGGACGCTGCGCCCCACGGGTCAGCAGCCGCACCATCGGTTCGCGGCCACAGCCGCATACCGGCAGCTGCGGCGGGCAGATGCAGCCGACAGCAGCGTCGGCGAAGAACCGCTTGGCGAGGCGGTCCTCACCCGAGTGGTAGCCCAGGACGGCGATGCGCCCGCCGCGCCTTCCAGCAGCGGCGGGCGCCACCGCCTCCAGTGCCTGGGGAAGGGAGGCGCTGAAGCGGTCGAGCTCTGCGTTGACGACGATGCGCAACGCCTGGAAGGTCTTGGTGGCCGGGTGTGTGCCGGCGTGGCGGGCAGGGGTCGGCACCGCCGCGCTCACCACCTCGGCGAGCTGACCGGTCGTGGTCAGGGGGCGGGAGCGCACGATGGCCGCGGCGATTCGTGGCGCGTAGCGCTCCTCGCCGTACACGCGCAGCAAGCGAGCCAGCTCCCGCTGCTCGGTGGTGTTGACGACATCGGCGGCGGTGGCGCCGGCCGTGGGGTCCATGCGCATGTCCAGCGGGCCGGAGGCACGGAACGAAAAGCCCCGCGCGGCGCGGTCCAGCTGCAGCGAGGACACGCCGAGGTCGTACAGCACCCCCAGCAGGGGCCCAGCGCCGGCGACGACGGGCGCAATCAGCTTGGTCAACTCTTCGTAACCGGCGTGCAGCAGCTGGACCCGGTCGCCGTACGCGGCCAGCCGCCGCCCGGCGAGCTCCAGCGCATCGGCGTCGCGGTCGAAGCCGACCAGCCGCACGTCGGGTCCGCTGGCGGCCAGCAGCGCGGCCGCGTGACCGGCGACGCCGACCGTGGCGTCCACGAGCACTCCCGCGCCGTCGGGCACCGCCAACAGGGCGGTGACCGGGCCGACGAGCACCGGCTCGTGGGCCGGGCGACGCTGGGCGATTGGCTCCAACACAGTGCCCATCTAGAAGATGCCGAGGTTGAACGGCTGGTCGGTGTTGGCCAAGTCGTCCATGGCCTGGTCGCGGTAGGCCTCCCACGCGCCGGTGTGCCACAGCTCCACCCGAGCGTCGGCGCCGACGACGGTGACGTCTTTGACCAGATTGGCGTAGCTGCGCAGCCGGGCCGGGATCGTGACGCGGCCCTGGCGATCGGGGGTCTCGGGGTGCGCCGCCGACGTGATCGCCCGGGCGAACGATCGCTCACGGCGGTCGGTGGAGCGCAGCGAGCGCAAGCCAGTCACGATCCGCTGCCAGTCAGCGGCCGGGTGAACGGCCAGGCAACGGTCGGGCGCAACGGTCATCACCAGCCCCTCCTTGAGCGAGTCGCGGAAGGCCGAGGGCAGGATCAGCCGGCCCTTGGGGTCCAGCGTGTGCTGGTACTCCCCCAGGAACATCGCGGCGCCCATAACCTCGCCTGTGGCCTCCATCACCCCCCACTGTCCACCACTTCACTCCCCGAGTCAAGCAAGGAAGGCCGCAGTCCGCGGCAAACTCCCCACGGCAGCGCTGGTCAGGGACGGTGGTGCAGGGTGGAGAGAAGGTCAGGCGAGGCGGCGGGGCGGACGTCAGCCAGGCACAGAGCCGGCGGAAAGGGCTCGGTCAGCCGGCGGACAGGGCGTCGCCGAGGTAGTCCGCCCAGTCATCGCGGACGCCGCCAACCGCGACGACCAACCAGAACGCTGCGCGGGGGGCATAGGGCGCCCGTGCCAGCGACATGGCAGCCTCGGCCGGGGTGTAGTCCTTCTTGCGGCTGTTGCAGCGACGGCAGGCCGCCACCACGTTCTCCCACTCGTGCGGTCCACCGCGGCTGCGCGGCACCACGTGGTCGACGTTCTCCGCCGTCCGCCCGCAGTACTGGCAAGTGTGGTCGTCACGGATGAACACGCCCCGCCGGCTCAGCGTCGCACGTCGGCGGTAGGGAACCCGCACGAAGTGGCGCAGACGCACCACCGACGGCGCGGCGATGTCGATCGTGACGGAGCGGAAGCGGTGGCCGTTGGTATGCACGACATCGGCCTTGGCCGACAGCACCAGCACCACCGCTCGGCGCGCCGGCACCACGCACAGCGGCTCCATTGTGGCGTTGAGCACCAGGGCCTTGCCGGGGCCGCCGCGGTTGCCGGGCCTTGCGGTGCCGCCGGAGAACTCCACGGCGACGGGCACAGCGCTGACGACCGCGGTGCCCGCAGTCAGCTGGGGCCCTACAAGCCCCAAGGGTGGTGGGCCGTCCACGCCGTCCTCCAACCGGCTGTAGCCAACGTTGCCGCCGGCTTGGCCGCGCCACTGTAGCCGACCGCCCGCGGCCGGATCCCGCGCGGCGCCGTCCTCAGCGATCAGGGCTCACCAGGCCGGAGGGACCACCCAGCCGGCCGTCATGCAGGCTCAGCACGCGGTCGGCGAAATCCAGCAGCTCGGCGTTGTGGGTCGCCAACAGGCAAGCGCTGCCCTCGGCGCAGGCGCTGCGCAGCGCCACCGCCACCCCTTTGGACCAGTCCTCGTCCTGATGACCGGTCGGCTCGTCAGCCAGCAGCAGCCGTGGCCGGCGCACCAACGCCCGGGCCAACGCGGCGCGCTGCTGCTCCCCCAGCGAGCCCTCCGCCGGCAACCGCTCTGCCAGCGCCGACAGGCCGAAGCGTTCGAGCAGCTCCGCCACCCGCTGATCGTCGCGGGACCCGGCCAGCCGCAGCGGCCACGCCACGTTCTCCGCGACGGACAGATCGGCGGCCAGGCCAAGGCGCTGCGGCACGATCGCCAGCTCCTCCCAGCCCAGCTCTGCCTGGCGCACGGGCTCGCCACCACGCCAACGGACCGTCCCCGCATCCGGCTCCTCCCAGCCCGCCAGCAGGTTGAGCAGCGTGGTCTTACCCGAGCCGGACGGGCCGACCAGCGCCACCAGCTCACCCTCGCCGACCTGCAGCGCCACGCCTCGTACGGCCAGCACCTCCTCCGAGCCGCGCCGGTAGGTCTTGCGCAGTCCTTGGGCGCGCACCACGACGCCGTCGGTGTCCTCGGCGGGGTTGTACGCGTCGGAGTACCGCCGAGGGCTCATGTCTCTGGCGCTGCTTGCGGCCACGTCTCGGGCCCTATCGCTGGTGCTGCTTGCGGGCTAGGCGGGCTGATCACCACGGTGCCGTCGACCAGTTGCAGCACCGCGCGCCGATCGGTGAACAGTGCCAGGGCCTCCGGTGGCAAACAGATGCGCCCGGCGGCGTCGATCACCGACAGCCGTCGCGACTCGGCGGTCTCGGCTTGCACCGCGCCGTGACGCAGGAACAGGGTGCGTGCGGCCACCGCCACGGCCTGCGGGTCGTGGGTCCCCAGCACGACGCCGATGCCGCGCCCCGCCAACGCCACCAGCACTTCCAGCAGCGCGCCACCGTTGGCGCTGTCCAGCTCAGCCGTCGGCTCGTCGGCTACCAGCAGCACCGGCTCACCGATGGCGGCCTGGGCGAATGCCAGTCGCTGCTGCTCGCCGCCCGACAACGTCGTGGGCAACGCGTCCTTACGCGCGCTCAGCCCGAGGTCGTCCAACAGCTCGTCGCCGGTGTCGTCGACGTCTTTGAGACGCGCGGCCAGCTGCAGATGCTCGCGCACGGTCAGATGCGCCACCAGGTTGTCGGATGGCCGCTGGTACACGTAGCCGACCAGCCGCCGGCGGATGCCGCGTAGCCGACCGGTTGACAACCCGCTGATGTCGACACCGCCGACGCTCACGCTGCCGGCCGTCGGGCGGTCCAGTCCCGCCAGGATCCGCATCAGCGACGACTTGCCGCTACCCGAAGGACCCACGATCGCCGACACGGTTCCGGCCGGGAATACCGCGTCGACGCCCTTGAGCGCGTGCACCTCGCCGGTGGCCGTCCAGTAGATCTTCACCAGCGCGGTGCAGGTGGCAGCCGCAGCGGCCCGGCTAACCCTCGGCGGCTTAGCCCGCAGCAAGGCGCAACACGTCCGCGACGTTGGTGCGATCGGCCGCACGCTGCACCAGCATCGCCCCGCACCACGCCAGCACCGGCAAGGCGGCAACCACCGCCAGCAGCAAGGAGGCGGGCACGGTGAACAGCGGAGCCGGCGGCACCTGCGGCAAGGGGTCAAGCCTGGTGTTGATCAGCCACGCCGCCGCCAGGGCCAGCAGGGTGCCCGATGTCAGCGCCGCGGCCAGCATCCCGGCCACCTCCACGGCCACGGCCGTCCGGTTAGCCCCGCGCGACAGGCCCATCCGCGAGCTGAGCGCATAGCTGACCTCGCGCTCGGCCTGTCGGGCTTGCAGGTACAGCAGCAGGCCGATGATCGCCAGCAGCGCCGCCGCCAGCCCCAGCGCCTGTAGGTAGCGGAACGTCCACCCCAGGCCAGCCAGCCCCGGTCCGCCGGCCACCTGTTGTGCGGTCAGGATCTGCGGCGGGTTGCTGAGCGTGAACCCCGACAGCGCCACGCTGTTCTCGTCGGTGACGCCGAACCCGTCGGCTTCCAGGGCCGCCACGATGTCGCCGGGGTCCCCCCGCAACCAGGTCTGCGGCTCGAACAGCAACGCCGCGCCGATGCTGGACTGCGAAGCGGCGTCCACCGCTTCGACGTAGCGCCGCGCGTCGACCACCAGCAGCGGGCGCCGCTCGGACGCGCCCGGGAAGGCCTGCGGGCGGGCGACCACCTGCAGGGGCACGCCGTAGTCGGCGTCACGCAGGGTCGGCTGGTCGGGGATGCCGCCACCGACGGCGAGCACGGGCAGGCGGCCGCTGTCGGCCCGCAGGGTGGCCAGCAACTCGGGCAGCGGCCGGTCGGCGAAACGGTCGTCCCAGTTGACCGCCGCCGGCAAGGTGTCGGGATCCACCCCGAGGATGTTCACCTCGACGCGGCCGTCGAGGGTGGCCCGCTGGAACTGCGCGAGGGTGGTGGGGAACCGCCCGACGGCGGTGGGGATGGCGCCGGGGCGGACCTCGGCCGACACGTCGCTGCCCACCACGATCTGCGCCTTGGCCTGCACCGTGCGCTGGGAGGTGGCCACCAGCGTCGCCGCGTAGACGCCGATGCCGACCGCCAGGCTGGAGGCCACCACCAGCAGCAGCGCCGCGCGCGAGGCCCCGGCCAGCTGCCGGGCGGCCAGATACAGCGAGGGTCGCCAGCCGTCGCCGGCGCGCCGCAGCCGCGGTAGCACTCGTCGCATGGCGCGACCGGCCAGGCCGGCGCAACCCGCGATGAACAGCAGCGGGAAGGCGAGCACCAGAGCGTCGATGCGCGGTGGCGCTCCCAGCTCGACGGCGACGTCCGAGCCCGCCACCACTTCGTAGTAGGACGCCGCTGCCAGCGCCAGCAGCACCGCCTCCCATGGCAGCCGCGCGGCCAGCCGCCTGCCCGGTGCGGCGGCAGCGCTGGCTTGCGCACGGCGCGCCGCGACGGGCGTCACCACGGCGAAGACCACGACGGCCAGCGCGGCGTTGCGGATCACCGCGCGGACCGCGCCGACCCGCACCGCGGCGTCCCCAGAGGCGCCCGGGCCGAGCAGATCGACCAGCCACACCGCCATTGCCAACCCGGCGGCGGCACCGAGCAGCACCGGCAGCAGCGCCTCGACGCCGGCCCGCGCTCCCGTGGCCAAGGGTGTCTCACCGGCCGCCGTCAGCACCTGGTGCTCGATGCGCCGGCGCTGGGCGGCGAAGGCCGCCGCGGCGGCCACGACCACGATGGCGACGGCACGGCCCGCCAGCGACAGCAGCGACACCGGCCCGCGCAGCACCGCGGCGGTCTCGTCGACCTCGCCGACGACAGCGGCGAGCACACTACGGGTCTCGGGTGGGCCGTAGGCGCTCAGATCGTCGAATGGCTGGCCCAGCTCGGTGCTGGGGTTGGCGATGTCGGTACCGATGCGGTCAAGCCGCGCCCGTGCCGCCCGCAGCTGCGGCAAGGTCAGGTCGGCGAACTCCAGCGGCGCCTGCCAGCGGAAGGACGCCGGCGGCAGCGTACGGCCGGCGGACAGGAACGCGTCCAGGTCGGCCAGCAGCATCGGCGGTGGCGGCGGCTCGAGTCCCTCGGTGTCGCGCGTGGTGAACAACGACCCCAACGGCTGCCAGTATTCGGTTAGCCGAGCCGAGCGCAGGTCGACGTAGATGCCGGCGACCGGAGCCTGGGCCTCTTCCTCACCAAAGCCCACCGTCACGGTGTCACCTGGCTCCAGGCGCAGCTGCTCGGCCACCGAGTCGGGCAGCCACACGCCCCGGGCGCCGGGCGCAGAGTCGATGACCTCGATGTGCTCGCCGAAACCGTCACGCGTCAGCATGCGCGCCCGCACCTGCTCACCGTTGGCCGAGGCGCCGAAGACCGACGCCAGACCGAACAGGGTGGGCTCAGCCAGGCGCCCCACCCCGGCGGTCGCTGCGCGCAGCGCCGCGTCCGCGGGCTGGAACGTCCGGCGGTCCGGGACTCCGGCGGTCTCCACGCTCAGCCCCCCCGCCTCCGGGGTCACCCCCTCCAGGGACAGCGTCACCGCCGCGTTGCCCGCCGAGGCCAAGAACAGCGGCGCCGACGCCGTGGCCAGCGCCAGCACCGCCGCGCCCGCCGCCACCGCCGCACCCAACGTCGGCAGCCGCAGCAGCCGCACGGGCGCCTTGGTCCACGCGGCGGTCGGCGGGCGCAGTCTCATACAGAATCCCTCCGGGATGGGGGCCGGCTTCCGCCGACTGCAGAATCCCTCCGGGATGGGGGCCGGCTTCCGCCGACTGCAGAATCCCTCACGTCACACCATCTCGACTCCGGCCAGCTCGTTGAGCGCGGAGCCCCAGATGAGCACGAGCGCGTCCACCGCATCGCTGCGCTCGTGTTCCTCTCCCAACACCGCCCAGCAGTAGGCGAAGTGTTCCACCATCGCCACCAGCGCGGAAGCCACGGTCAGGGCGGGCGGTCCACCCCGTCGCCCCGACGCCGCCACGGCCGCCGCCAGGTTGTCGGCGACGCGTCGCACGAACAGCGCGCGCGACTCCAGGTACAGGTCGGCGAAGCGGCGTTCCTCCCGCGAGGCTTGCAACCAAGTGCGCATCACGACACGGTCCTGGGCGTAGCGGTCGAGAAACCCGCCGATGATCCGCTCCAACGCCCCTCTGACGTCGTCGGCCTTCCACGGCGCAGAAGCTAGCGCCACGAAATCTCCCTGCGCGGTCCCCACGAGGTCGGCCAGCACCGCTGCCTTGTTCTCGTAGTAGGTGTAGAAGGTCCCGTGGCTCACCCCTGCCCGCATGACGATGTCCTCGACGCGCGTGGCCTGCCAACCGAGCTCGTCGAACGCCTCGCGGGCAGACTGGCGCAGGCGGGCGGCGGTGCGCGCCCCGCGCGACAGGGCGGCCGGCCCTGTGTCGCCGTCGCTCACCGCGCCTATCCCACGGGGCGCGGGGCCGCGGCGTCCGGATGGCCCCCCGGCGGGCCGGCCACCGCGTCCTGCCGCGGCTGGATCTGTCCGCTCTCGATGTTCTCGGCCCAATGGCACGACGCGGTGTGACCCGAGGCGAGCTCTCGCAGCGCCGGCACCTCGTCGTCGCAGCGCGTGGGCTGGCGGTACGGGCAGCGGGTGTGGAAGCGGCAGCCCGAGGGTGGGTTCGCCGGTGACGGCAGATCGCCGGTGAGGATGATCCGCTCGCGGTTCACCTCGACGGCGGGGTCGGGAATCGGCACCGCCGACAGCAGCGCCCTGGTGTAAGGGTGCAGCGGTCGTGCGTACAGCTCGTCGGCGGGCGCGACCTCCACGATCGTGCCGAGGTACATCACCGCGATGCGGTCGGAGATGTGGCGGACCACGGCCAGATCATGGGCGATGAACAGGTAGGTCAGGCCCAAGTCGTTCTGCAGATCCTCCAGCAGGTTGATGACCTGCGCCTGGATAGAGACGTCCAGGGCGGACACCGGCTCGTCGGCCACGATGAGATCAGGGTTGACGGCCAGGGAGCGGGCCAGCCCGATGCGCTGGCGCTGGCCTCCGGAGAACTCGTGGGGATAGCGGTTGGCGGCGGCCGCCGGCAGCCCGACGATGTCCAGCAGCTCGTGGACCCTGCGGTCAGCCTCGTCGCCCTTGGCCAGACCGTGGACCCGCAGGGGCTCGGAGACGATGTTGGCGACGTTCTGCCGGGGGTTGAGCGACGAGTACGGGTCCTGGAACACCATCTGCATGCGACGGCGCAGACGCCGCAGCTCCCGCCCTGACAGCGACGCGATGTCCTCACCGTCGAACAGGATCCGCCCGGCGGTGGGGTCGTACAGACGCAGCAGCGTCCGCCCCACGGTCGTCTTGCCGCAACCGGATTCGCCCACCAGGCCCAGCGTCTCACCCCGCCGGATGGTGAAGCTGACCCCGTCGACCGCCCGGATGTCGTTGCCTTTGCGCCCGAAGAACAACCCGTCGTTGCTGGGGAAGTGCACCTTGAGGTCATCGACACGGACCAGGTCGGTGTCCTGGCGGGCGGCGGCGTCCACCTGCTGCGTGTCCGTCACGCCGGCCGCTCCTCCCCCAGCCCAGCGCTGGACTGTCCCTCGGCTGGTGGCCGGCGGATGCCGGCGGCGACGAGGTCACGCTCCGGCACGGGGTTCCAGCACGCCACCCGATGAGCGGCGGCACCGGTCGCGCCGTCCAGCTCGCGCAGGACGGGCAGCTGCTCCCACGACTCTGAGGTGGCATAGGCGCAGCGCGGCGCGAAGGCGCACGCCGTGGGTTCGCTGGTCTGGTCGCGTGGCGCCCCGCCGATGGGGTCAAGCCGCTGCTTGCGCACCGCGTCAAGGCGTGGCACCGACTTGAGCAGTCCGACGGTGTAGGGGTGCTTGGGGTTGGCGAACAGCTCCGCGGTCGGGGCGGTCTCCACGAAGCGTCCGGCGTACATCACGTGCGTCCGCGCGCAGACGCCGGCCACCACGCCAAGGTCGTGAGTGACCAGGATCAGCGCCATGCCCTCTTCGCGGACCAGCGTGCGCAGCAATTCCAGGATCTGCGCCTGGATGGTCACGTCCAGCGCCGTGGTCGGCTCGTCGGCGATCAGCACCTTGGGCTGGCAGGAGATCGCCATCGCGATGCCAACACGCTGGCGCATGCCGCCGGAGAACTGGTGGGGATAGTCGCGCAACCGCTGGCGGGCATCGGGGATGCCCACGCGGTCCAGCAGCGATCCCGCCTCAGCCGCCGCCTCCTTTTTGTCCATGTCCAAGTGGGTCCGCAGCGCCTCCGTCAGCTGCCTGCCAACGGTCAGCACAGGGTTCAATGACGTCATCGGGTCCTGGAAGACCATCGCGATGTCGTTGCCGCGGATGTGGCGCAGGCGCTCGTCGGGCAGCGTCAGCAGGTCCTCGCCGTCGAAGGTCACCTGCCCGCCGCTGACGCGACCCGCCGGGGGCAGGATGCCGAGCATCGCCAGGGACGACACACTCTTGCCACAGCCGGACTCCCCCACGATCCCGAGGGTGTCGCCGGGGTCCAGGTCAAACGAGATTCCGTTCACGGCGTACACCGTCTTGCCGCGCGTCGAGAAACGCACCGCCAGGTCACGGACTTCCAGCAGCGGCATGGTTACGGTCCTGCCTCGAGGCTGTGGGACCGCATCATGCCCGCAGCTTGGGGTCGATCGCCTCACGCAACGCGTCGCCGAGCAAGTTGAAGGCCAGCACGCTGAACACCACGGCGAAGCCGGGGAAGAAGACCAGATGCGCCGAGTTCTGCAGTCGTGAGGCGTTCTCGGCCAGAAACTTGCCCCACTCCGGCAGCCCCGGGTCGTTGGGTCCCAGACCCAGGAAGCTCAAGCCGGCAACGTCGATGATGGCCGTCGCCATCGCCAGGGTGGCCTGCACGATCACCGGCGCGATCGAGTTGGGCAGGATGTGCACGGTCAGCAGCCGCAGCCCGGGAGTGCCGACCGAGCGGGCCGCCAGCACGTAGTCGGCCTCGCGCTGGGCCAGGATGGATCCGCGCAGCAGCCGCGCGAAGATCGGCACGGTGGTAATGCCGATCGCGAACATGATCTGGAACAAACCCCTGCCCAGCAACGTCACCAGTCCGATGGCCAGCAAGAAGCCAGGGATGGACAACATCAGGTCCATGAACCGCATGATGACGCCGTCGACCCGCCCGCCGAAGTAGCCCGAGATGGCGCCGAGGACCATCCCCAGCGACAGCCCGATCGCCACGGAGACGACGCCAACGAGCAGTGACAGGCGCGCTCCGTAGATGATCCGCGACAGCACGTCGCGTCCCTGCTCGTCCAGGCCGAAGGGGTACTCGGCGCTGGGCCCCGGCGGGACTGCGGCCAGTGACCCAACGCTCTCCTGCGGGCCGTAGGGCGCGATCACCGGGGCGAAGACCGCGCAGATGACGAAGAACAACAACAGCCCCGCGCCGACCCATGCGGCGGGGTTGCGCCGGACCCGCCGCCAGGCGTCCGACCACAGCCCGGAGGGCTGCTCGACGGCCAGTTGGCTGGCTTCGGCCTCGGCGATGCTCACGGTCTGGCTCCTCGGTGGCCCCCGCAGGCTGTCACTGGTAGCGGATCCTCGGGTTGAGGAACGCGTAGGAGATGTCGACGAGGAGGTTGACCACGACGACCAGGAACGCGAAGAACACGATCCCGCCCTGCAGCACCGCGTAGTCGCGGTTGTTGATGGCGTTGAGCATCCAGGTGCCGACACCCGGCCAGGCGAAGACGGTTTCGGTGAGGATGGCGCCGGTCAGCAGCAGGCCCGTCTGCAGCCCGATCACCGTCACCACCGGCAGCAGCGAGTTCTTGAGGATGTGGCGCCGGTCGATGACGGCGGTGGTCAGGCCCTTGGCGCGGGCGGTGCGCACATAGTCCTCGCTGAGCACGTCCAGCGTGGCCGCACGGGTGATCCGCGCGATGATGGCCAGGGGGATGGTTCCCAGCGCGATCGCCGGCATCAGCAGGTGCGCGACGACGTCGACGAATGCCGCCCCGTCACCCGCGATGATCGCGTCGAGCAGATAGAAGTTGGTCGGGTGCTCCAGGGAGCGGGTGATGTCAAGGCGGCCGATGCTCGGCAGCCATCCCAGTCGCACCGCGAAGATGTACTTCATGATCAGCGCCAGGAAGAACACCGGGAAGCTGATGCCGATCAATGAGGCCACCAGGCTGGTGTTGTCAAGGACACCCTGGTAGCGCTTGGCCGCGACGAACCCGAGCGGGATCCCCGCCAGCACGGCGAACAGGATCGCGGCGAACCCGAGTTCCACTGTGGCCGGGAAGCGCTCCAGTAGTTCCTCCACCACTGGCCGGCGCGACAGGACGCTGCTGCCGAAGTCGCCCTGAATCAGGTTGCCGGCGTAGCGCAGGTACTGCACGAAGATCGGCTGGTCCAGGCCCAGTTCGCGGTTGATCGCCTCGACGGATTCTTGGGTGGCGCGCTCACCCAGCAGGGCAATGGCGGGCCCACCGGGCAGGGCCCGCACGTAGGCGAACACCAGGATGGACAAGCCGATCAGGACGGGCACCAACAACAACAGCCGCTTGGCGACATACCTCAGCAACGCTCATCCCGTCCGTTTGCCAACCCAGTACTCGGGAACTACGAGCCGACTACGAACCACCTTCAATCGTCACGAGGGAGAACGGCTCCAGTGACACCGGGCTGGTCTGGTAGCCCTGCACGTTGGCGGTGAAGGCCAGCGCCGGCTCGGTGTGCACGTAGGGGATGCCCGGCAAGAAGTCCATGATGAGGCGGTTGGCTTCCTCGTACAGCTCGACGCGACGCTCCTGGCTGGTCTCGACCTCGGCCTCGTCCAGCTTGTCGAAGATCTCCTGGTTCTCAAAGCCCCAGGCCTTCTGCTGCGACTGGAAGAAGGTACCGATGAAGTTGTCGGGGTCACCGAAGTCACCCGTCCAACCCAGCAGGTACAGCCCGTAGCGACCGTTGTCGACGTTGTCCAGGTAGTCCGGGCTCCAGATGGCCGACTTGGTCTGCACGTCGAAGCCGGCCTCGTTCAGGTCGGCAACCATCGCCTCGAAGTTGGCCTGCGGGTCCGGCATGTACGGGCGGGACACGTCGGTCGGGTAGGCGAAGTCGATCTTGACCGGCAGGTCGTAGCCGGCGTCGGTCAGGATCTGCTTGGACATCTCCGGGTCGTAGGCGTACTCGGCCACGTCGTCGGCGTAGCCGAAGACCTCCGGCGGCATGAACTCCTTGGCCACGACACCCTGGCCGCCGTAGAAGCCGTCCACGACCTCCTGGCGGTCGATCGCGTGGGCCAGCGCCTTGCGCACCTCGATGTCCTGCAGCGGCTTGACGGCCTGGTTGATGCCGACGTAGCCGATGTTGAACGCCGGGCGGGTCAGCAGCTGGAACTGGTCGTCACCCTCGATGGTCTCGAAGTCCTCCGGCGACACCAGGTCGTAGCCGTTGATCTCGCCGGTCTGCAGAGCCTGCAGCTGGGCGGCGGGGTCGGTGGGCCGGAAGATCAGGGTGCCGATGTTGCCGGGAGCGTCGCCCCAGTAGTCGGGGTTGCGCTCCATCACCAGCCGGTCGCCGCGGATCCACTCGGAGAACATGAACGGGCCGGTGCCCGTCGGGTGCTCCGTGCCGTAGGTGCCGCTGGCGTTGAAGATGCCCTCGGCGTTGACCCGGCCCTCGTCGGCGTTGTACTTCTCCAGCGCCGCCGGGCTGGCCATGGTGAAGTTGGTCAGCGCCATCGCCGGCAGGAACGAGGCAGACGGCTTGGTCAGGTTGATCGTCACCTCGGATTCGGAGGTGGCCTCACAGGATTTGAACAGCGAGTCCTCGGGAGCGCCGCTGTCGGGATCGGTCTCGGCGAAACCGCCGAACACCGTCTGCCAGTAGTAGGTCGCCGCCGGGTTCTGGAAGGAGCCCTCGAAGTTGTACCAGCGGTCGAAGTTGAAGCACACCGCCTCGGCGTTGAACGGCTCGCCGTCGTGGAACGTCACGC
>JACCTL010000085.1 GCA_013812395.1 Euzebyaceae bacterium
TGGATGCCCTCGACCCTGTTGGAAGGCCCCATCGGCATGGCGGTGTTCCTCGGCGGGCTCAAGATGGGCGTGTTCGGGTTCCTGCGCTTCGTGCTGCCGCTGGTGCCCGACGCGTTCGCGGCATGGAGCTGGCTGGTCGCCGTCCTCGGCGTCGCGGCCGTGCTCTACGGCGCGCTGGTCGCGCTCGTGCAGTCCAATCTGCGGCGCCTGCTCGCCTTCGCCAGCGTCAGCCACGTCGGCCTGGCCATGCTCGGGCTGTCCAGCCTCAACGCGCAGGGACTGCAGGGTGCGCTGTTCTTGATTGTGAACCTCGGTCTGGTCTCGACCGCGATGCTGCTCGTGGCGGGCTTCGTCCAGCAGCGCGCCGGCAGCACCGAGGTTACCGCCCTGGGCGGCCTGGCCCAGCGCACGCCGGCGCTGGCGACCTTCGCCCTGGTCGCCTGCCTCGGCGCCGTCGCGCTGCCCGGCACCAGCGGCTTCCCCGGCGAGTTCCTGATCCTGCTCGGCGCGTTCCGCGCCCACGGCTGGCCCGCCACCATCGCGATCATGACTGTGATCCTCGCCGCCGCGTACACGCTGGTGTTCTTCGAGCGTGCCTTCCACGGCCGTATCCGCAGCACGATCGTGGAGGCCGCCACGGACCTGCGGCCGCATGAGACCGTCGCCGCCGGCATCCTCGGCGTGGCGATCGTGGCGCTCGGCTTCTTCCCGGCGGCGGTGCTGGACTACTCGAGCGAGTCGGTCGACGACCTCGTCGGCCGGCTGAACCCCGCGAGCACCGTCGCGGCCGACGACTAGAGGGACAAGCGCTTCGTGGACGTCTCCAGCCTCACCCCGCTGTTCGCGCTGCTGGCGCCGCTGCTCGGCGCCGCCGGGGTCGTGCTGCTGCGCCATCGCGCGCCTGCCCGCGAGCTGTGCGGGGTCGTCGCAGGCATCGCGCAGCTTGGGCTGGTCGCGACAATGGTGCCCGCGGTGCGCGCAGGCGGCACCGTCTCCGTCACGCTGTCGACGTTCCTGCCTGAGGTGTCCATCGCCTTGCGCGCTGATGCGCTCGGCGTCGTGCTCGCCGGCACTGCGGCCGTCCTGTGGGTGCTGACGACGCTCTACGCGATGGGGTATCTCGGAATTGCTCCCGAGCCGGCGCTCACCCGCTTCCACGCCTGCTTCTGCCTGACGATGGCAGCCACGGTCGGGGTCGCGTTCTCCGCGAACCTCATCACGCTGTATCTGTTCTATGAAGCGCTGACGGTGATCACCTATCCCCTCGTGACCCACACGGGCACCGCCGAAGCCACCCGCGGAGGTCGACGCTACCTCGCCTACCAGCTCGGCTCTGGCATCGCGTTCCTGTTGCCCGCGATCGTGCTGACTTACATCGAGGCCGGCACCTTCGACTTCGCCCCAGGCGGGATCTTTGGCTCGGACGCCAGCGGGGCGCTGCTGGTGATCATCTACGTGCTCTACCTGCTTGGCATCGCCAAGGCCGCGCTGATGCCGGTGCACTCATGGCTGCCCGCCGCGATGGTCGCGCCGGTGCCGGTCAGTGCCTTGTTGCATGCGGTCGCCGTCGTGAACGTCGGTGTGTTCAGTGTGCTCCGCGTCGTGCTCGACGTGTTCGGCTCCGACCTCGTCGGCGAGCTGGGCTTGGGTGTCCTCACCCTGGTAGTGGCGTCGGTCACCATCCTCGTCGCGTCCGTCTACGCGCTGCGTCTGGACAACCTCAAGGGCATCCTTGCCTACTCCACGATCGGGCAGCTCTCGTACATGATCCTGGGGGTGGCGCTGCTCTCGCCGGGCGGCCGCACCGGGGCGGTCCTGCACCTGGTTGGGCATTCGTTCAGCAAGATCACGCTGTTCTTCGCCGTGGGGTCGGTCTACATGGCGTCGCACCGGACCCTCGCCAGCGAGTTGCGCGGTATCGGTCGTCAGCTCCCGTGGACCATGGCCGCGTTCGCGATCGGTGCGCTCTCGATCATCGGCTTGCCGCCAACCGTCGGCTTTGTCGCCAAGTACTTTCTGTTCCTCGGTGCCGTCGAGGCCGGTCAGTGGGCAGCGTTGCTCGTCCTGTCGATCTCGACGCTGTTGTCGGCCGGCTACTACCTGCGGATCTTGCGCTCGGCGCTGTTCGATGCGGCGGTCGCGGTGCCCGCCGGCGGCTCGGGCGACGCCGCCGGGCTCCTGCGGGCTCCGACCGTCACGGAGTCGGGAGCCCTGGTGATCGGCCCCATGCTGGTGACTGCCGCTGTCACCCTGCTGCTCGGCGTCGCACCAGGCTGGCTGCTCGACCTCATCCGGGTGTCGATCGGGTGACCTTGGCGTGGTCCGCTTCCCATGGGCTCGAACGTCCGCGCCATGGTGCACGCTCGCCCTGAGAGGCCTTGCCGTCGCGTCCG
>JACCTL010000095.1 GCA_013812395.1 Euzebyaceae bacterium
GACGGCATGGACAGGTGCCTTTCGATGCGCGGTCCTCGAGGACCCGAGTATAGGTCGGGTTGCCGCGACGGACGCCCATCCGCCTGTCAGGCGACGGCGGGCGTCATGGCTGGATCTGCTCGGCCGAGTCAACTGGCACCAGCCCCAGATGGCCTTGAGCAACGTCGACTTGCCGGCGCCGTTGGGGCCGACGACGCCCAGCACCTCGCCGGCCGCCGCGGTGAAGGTAACCCCACGCAACACCGGTTCAGCGTCGTAGGAGACAGTGAGGTCGGCGACGTCGATCACGGTGTGGCGCTCCCGCCAAGACCAGTGACCAGCGCGGCGGTGTTGGCTCGCATCATCCCAAGGTAGGTGTCGGCGCCACTGCCTGGTTCACCAAGGGAGTCGCCGTACAGCGGCGGGCCGACCGCCACGCCGGCGTCGCGTGCCACCTGTTGCATGAGGTCCGGGTTGATGGTGGTCTCCACGAAGACCGCCGGCACTCCCTGGGACCGCACGGTATCCACCAGTGTGGCCACTTCGGTGGCGGACGGCTCACGCTCCGTTGACACGCTCCAGATGGTGCCAGCTACCTCGAGCCCGTAGCGCTGCCCGAAGTAGCGGAACGCGTCGTGGGTGGTGACCAGGCGCCGCTGCTCGGCCGGAATCGTCGACAACTGAACGGCCACGAACTCGTCGAGGCGGTCCAGGCGCTGGCGGTAGCGGCGCGCGTTGCGCCGGAAGTCCTCGGCGTGGGCGGGGTCCAGGTCGCTCAGCGCACTGCTGATGGTGTCGACGTAGCGCCGCACCGCGACAGGGTCCATCCACAGGTGGGGGTCGGGATCGCTGCCGGCGCCGGCGATGGTCAGCGGCTGGATGCCGTCAGTCACGGTGGTGACCGGCCGCGGCACGCTGGAAGCGTCGATCAGCGTGTCCAGCCAGTGCTCCAGGCCCGGCCCGTTGCGGAGGATCAGGTCGGCATCGCTGATCTTGCCCGCGTCGGAGGGGACCGGCTCGTAGGTGTGGGGGTCCCCGCCGATCTCCACCAGCGACTCGACGACGACATGGTCGCCGGCCACCTCGCGGGTGAGGTCGGCCAGGATGCTGATGGTGGTGACGACGAGGGGTCGCCCGTCGTCCAGCGCGCGGGCGCGGGCCTGCGCCCAGCCGCAGCCCGAGCACAACAGCGCCACAACTGCGAGCACGCTCAACAGCTTGCGGCGAGCGGGCGGACGGTTGCCGGCGCATCAAGACGTGTATCCGGGTGCTACGGGGCCGGGCCGCCCGGTATAGCAGGCGGCCCGGCTGCCCGAGCGTGTGATGTGTACTGCTGCGTGCTAGCGGGTGACGGCGGCGTCGTCGCCCATGCCGGCCGCTCCGGTCAGGAACGGCTGTGCTGCTGCCAGGACCTCGTCCTTGGACAGCGGGGTCTCGGTAACGCCCATGTAGACGCCGTTCTCGGCGGGCTTGCCGAGCAGGTTGCCGATGACCGCTGCGTGGCGCGCCTCGACACCGAAGATGCCGGCGGCGGCCTGCAGGATGGCCGGTTGCTTGATGAAGCCGGCCGCACCCAGGTAGGCCGACACGCCGAGGTTCTCGAACGTGAAGGCTGTCTCCAGGTATGTGGCGCGGCTGTCGAACGCACCGCCGAAGTCAACGCCCGGCGCTTCGACCGGCATGCCACCCAGTTGGTTGATCGTCTGGGTGATGCCGTCAACATGTGCCGACTCGTCGGCACCGACCTGCTGGAGGTACTCGGCCTCCTGGCCGTCGAGCAGCCCTGCCTCGTTGCCCTGGCGGTAGAACTCCGCCTCCAGGTACTCCAAGGTCAGCGCGTAGTTCAGGACATCGATGTCGTTACCGAAGTCGGCGCTCTGTGCGAACGCCCACTTGGTGCCGAGCATCTGCAGCGCAACGCTGCCGGGAATGACCGTCGCGGCGCCCTTGACGAAATCGCGTCGTCTCATCGTCGCTCCTCTCCCTAGCTTCGGATGAACTGCATGGCAGCTTCGAGGACTTCATCCATGGTGGCGGTTGCCTCCATGGGTGCCGGGAACGGGTTGCCACCGCTGATCTGCGCGATGATCGCGGCGTGACGTGATTCCACACCGGCAATCGCCGCGGCAGCAGCGAGGATGTCGCCGTTCTCGATGTTGGTGACCTGCCCTTGGTAGGCAGTCACGCCGAGCTCCTCAAAGACTGATGCCGTCTCCAGGAACGCGTCGCGGTTGTCGAGCACCCCGTCGGGGAAGCGGAAGCGCGGCCTTTCCACCGGCTCGCCTCCCAGGTCGGAGATAGTGCCGCTGACGGCGGCGACGTGCGCCTGCTCGTGGTCACGAATCGGCGTGACCAGTTCGAGCTCGCGGCCCTCGACCACGTTGTTCTCCAGGGCCCGCGTGTAGAACGCGGCCTCCAGGTACTCCAGGGTCAGGGCGTAGTTGAGGATGTCCAGGTCGTTCTGCGAGGCGTCCTGCGCCAGCGCGAAGCGGTCCCCGGCGCGTGTGATTGCCAGGGTCCCTCCCACGCCGATCAGGGCTGCGCCGCGCAGGAAATTGCGGCGGCTGTCCTCGGTGTCGAAGGCAATAACGGGCTTGCCATGAAAAAGCTCAGGCCTTCTCAAGACTGCACCTTTCGTGTGTCGGATGATCGGGGTGGCCTGCAAAGCCGTTAGCCGCGGGCACCCCCTGGATCGACAGCGTCGAGATCTGCGGGTTGCGCCTTGGCTTGCACGACGATGCGGTGGCTGCGGTAACCCTTGGGCGTGCAGGCGAACATCGTGATCGTCCGGGCTCGCCGTGCCTCTGGCTGGCGCAGCACGAACTGCACGTACTTCGATTCCGGGACCACGGTCGTCTTGGTCACGCGGTAGCTGGTGCGGTGCTCGCCGCCCAGGGTGGTGACCACTCGGTCGCCGGGCTCGAGCCGGTCGAGGTCAGCGAACGGGTAGGTGTAGGTGGTGCGGTGGCCCGATAGGACGCTGTTACCGGGGGCGCCTGGCAGCGGCGTTCCCGGCCAGTGGCCCGGGCCCTTCTGCAGAACTTCGTCGTAAACCCCGCGGCGGTAGCGCTCGTTGACGTCGATGGCGGGGATCTGAATCCGGCCGATCGGCCCACCCTTGCGCTTGTCGTTGACGAAGAACCTGCGTAGCCGACTAGAGGAATCGGCAACCGGGTCGTCGCCGCTGGCGACCTGAACGTCGTCGCCGGCGTTGCGGCGCAACTCACGCAGCCGCCGGGTGACGGCGGGCTCCCGCTGGCTGGGCACGACCGGCACCACGCGGGTCGTCCCATGCTCGCCGACGACGCGCCGGACCTCACCGCCGGGCGAACCGATGAGAGGCGCGACCATATACACCAACGTCAGCCCGGCCACAACGGCCACAAACTGCAGAAAACGGCGCATAAGCACAACCCCCATCATGGTCTGTATCAGCAGTGATTCGTAGCCGAGACCCGGAAATGGGCGGTTCTGTAATATTTTTGTTACCGACCGTCCTGCTTTTTCCGGCCAACAAGTGGCCGAGGATGCCGCCTGCAGGTGGTTACAGGAGGTGAAAGGGTGAACCCCAAGTCAGCGTCGCCGACCCTGGAGGCTGGCCGCGTGCTCGTCGTCGACGACGATCCCAGCATCACGGGCGTGGTGGCGGCGTACCTGCGCAGGGACGGTTTCGACGTCGACGTGTTCCACGACGGGCAGGAGGCGCTGGCCTCGGCCCTGTGCCGGCCGCCCCGCCTGATGGTCCTGGACCTGTCGCTGCCCCGTATGAACGGTCTGCAGGTCTTGCGCGTCCTTCGCGGCCGCCACAACACGCCGGTGATCCTGTTGAGCAACCGCCGCGACGAGGAGAGCCGCGTCAAAGGCTTGCGGCTGGGGGCCGACGACTACGTCACCAAGCCGTTCTCGCCACGCGAGATCGCCGCTCGCGTCGAAGCGGTGCTACGACGCAGCTCGCCGCCAGCGCGTGAGGAGCCAGCGGGCGGCAGCGAACTCACCGCCGGCGGCGTGACCGTCGACCTGGTGGCCCATCAGGCCGCCTGCGACGGCAAGCAGGTGGAACTGACGCCACTGGAGCAGGCGTTGCTAGTCCACCTCATGCGTCACCCCGGAGAGACCTTTGACCGCACCAGCCTGCTTGAGAAGGTCTGGGGATTCAGCCACGGCCAACCGTCCGCGGTGACGGTGGAGATCCGTCGACTGCGCCAGAAGATCGAACTCGACCCCTCAACGCCGCGGCGCATTCTGACGATGCACGGACGCGGCTACCGCTTCCAGGCCCAACCAATGTCCTGATCGGTCATCCACCGAGTCCTAACAAGTCCGGAACAATCCGGGTGCCTGTCCAGTCCGAACTGTTGTCGACGCCCGATGTCGACGCCCGATCAAGTCCCGGGTTCGACCTCCGCTCGCGGGATCGCCCGCAAGGAGCAGCGCTTGCCGATCGAGACCACGCAATCCGAGGGCCACGCCGCAACGCTTCGCAGCGCACGGCCGGACGTGGTGGCGGCGGTCTTCCATGACTTGCGTGCCCCTTTGTCGGCCATCCAGGCGGTGGCCGATGCCGTCGAGGACGGCGTTCTTGCCCAGGACACGCTGGACTGGCATTTCCGTCGTCTGCGGCTGCTCGCCGAGCGGCTGGTGCGTCTCACCGATGATCTGGTGATCGCGGGCGATGCGCCGGCCGTGCGGTCCGAGGCGGTCGGCGACATCATCGACGAAGCCCTGGCAGCGGTGGAGACGGGGGCCCAGCAGCGTCTGGAGCTGCGTTGCACGGCCGCGGCTCGCGGGGCTCGCGTCCGCGCCTGCCGCCCTCGGGTCCTGCGGGCGCTGGACAACCTGCTGGTCAACGCGGTCCGGCACACCCCGGCGTCGCAGGCGGTGCGGCTCAGCGCCCGGATCGAGCAGGCGTCGGTGTGCTTCGAGGTCGCCGACCGCTGCGGCGGCATCGCCAGCGTTGACCTGCTCCGTCTGTTCGAGGTCGGTCACCGTGGCGAAGGCGGGGGCAGCGCGGGACTGGGCCTGCCGATCGTGGCGTGGTTGGTGGAGTCGCAGGGTGGCGCGGTGACCGCGCGTAACCAGCGCGACGGCTGCTGCTTTCAACTACGGCTACCGCGAGCCTGACCATCAGCCGGCCAGGCGCCTCGCCGTCGTCAAAAAGGCGGTGTGAGCCACCATGCGGTGGTCAGGCCGCACGGCCAGGCCGTCCACATGCCAACCACGCACCAGTGTCTCAGTCGTCTGCGACATCCCCCAACGAGCGTCGCCGGCCAGTGCCTCGTGCAGGCGCATCACCTGTGGCACTGACGGCGTGTAGGCGCACAGGATCCCGCCCGGATGCAGCGCCTCGACCGCAGCGCCAAGCACCGTCCACGGCTCGGACAGGTCCAGCACCACACGGTCGCAGGCCACGCCCGACAGCCCAGCGACGACGTCGCCTCGGCGCAGCTGCCAGTTGTCCGGAGACGCCCCGAAGCGGTCGGCGACGTTGCGCTCGGCGACGTCGGCGAACTCGTCGCGCAGCTCGAAGCTGATCACCTGCCCGCTTGGTCCCACAGCCCGCAGCAACGCCGAGGTCAGGGCGCCAGAGCCCGCCCCCGCCTCGACCACGGTGGCGCCGGGACAGATGTCGGCCAGCGCGACGATCATGGCCTGGTCCTTGGGGTAGACGACCTGGGCGCCGCGTGGGGCCTTGACGGTCCAGTCCGCCGAGGTCGGGCGGACCGCCAGCAACGTCGAGCCCTTGGTAGTTGTCACCGACGAGCCTTCAGGCTGGCCGAGTAACGCCGCGTGGGCCAGCACGCCGTAGTGCGAGTGGAACTCCCCGCCGTCGCGCAGGGTTAACAGGTAGCGCCGCTGCTTGCGGTCCAGCAGCAGCACCTTGTCGCCCTCGCTGAACGGGTCGGGGTGACCAGGGTGGCGGACGGTCACGACGAAGCGCCGGTCACGACGAACCGCCGGTCACGACGAACCGCCGGTCACGTCCGTCCCGCGACGGCGCTGGTGCGGCGGGCCACCGACTGCACGACCCGCTCTCGTGTACGGCAGAAGGCGCAGACCGGATCCACCCCTGCCCTTCGTGGTCGGGTGGTCGGCAGGCCGCAGCCGCTGCACGCCACCAGCGTCTCCCCCGCGGGGTCGGCGGACGCGAAGTGCGCCGACTGCACGCGGTCGAGGAAGCCGAACAGGAACTGCGCCTTGGTCCCTGGGCTGTGGCGCTCCAGCTCGTTGAGCGCGTCCTTGTACCGCAGAACGGTGTTGCCGCCGACCATCGGGCACTCCTCGACGATGTAGTCCAACCCCTTGATCACGCAGTAGGCGGCCATCTCTCGCTCGCCGAGGCGGTACAGCGGCTTGACCTTGCGCGCCATGCCGATCCCCTCGATCCCCGCCCCCCGGGGACCGCTGTCGCCCTCACCCGGCGCCTCAGTGGCCGGCAGGACCGGTGACTGGCGTGCCATGAACGGGGTCTGCCAACGCAGCACGTTGCCCAGCAGCTGGGCGGCCTCGTCGTCGAGGTTGTGCCCCGTGGCCATGACGTCGTAGCCGTGTTCCTTGGCCACCCGGTTGAACACGTAGCGCTTGGACAGTCCACACACGCCGCAGGAGGAGCGGTTGCGTAGCCCGGTGACCGCGGGGATGTCGTAGCCGTACTCGTCGACCAAGTCGACGGTGCGCAGGGTCACGCCCCTCGCGGCGGCGAACCCGGCTACAACCTGGCCGGAGCGGTCGGAGTAGCTGCCGATGCCAAGCCCCAGGTAGAGGCCATCGGCGCGGTAACCCATGTCCAGCAGCACGTCCCAGAGGGCCAGCGAGTCCTTGCCGCCGGAGACCGCAACGAGGATGCGGTCGTGATAGGAGATCATCCCGTGACGGTCGATCGCCTCGCGGACCTGGGAGCGGACGTGGTCGACGAAGTGGTCGGCGCAGTAGGCGGCGTGGTGGCGCTTGACCTCCATGACCGCCGTGGCGCCGCAGGCGTGGCAGCTGGCCGGCCCCGCTCCCCCCGAGATGACCGGGCGGACCTCGATCTCGCCGTCATCCGGCACGACGACGTCCTTGGTGATCAGCGTGCCCCCGTAGATCACGAGCACGGTCTCGGGGTTGACGGCGAGCCGGTCCAGGACGTCGCCGACCCGGGCCGGCCCGGCGACGTCCTCGGTGCGATCGGGGTTGCGCAGCAGCACCTTCATGGTCCGGCCAACCTAACAGCGGTGGGTTACGGCCGGCGAGGGCCGTGGCCACGACCGCTAGCCGCCGGCGGCGCCCATGGCGTTGAGCGCGGAGCCGGCGCGGAACCAGCCCAGCTGCTCGGCGTTGAAGGTGTGGCCGGCCTCGAACTCGTCGCTGCTGCCGTCGGCGTGGCGCAGGCGCACCGTCACCGGGCGGTCCGGCGCCAGTTGTGCCAGACCCAGCACGTCGACGCGATCGTCGGCGCGGACCTTGTCGTAGTCGTCGGGGTCGGTGAACGTCAGCGGCAGCAAGCCCTGCTTCTTCAGATTCGTCTCGTGGATGCGGGCGAAGCTGCGCACCAGCACCACCAGCGCGCCGAGGTGGCGCGGCTCCATGGCGGCGTGTTCTCGTGACGAGCCCTCGCCGTAGTTCTCGTCACCAACGACGATCCAGCCTTGGTTCGCCGCCTTGTAGCGGCGGGCGATGTCGGGCAGCTTGCGCACCTGCCCGTCCCGCTGGTCGACGCCGTGCCCGGGCTGGTCGGCGAAGGCATTGTTGGCGCCGATGAACAGGTTGTTGGAGATGTTGTCCAGGTGGCCGCGGAAGCGCAGCCACGGGCCGGCCGCCGAGATGTGGTCGGTGGTGCACTTGCCGACGGCCTTGACCAGGACGGGCATCCCTCCGAAGTCAGCGGCCGGCCACTCGGCGAAGGGCTCCAGCAGCTGCAGACGCTCGCTGCTTGGGTCGACGACAACATCGACGGCCGAGCCGTCGGCAGCCGGCTCTTGGAATCCAGACTCGCCGGGATCCCAGCCGCCGGCGGGCAGCTCGTCGGCCTGCGGCGCCCGCAGCGTCACCCCGTCGAGCTGCTCGCGCTGCGGGTCGAAGTCCAACCGGCCGGCCAGCGCGGCCGCCACCACGATCTCCGGTGACGCGATGAACGCCAAGGTCTCGGCGTAGCCGTCGTTGCGCCGCGGGAAGTTGCGGTTGAACGAGCTGATGATCGAGTTGCGGGTCCCGCCCAAATTGTCGGTGCGCTTCCACTGGCCGATGCACGGCCCGCAGGCGTTGGCCAGCACCGTGGCCCCGATCGACTCCAGGTCGCCCAGCAGGCCGTCGCGCTCGATGGTGGCGCGGACCTGCTCGGAACCTGGGGTGATCAGCAGCGGCGTCTTGATGCGCAGGCCCGCATCCTTGGCCTGGCGGGCGACATGCGCCGCGCGGCCGATGTCTTCGTAGGAGGAGTTGGTGCACGAGCCGACCAGAGCGTTGGTGATCTCGATCGGGTAGTCGTTGGCCTGCGCGTCGGCCCCCATCCGTGACACCGGCCGGGTTAGGTCGGGCGTGTGCGGGCCGACGATCTGCGGCTCGAGGGTGTCCAGGTCAATCTCAATGACCCGGTCGTAGTAACCCTGTGGATTGACGGCGACCTCCGCGTCGCTGCGCAGGTGCTCCCAGTGGGCCCCGGCGAGGTCGGCGATCGCTTCGCGCCCCGTGGACTTGAGGTAGCGGGCCATCGCGTCGTCGTAGCCGAACAGCGAGGTGGTGGCGCCGATCTCGGCACCCATGTTGCAGATCGTGCCCTTGCCGGTGGCCGAGATGGACTCGGCGCCGGGACCGAAGTACTCGACGATCGCGCCGGTGCCGCCCCTGACGGTGAGGATGCCGGCGACGGCGAGGATCACGTCCTTGGGCGATGTCCACCCGTCGAGCGACCCGGTGAGGCGCACGCCGATGTGCAGCGGCATCCGCAGGCCGAAGGGCATGCCGGCCATCACGTCGACGGCGTCGGCGCCGCCAACCCCGATCGCCACCATCCCGAGGCCGCCGGCGTTGGGGGTGTGGCTGTCGGTGCCGATCATCATCCCGCCCGGGAACGCGTAGTGCTCCAGCACCACCTGGTGGATGATCCCGCTGCCCGGCTTCCAGAAGCCGAGCCCGTACTTGGCCGACACGGTTCGCAGGAACTCGTAGACCTCACGGTTGGACTCGTTGGCCACGGCCAAGTCGTGTACGGCGCCGGTTTCGGCCTGGATCAGGTGGTCGCAGTGCACCGTAGATGGGACGGCCACCTGCGGCAGGCCGGCGGTCATGAACTGCAGCAGCGCCATCTGCGCGGTGGCGTCCTGCATGGCGACCCGGTCAGGATGAAAGTCGCCGTAGGCGCGCCCGCGCTCCAAGTCCTGCCCCCGGGCGTCGGCCATGTGGCCGAACAGGATCTTCTCGGCCAGGGTCAGCGGCCGTCCGAGCCGCTCGCGGCCGACGGCTACGGCCTCGGCGGTACGCGTGTAGACGGTCTCGACGAGCTCGGTGGGGGTCGATGCGCTGGCGGGCAGCACGTCTCCTGGTCGGAGCGGGGGGCGGGTCGGCGGTGGATGCGGCCCCCGGGGGGGCGGGTCGGCGGTGGAAGCGGCCCCCGGGGGGCCGGGGCGGTGTCCTGATGTCGTCCGTACACTAACGACATGTCCCCGGTCGCTGCCCAAGATGCCACGGTCCTTGCCACCTCCGTGGCCCTCAAGGAGTGGGGTGCCGCGGTGATTGCGCTGCTGGACGGCCGCCAGACCGTGCTGCTGCGCAAGGGTGGCATCCACGAGAAGTCCTTCCGCGTCGACCGTGACCGGTTCGTGCTGTTCCCGACGGTGGCGCACAGCCATCGCGACCGGGTCCGCCCCGAGCACCGCGACGTGATGGACGCCGGCGAGGCCCAGGTCGACGAGGCGGGGGGCACCATCACGGTGCGCTGCGGCGTGTCGCTGGTCGACGTGGTAGGAGTGGCGCGGCCCGAGGAACTGGCCGGCATCGCCGACCTGCACATCTGGACCGAGGAATCGGTGCGTACGGACCGCCTGGAGTTCCGGCCCAAGCACCCGCTGCAGGTGCTGGTGGTACGCGCCGTCGAGCTGCCAGAGCCGTTGACGTTGCCGCGGCTGGAGGCGTACGCGGGCTGCCGTTCATGGGTGCAGCTGCCGGCGGCATGGGACGGCGGGGGGCGACAGATTCACAGCGAACGGCGGCTGGCCGATGACGCCACGCGGGTGCGGTCCGCGCTGACCTGAGCGGCCGCCTTTTGCACAAGGGGTTGACCAAGATGCGATTCGCCGACCGGCGGTTCAGCGACCGGCACGACGCCGGGAAGCAGCTCGCCCGGCGCTTGGAGGATCTGCGCGACCAAGATGTTGTGGTGCTGGCGCTGCCGCGTGGTGGGGTGCCGGTGGCCGCCGAGGTGGCCGCTGCCCTCCACGCGCCGCTGGAGGTATTCGTCGCCCGCAAGCTTGGCGCGCCCGGACGGCCCGAGCTCGGCATCGGCGCCGTGGCCGAAGGCGATGTTGTCGTCCTCGACGAGCGGGCGGGACCCTGGCGTGGCAACAGCCGCCAGCTGCGCGACACCACCGAGGCCGAACAGGCGGAGCTGGCCCGGCGGGTGCGCTGTTACCGCGGCGAGCGGGCGCTGCCGCCGCTGCGGGGGCGCACGGTGGTGCTAGTCGACGACGGCCTGGCGACGGGGGGCACGGCACGCGCGGCGCTGACCGCCCTACGCACCCACGCACCCGCGCGGCTCGTGCTGGCGGTCCCCGTCGCGCCTCCTGCCGCCGTGTCCCAGCTGGCGACCCAGGCCGACGAGGTCATCGCGCTTCACACGCCCGACGACTTCACCGCGGTTGGTCGGTGGTATGACAACTTTGCGCAGACCACCGACGACGAGGTCCTCGCGCTGCTCGGCAGCACGCGGACTGGGCCGTTCTCACCCAGCGAGGCGATAGGCCACAAGACCCTGTTTTCAAGTACCGAACCGGTACGCCACAAGATCACCGATGTGTCGCAAGCCTTGGAGGCGGCGGGCACCCGGGGGGTGCGTATCGCGGTCGACGATTGCGAGTTGGCTGCCGACGTGACCGTCCCGTCGGCCTGTCGCGGCGGGGTGGTGTTCGCCCACGGTTCCGGCAGCGGCCGTTCCAGCCCCCGCAACCGCTCCGTCGCCGCGGCGCTGCAGAAGGCGGGACTGGCCACGGTGCTCGCCGACTTGCTGACGGCGGGCGAACAGGAGCGCGACAACCGCACGGCCGAGCTTCGGTTCGACATCGACCTGCTGGCCCGCCGGCTGGCGGGTCTGGCGGCCTGGGCGGCGGCGGACCCGGCGATCGGTCAGCCCACGGTGGGACTGTTCGGCGCCAGCACCGGAGCGGCGGCCGCCCTGCGGGTCGCCGCCGAGCACCCGGAGCTGGTCGTCGCGGTGGTGTCGCGAGGCGGGCGGCCCGATCTCGCCGGCGCTGCACTGGGCGACGTCAGCGCGCCAACGCTGCTGATCGTCGGTGGCAACGACCACACCGTGCTGCGGCTCAACCGCGACTCGGCGGCGCGCGTGACCGCTGCGGTCGATCTCGCTGTGGTCCCGGGTGCAACGCACCTGTTCGAAGAGCCGGGGGCGCTGGAGCAGGTCGCGCAGCTGGCGGTTGACCACTTCGCGGCGCACCTGCCGACGGCCGGGGGAACGGCCGTATCACCTGGGTGACGCGCGCGCGCCTCGTCAGTGGCAGCATTGGCAGCAGACGGCTGCGGTCCCGGAGCCGATCACTCAAAGGCGGGTCTTGCGAGTTCCCCGGCAGCTGCGGACGTGGAGGGCGACGCTGCTCGCCACCCTCGTGGTGCTGCTCGTCGGTACTTTGCTGCTCGATCTCGGGGCGACGGATGTGCCCCGCCCGGCTGCCGCCCAGGGAGCGCCACCGGGCCGGTCGGAGGCGCCCGCCGAGGCGGTAGCGCGCGCCACGCCGACTGAGGCGGCACCTCCGCCACTGACAGGGACGACGCCACCGGCCGGCGCCCCGCCGGCGCGCGGGACGGACCGCACAGATGCCGCCACGGCGATGGCTCAGCGGTCGGCTCCCGCCTCACCCGGGTCGCCGGCCACCGTCAGCCCGGCCAGCTTCTCCAGGGTGACGGCGCTGCAGCCGCGGCTGCGCCTGCGCGCCGTCGATCCCCAGGAAGTGGCCGAGCAGGTCCGCCGGATCGACGGGGTGCGGTTTGCCACCGCCCTGCGAGTCGGCAAGGTTGCGGTGAAGGGCCGAAAGGTCAGCGTCGCGGCGGTCGAGCCGCGGCGGTTCCGCAAGGTCACGCCCCAGGTCACGGCGGACGCGGTGGGTGTCTGGCAGCGCATCGTCGAGGGTGACGCGGCCCTTACCCATGACACGGGAACACGGCTGCGCACCGAGCTCGGCGCCACGGTGCGGGCCGGGAAGCGGGACACCCCCTTGCGAGTAGGCGCCTACGCCTCCAACGGTGTGCCGCCGGTCGCCGACGCGCTGGTCAGCATCGGCACCGCCGACCGGCTCGGGCTGCGCGGCAAGGGCCACGTCCTGGTGGCGCTGGGCCAAGACACCGACGCCGGCGAGGCGGCGGACCGCATCGAGTCCGTCGTAGGGCTACCGGCCGAGATCCTCGATGAGCCGGACACCCAGCGGGCGTTCCTTGTCGGCGAGGACGCCCGTCAGCGTTTCGAGCCCTACACCTACGTCGACATGGGCGACGGGATGATCCAGATCGACTCCGACTGGGTCGGCCGCAACATCGTCAGCCGCGAGGTGCCGATCCTGACCGGCGCGGTGACCTGCCACCGTCTGATGGTCGACCAGCTGGCCGGCGCCCTCGGCGAGATCGAGGACAACGGGCTCGCCAACCTCATCGACACGTCCGACTACGGCGGCTGCTGGGTGCCGCGCCACATCGACTTCAACCCCGCCAGGCCGCTGTCGATGCACTCGTGGGGCCTGGCCGTTGACCTCAACGTCTCCACCAACGGGCTGGGTCAGACGCCAACCATGGATGCGCGCATCGTCGAGATCTTCGACCGCTGGGGCTTCGCCTGGGGCGGGCGCTGGAGCCGTCCCGACGGGATGCACTTCGAGCTCGGCGCGCTGCTCGACAGCCCCCAGGGCTGACGTTTTGGGATCTTTGCGGGCCGGTTGACCCGCGGGCATACTCGCCGCAACCCTCCACGTCGGCGTGGCGGAATCAGGTAGACGCGCATGGTTGAGGGCCATGTGGACTTCGGTCCTTGGGGGTTCAAGTCCCCCCGCCGACACAAGCCGCTGACCAG
>JACCTL010000099.1 GCA_013812395.1 Euzebyaceae bacterium
GCCGTCTACAACCAGTCCGACGAGCTGCTGGCCGAGGACGCGGTCCTGTGCGTCAAGGGCCGGCTGGACAACGGCGACACTCCCAAGGTCATCGTCTCCGAGGTCAGCGCACCCGACCTGTCCGACGCGACGGGGGCGCCCCTGGTCCTCACCCTGGCGCCACAGCAGTGCACGCCCGAGATCGTCACGCCCCTCAAGGCGCTGCTGGCGGAGCACCGCGGCGTGGTCGCGGTGCACCTGCGGCTGTGCAACGCGGCCGGGCGCATCACCACGTTGCGGCTCGACGACGGGCTGTGCGTCAGTCGTACCCCCGACCTCTACGCCGAGCTGAAGGGGCTGTTGGGCGCCACCGCCGTGTCCTAAAGCTGGCCGGCCATTGCAGTGGTCCCGCGACTTCGTCGTCCCCATGTTGACAACGTCGCGGGACTGCGGTGCCTAAGCGCGTTCTCATACAGGTCTCACGCCGCTCTTAGGGCTTCGGCGCATCGTTCACCTTGCAGCCACCTTCCCGTGAGCTGCTGGACACCTGGCAAGCCGCCTCCATCCAGAAGGAGAACGTCGTGCTGTTGCAGTTACCAGACACGATCGCGGAGTACGGCGATTTCGCGCTGCGGCTGGGTACTGACCTGGTCGCGATCGTCGTCTTCGCGGTAGTGATCTACTTCCGCCGGCACACCCGCAAAGACCTCGCGGTGGTCTTCTGCTTCTTCAACATCGGGCTGTTCACGGTGGTCGCGGTGATCTCCACCGCCGAGTCAGCCACCGCCATCGGCTTCGGGCTGTTCGCGATGCTGTCGATCATCCGCCTTCGCAGCGAGCCGTTCAGCAACCGCGAGCTCGGTTACTTCTTCGGCGCGCTGGTGCTGGGAATGGTCAACGGGATCGGAGCCCCCGACTACGGCTTCACGCTGGTCCTGAACGTGCTGATCCTGGCCAGCATCTTTGCGCTTGATCATCCACGTGTCATGCGCGCCGCCCAACGCCGGCACGTCACGCTGGATTCGGTGCACACGAACTCGGCGGCGCTACGGGCGACCCTCGAGCAGCGGCTCGGCGCGGAGGTCTTGGAGAGCACCGTCACGGCCATCGACTTCGTGCGCGACACGATGGAGCTCGAGGTCCAGTACATCGAGCGGCCGAGCTCGTCGGCTCCCCACGGTGCCGACCTGCAGAAGGTGCCGGCATGACCGCTCTTGGGACCGACCAACTGGCCGGCTTGGACCGCGTGTCGCTGGAGCAGCTCAACGACCGGGCGGCGCTGATGCACCGGCAGGAGAACAAGTACCTGGTCGACGCCGCTGACTTCTCGGCGGCGCTCGGCGAGCTCGGCGAGCACTTCGACGTCCTGGATATCGAGGGGCGCACGGCCTTCAGCTACTCGACGGTGTACTTCGACTCCGAGGCGCTGGCCGCCTACCACCAGCACGCCCAGGGCAAGCGCCGGCGGTTCAAGGTGCGCTCCCGCCAGTATCTCGACACAGGCCTGTGCTACTTCGAGGTCAAGCTCAAGGGCACGCGTGACCGCACCATCAAGCAACGAATGGTGTACCGGCCCGACGAGCACGGCGGGGTCACCGCAGCGGCTCAGGCCTTCGTGCAACGCTGCTTTCAGGACGTGTACGACCAGGTCTTTGACCACGAACTGTCGGCACAGCTGGCCATGCGTTACCGCCGCGTCACCCTGGTCGGCAAGCACAGCCCGGAGCGGGTCACGATCGACTATGACCTGGAGTTCCAGCGGGGCGACGACGCCGCGGTCGCCACCCCGGGCCAGTGGCTCATCGTCGAGGTCAAGTCCGAGCGTGGTCGCGGCACCGCGGACCGGGTGCTCCAGCGCCGGGGGATTCGCAGCAGTCGCTGCAGCAAGTACTGCATCGGGCTGAACCTGGTGCGCCGCGACCTGCGCTACAACGCGTTCAAGCCCACGCTGCAGAGCTACTTTGGTTGGTCGTCCCCGGCCGCGCCCGAGCCGCAGGCCGTGCCGCTGCCCGTCCCCGTCGCCGCCTGACGCATTAGGGTGGCAGGCATGGCGAATCCACGACTTGCAGGCAAGGTGGCGCTGGTGACCGGCGCCTCGTCGGGCATCGGTGAGGCGACGGCGTTGGCGCTGGCCGCCGAGGGCGCGGCGGTGGCGATCGGCGCCCGGCGTGTCGACCGCATCGACGCGCTGGCGGACAAGATCAGCGCCGGCGGCGGCCGCGCGCTGACCCTTGATCTGGACGTCACGCAGGAGCAGCAGGCGCACGACGCGGTTGGCCGCACACGCGCGGACCTGGGCGGTCTGGACATCGTCGTCAACAACGCCGGGGTCATGTTGCTGGGACCGATCCTGGATGCCGACACCAGTGACTGGCGCCGCATGATCGAGACCAACGTGCTGGGCCTGATGTATGTCACAAACGCGGCGCTGCCGCGGCTGGTGGAGCAGGGGTCGGGCGACATCGTGCAGGTGTCATCGGTGGCGGGGCGCCTCGCCAGGGAAGGGTCGGGCGTCTACAACGCCTCGAAGTGGGCCGTCAACGCCTTCTCGGAGTCGCTGCGCCAGGAGGTCACCGCGCGGGGCGTGCGCGTGACCTTGGTCGAGCCGGGAGCGGTGGCGACCGAGTTGAGCGATCACATCACCCACGCCGAGAGCAAGCAGCGGGTCAAGGAACGGGTGACCAAGATGCGTCCGCTGGAGTCGTCCGACATCGCCGCGGGCGTGGTCTACGTCGTCACGCAGCCGCCGCACGTCAGCGTTAACGAGGTGCTGATCCGCCCGACCGATCAGGTCGGATAGTCCCTGCAGGCCGGTTGGTCGCAACCCAGCCGATGTTCATGCGGGTTGCGCGACAGGCTTTACGGGGGTGACGACCTGCACGGTGTCCGCGCCAGCGTGCTGGCGTCGCGACAGCACCAGGAAGGGCAGCGCCAAGGCCGAGATACCCGCCGCCACCAGGTACGACGGTGCGTAGCCCCACACGTCGGCGGCCCGGCCAAGGAGCGGCTGCGCCCACACCCCACCGACCGAGGCGGTCAGCGAGCCGAACGACAGGATCGTCGCTCGCTGCTGGGACGGGATCAGGCCGTTGAGGTAGGCCTGACGGACCGGCATCGAGGCAGCGAACAGCAGCCCCCAAACAGCGATGAAGCCGATCACGGCCCAGAAGTTCTCCACAAATCCGATGGCACCAAGCGTGACAACACTTGCCGCCGCGGCAACGATCAAGGCCGAGGTGCGGCGGCGAAACAGCCGCCGGAAGCGAGACGCCATCACACCACCGAGGATCTGCGCGGAGGCGATGATGGCCGCAACAAGACCGGCGATCTGGTAGGCGTTCGGATCGCCGTACAGCTGCAGCAGGTAGGGCTGCAACGCGTAGAAGCCGTAGAAGACAACGCCGCCGGTGAACAGGGCCTCGACCATCAGCCACTTCACCGCCGGTACGCGCCAGCCGTACTCGATCGAGGCGGAGGCGATCTTGCGCATCTCGGCCAGTGGCCGGCCGCCCCGCTGCGGGGTGAAGCCGACGTCGTGCATCGTCGCGAACGCGACCGCGAACATCACCAGCAACACCAGGCCGCGGAGCACGAACGGCACCCCCACACTGCTGTGCTGCGCGATGAACCCGCCGGCGACCGAGCCGCCGAGCATCGCCGCACCGCTGACGACCTGTCCGCGCCCGAACACGGTGTCCATGTCGCCGTTGAAGCCCGTGGCCGTGAGCGCGTCAACCAGCCAGGCTTCGACAGCTCCCGAGAAGAACGTGTACCCGAGACCGAGCAGGATCGACGTCCCCGCCCATTGCCAGAACGGGGCGTGGACCTGCCACAGCAGCACGTACAGCAGCGTCGACGCGCTCAACGTCACGCTGCCGAGCAGGTACGACCTTCGGCGCCCTGTGGTGTCGGCGATGATCCCGGTCGGCACCTCGAACAGCACCATGCCGGCGGTGAAAAAGGCGTTGGCGGCGAAGGCTTCCAGGTTCGACAGCCCAGCGTCGAGCAGGAAGATCGTGTTGATCCCCCAGATGAGCGACGTCGCCAGCGTGTTCCCCAGCAGCACCAGGTAAGTGCGCTGGATGGTGCGTGGAGTCGGCATGTCGTTGGCCTGGCCTTCCGAGTGTCGCCGGACGGCCGTCGTAGAAGTTCCGACTTCCCAACACTGCGGAACTCATCGCTGTTCCGACTGGCGGGCGGCGGTCTGCTCGCCGGCGCAGGCGGCATAGACCAGGCAGTCGGCCAGATGGTCGTTGACCAGACCCATCGCCTGCATGAAGGCGTAGACCGTCGTCGGCCCAACGAAACGGAAGCCACGGCGCTTGAGCTCGCGGCTGAGCGCTAGGGACTCCGGGGTGATGGCGGGGACGTCGGCCGCCGAGCGACGCGGTGCGCTGGGATCCGGTGCAAACGCCCAGACCACGTCGCGCAGCGAACCGACCTCCAACACGGCGCGGGCATTGCCGATCGTCGCTGCGATCTTGGCGCGGTTGCGCACGATGCCGGGGTCGGCGAGCAACCGGGCCTCGTCGTCGGGTCCGAACGCCGCAACGGCGGCGGGAACGAAGCCCGCGAACGCCTGACGGAACCGCTCGCGCTTGCGCAGGATTGTCAGCCACGACAGGCCGGCCTGGAAACCCTCCAGGCACAGCTTCTCGAACAGCGTCCGGTCGTCGGTGACCGGGCGCCCCCACTCGTCGTCGTGGTAGGCGATGTAGGCCGGATCCGACGTGGCCCACCAGCAGCGTGTGACCGTCGAGCCCGTCACGACTGCGGGAGGCGGTCGGCGACGGCATGACGAATCTGCGTCTCGACGTCTGGGAACTCGCGCACCAAGTCGTTGAGGGTCGCCCCCGGAAGCATCAGCAGGAGCGCGTCACTGGTGGCGGTAACCGTTGCCAGCCGGGCGTAGCCGAAGCTGGCTCCCCAATCGAGTGCGGCCAACTCGCCGAAGAAGTCACCGGCCCCGAGGTCGCGGACGTGGCGACTCTCGACGTGCACCGCCAGGGTCCCATCGATGATTACGTAGAAGTCGCGTGCGGCATCCCAGCGCCGGACCACCTCCTCTCCGGCCGGGGCGACCCGCACCTCGGCGGCGCGGCCGACGCGCTCGAGATCGTCGTCGGTGAGCTCGGCGAACAGCGGCAATGCGCGCAAGGTCGCCACCGCCACGGGTGGGTAACCAAGCCAGGTCCGATCGACCGGCATGTGGCGCTCTTGGGCCAGCACCCGGCGAGCCGCCGGTGGAACAGGGTGAGGCGTGGACGTCTCGAACCAGTGCAGCACCCGCTCGATGTCGTCGGGGCCACTGCCGTGGTTCAGCACGCACAGCCGGATCGCGTAGCGGCCGCGCAGCCGCGTTGAGGACACCAGGCCAAGGCCGGTCCCGGCGAAGGCCGCCACCAAGGCAGCGTTGCGACGGGCGATCTCGTCCTCGTCGTCGGTGTCAGCGAAGCTGCGCCGGAAGCACAGGATGCCCAGACTGGCGGGGCGCAGCAGCTCCAGGTCCGCGCTGGCCTCGATGCGTTCCTGCGCCTGGTGCACCAGGTCCAGACAGCGGTCCACCGTGGCGCGGAAGGCATCGATTCCGAAGTAGCGCAACGACACCCACAGCTTCACTGCGCGACTCATCCGGGTGAGCTGGATGCTGAGATCGGCGAAATTGACCTCGCCGGCCGCCGCCTGGGCGTCCTTCAGGTAGTCAGGCGTGATCTCGAAGGCCCGGCGCAGCAGGTCCCCGTCGCGGACCAGCAGGCTGCCGCACTCGAACGGCTGGTACAGCCACTTGTGCGGGTCGAGCGTGACGGAGTCAGCTGCCTCGATGCCCGACAGCCAGCCACGACCCCGCTCAGTCAGTGCCGCGAAGCCCCCATAGGCCGCATCGACGTGGAACCACACGTTCTCGTCGCGACACACGGCGGCGAGCTCGGATAGCGGGTCGACGGCGCCGGTATTGGTCGAGCCGGCACTGGCCGCGACGAACAACGGCCGGCGGCCGGCCAGCCGGTCGGCGGCCATCGCGGGCACCAGCGTGTCTGGCCGCATGCGGAAGTCGTCGTCGACCGGCAGGACCCGCACCTGGTCGGGCCGGAAGCCCAGCACCCGTGCCGCGCGCACCATCGAGGAGTGCGCCTGATCCGAGATGTAGGCCACGGCACGATCGGACATCGCACCAAGTCGCGCCTCGCGGGCGCAGGCCAGCGCGGTCATGTTCGCCGCGGATCCGCCGCTGACCAGCACGCCCGCTGCCTGCGGTGGGTAACCGATCCACTGCTTGAACCAGTCGAGCACCACCAGCTCGACCTGGCTGGGCCCGGCGGACTCCTGCCACGAGCCGGCGTAGATGTTGAGCGCACCGGCGATGAGGTCGCCCAGCGCGCCCGGCCAGGTTCCCGACCCAGGGACGAACGCGAAGTACCCCGGGTGGTCGCAGCGGCTGGCGAACGGCAGCACGTTACGTCCCAGGTCATCCAGGATCGATTCGAAGTCCTGTGCCATGGCCGGCTGGGTCGCGTCGATCCGCCGAGCCATTTCTCGCGGAGAAGCGCCGCGGGTGGCCGGCACGGCGCGCGGATCGGCCAGCAGGTCGACCAGGAAATCGACGGTCCGGTAACCCAGCTGGCGCATCGCCTCTGGCTGCATCCCCAGCGGATCTTCCACACTGACTCCGATCCTGCTCAGTCCAGCCGGGCTACGACGACGGCCTCGGCGGCCGCCGCGCTTGATGCGTGCCCGGCCACCGCGCTGATGAACTGCTGGCGTTCGAGGGTCAACAGCTCTACCTCAGTCTTGGCGGTCACGGTCGCGGTTCGCGGCACGCCACGCAGGAGGGCGATCTCCCCGAAGAAGTCGCCGGGCCCTAGCGCCCGCGTCAGCTGCGGTGCCGTCACCTCGACCTGCCCATGCACGATGACATAGAAGCGGTCGCCTTCGTCACCTCGGCGCACGAGAATCTCACCAGCCCGGCCAACAACGGGCTCGGCGGCAAACGCCAACCGCTCGAGTGGCAGCACGGGCAGGGACGCGAACAACGGCACCCCTCGCAGCAACTCGAGTTGCGGTTGTGGGGGGTGGGCGTCGTCGTCGATCCGCGCCAGCCCCCGGCTCGCCAGCACCGCCGCTGTCGCCAGCAGCGTGCCGGTCGCGACCAGGCTCGCGCGAACCCCCCATTGCGTCACCACCAGGGAGGCTGCTATCGCGCCAAGCCCCTGCATGCCCCACCACAGGCCCTCGAAGACACCCAGCACCCGCGCCAGCAGGTGCGGGGAGACGATGCGTTGCAACAAGGTGAGCGCCGTGACGTCGATCAGGGCGTTGGCCGAGCCCACGATCGCGACCATGGCCAGGGCGGTGACCCGGCTGGGCAGGAACCCAATCGCGGCCAGTGCCACACCCCACGCGATCAGGCCGGCCTGGAACGGGACGGCGAGTTGTCGGCGGCCCACCAGCGCCACGGTTGCCAGCGCCCCCACCAGCCCACCGGCCCCGACCGCCGCGTTGAGGTAGCCGACACCGGCCTCGCCGAGACCGAGCAACTCGATCGCCATGACCACGATCAGCACGGTCAGGGCGCCCAGACAGAAGGTCTGCGCGAGGTACAGCGACACCACGAGGCGGGGGCGGGGCTCATGAGCCAAGGTCTGGAACCCGGCGAGCAGTTCGCCGATGGCCGCGCGCCGCTGGTGCTCCTCGCCCTCGAGGTTGGGTGCCTCATCTGTGCGGATGCCTGCCACCGCGACGGCGGACAGCGCCAGGAGCGCGGCTGCGGTCGCGAACACCACGGGCACATCCCAGACCAGCAGCAGGACGCCGCTTAACGTCGGTCCGATCAGCGTGCCGAGGTTCTCCACTGTCGTCGACGCAATGTTGCAGGCGGTCAGCTGCTCCGGCGAGCGCGCCAGCGACGGCAACAGCGCGGACTGGGCAGGCCAGAACAGCGTGTAGACGATCGCGTCGGCCGCCGCCAGCCCGTACAAGACGATCGTGGGCGCACCGGCCCAGAGGGCAGCCGCCGCTCCCGTGAGTGCGACCGCCCGCACGGTCAGCACCGTGCGCAGCACCAGCTCACGGCGGTAGCGGTCGGCCAGACTGGCCGCGAACGGCCCGACGATCGCCGCTGGCAGCGTGCGAACCAGACCAACGAGGCCGACGCCGATGACGCCCTGCTCGCGGAAGGCGTAGACCCCGAGCGCCACGATGAACGCCCACTCGGCGGTGATGCAGCCGCTCCAAGCCAGCTGCACGCGCCGGAGCTGGGGATTGTGCAGGACGTCGATGAGTGCCCGCAGTGGGGCCAACCATCGCCGAGGTCGCGTGGTGTGCTGGCTGTGGTCCATGGCGGCGACCATGATGCGCTACCCGGTCGACAGCGCCGATCCGTCCGCCGTACGATGCGGCGCGAGGCATCGGCGGCCGCGACACGTGCAGGTGGGATGCGGGAGCGGGCTTGCTGCGTGAGGGTGGGCCGGGCCCGCTTGACGGCAGGACGAAGGGACGGAGCAATGCGTTACGACAGCTCGGTGACGTCCATCTCTTGGATCCCCTCGCAGGCTTTGCCGGGGATGACGAAGCTGCCCTTCGAGGTGGGCTTCACGCATTACGACCAGCCGCCCCCGGACACCATCGACGATCTCGAGGCCCTGCGCGCGGCGGACCGCTTCCGCTTCGCCAACGTCCTGTCGGCCTGGATCGAGGTCGATGACAGCGGCCGCATCACCGCCTATGGCCAGGACGGTGGCGGGCACATCGGGGTCACGAAGCTCCGGTTAGGCCGGGCCGGCATGACGGTGCAGGCGGTGCCGTTTCCTGACCGGCGTCCTGATCCTGATGTCACCGATGAGTGGGTTCGCTTCCGCCAGTCGGCGGGCGGGCGCACGGGGCTGCCTGCGCCACGACGGGTCAATCACCCGCCGTTCGTGCAGCTGTCCGCTCCGGTGGCCTGGACCACGCTGGAGGTGACCATGCACGCCGACGGGCGCAGTGAGCAGAAGCTGATGGGCGCCAGTCCGTTTCCGCGCCATTGGGTCTACGACGCCGGCGGCAAGCTGTTCGCCAAGAGCGGCACGATCGAGTTCCGCACCTGGCTACGACAGGCGTTCGGAGTCCACACGCCGTGGGGCGACCAGGACTCCCCGGCCCTCGTGACCGAAATCGAAACGGCGCTGGAGCGCGAGCTGTCCTTGTCGATCATGAATCCGGCCTCTCGGCCGCGGATGCGCAGGCTGTCCCGCGGCGAGACGCTCGTCAAGCAGGACGAGCCGGGCGACGAGCTGTTCCTGCTCCTCGACGGTGTGCTCGTGGTCGAGCTCGACGGCGAGCCGGTCAGCGAGGTGGGGCCTGGCGCCGTCCTCGGGGAGCGCGCCCTGTTGGAGGGCGGTCGGCGCACCGCCACGCTGCGTGCGGCGACCAACTGCCGCGTTGCCGCGGTCAACGGCGAGGAGATTGACCCTGAGGCGCTGGAGGAGCTGAGCCGCGGCCACGGCGCCTAGAGAACCAACGGTCTCTCGGAGGATGCTGAAGATATCGCTCCGGCGACCGCCGCCAGTCCGCTGACCTGCGGCGTTGGCTGTGTGCGGCGTCCGCCTCCGCCTCCGCCCAAGTCCAGCAACCTCCTAGTTGAGGTCGGCCCCGGCGGGCCCAGGGGGGCGCAGCGATCCGACGGTGCCGAAGTGACGCATCAGACCGGCTTCACGTCGTAAGGCCTCCAACGTCGCCTCGAGCCGTTGGCCGCAGCTGTCCAGTTCCAGCAACCGCTGCTGCTCGGGGACCTCGACCTGCAGCGCCGCCGCGGCCAGCCAGGCAAGCTCTGTGGGACGGGAGGGGATCCGGCGCAACAGTTCGTCGGGGGCGCCAAGCTCGGCGAGGTAGGGCAGTAGCACGCGGCGCAGCAGCTGTGCACGCTCGGTGTCCGCGGCGACGGCCGGCGCCTCCTCCAGTGGTCGCACCCGCCCGCACAGGTAGGGCCGGCCCGGCACGATCGCGTCGATGCGGAAGCGCTGCACGCCCCGTGTGGCGATGCGCGCTCGCCCGTCGTCGAAACGCTCGACGTGCTCGATCTCGGCGATCGTGCCGACCCTGAACACGTCGGCCGGCCGGCCAACGTCGGAACCCGCCTTGATCGCAACCACCCCGAAGCGCCGGTCAGCGCGCAGGCAGTCGGCCAGCATCTGGCGGTAGCGCAACTCGAATACGTGCAACGGCAAGGGTCGCCCAGGGAACAGGACGAGATGCAGAGGGAACAAAGGAAGTTCCATCCCGGTCCAGGGTACGTGCCGGCTTGCGCTGTTTCCCGTCCGCCACCCGGGGCGTGGCTGCACCGCAGTCGGCTGCGTCACCCGGGGGGTGGATGCGTCGTAGTCGGCTGCGCCACCGCCCACGACCACTTGAGCGCGAGCGACAGGGGCTGGATACAGTGCGGCGGATGCTGACCCTGCTCGACCTGCGTGGCGACCGCGCCGATGTGTCCGGGCGGCTGCCGCGCGCCTCACTGGAGACCGTGGCCACCGCGCGGGCGACGGCCCGCGCGATCCTGGACGACGTGCGCGCCAGCGGCGATGCCGGCGTGGCCCGCCACACTCGCCAGTTCGACGGGTGGGACGGTGCCGGCGGTCTGGAAGTCGCTCCCGAAGACGCCAAGGCAGCCCTCGACGGGTTGGAGCCCGCCCTGCGGTCGGGCATGGAGCGCGCGGCCGAGCAGATCCGCTGGTTTCACGAGCAGGCCCGACCCCGTGACTGGCGCGCCGAGCGCAACGGCGCGGTGCTCGGTGTCGCACACCATCCGCTGCGCCGAGTGGGGGTGTACGTCCCGGGCGGTCGCGGGGCGTATCCGTCGACGGTGCTGATGACGGTGGTGCCGGCGCGTGTCGCGGGTGTGGATGAGGTCGTGCTGTGCACGCCGCCCGGTCGCGACGGCCGGGTCAGCCAGGCCATCCTCGCCGCAGCCGCCCTGGCCGGCGCCGACCGCATCCTGCGTATCGGCGGCGCCCAGGCGGTCGCGGCCATGGCCTACGGCACCGCCACGGTGCCCCGCTGCGACAAGGTGGTGGGACCCGGCAACGTCTACGTCAACGAGGCCAAGCGGATCCTCGCCGCAGACGGCGTCTGCGGGATCGACGCGCCGGCGGGGGTGACGGAGGTGGCGATCATCGCCGATGACACCGCCGACCCTCGCGCCGTCGCCGCCGACCTCGTGGCTCAGGCTGAACACGACCCGCTGGCGACGTGCCTGCTCATCACACCGTCTGCGGCCCTCGTCGAGGCTGTCGAGGAGGCGCTGGTCGGCGAGGTCGACACTGCCCGTCACGCCGACCGCATCCGTGCGGCCTTCGCCGGTCAGGGTGGGGTGGCGCTGGTCGACGACCTGGACCATGCCGTCGCCGTCGCTGACGCCTTCGCCGCCGAGCACCTGGAGGTGCAGACCGCCAACGCGCCCGAGGTCGCGACGCGCGTCCGAGCCGCCGGCGCGGTGTTCGTCGGGCCGCACAGCCCCGTCTCGCTCGGCGACTACTGCGCCGGGCCCAACCACACGTTGCCCACGGGTGGCACCGCACGCTTCACCGGCGGGCTGCGCACCGACGACTTCTTCGTCCCCGTCAACTGGGTCCAGTACGACGCCTCGTCGTTGGCCGACCTGGCTGGAGTGGTGGAGGCACTCGGGGCCGCCGAGGACCTTCCCGCCCATGTGCGCGCCGTGCAGGTGCGCCTGGAGACCTAGACACGTGACCGCTGGCCCTGCCCTCCCCGACGCCGCACAGCCTGTGCCGGTGCGGCCCGATCTTGCCGGCGTCACGCCATACGGGGCGCCACAGTGGGACGTCGCGGTGCGACTGAACACCAACGAGACGCCGTGGCCGCCGCCGCAGGCGTTCCTGACTCGGCTCGCCGAACGGGTACAAGGCCTGCACCTGCACCGTTATCCCGACCGACGGGCATGGCAGTTGCGTACCGCGTTGGCCAAGCGCTTCGGCCTGCCACCCGAGCGGGTGTGGGCGGCCAACGGCTCCAACGAGATCCTGCTGCAGCTGTTCCAGGCTTACGGCGGCCCCGACCGCCGGCTCCTGCTGGTCCGCCCCGGCTACTCGGCCCACCCGCTGCTCGCGCGCGTGGCTGCCACGCCGGTCGTGACCGCCGAACTGGACGACGACTTCCTGCTGTCGGCATCCGCTGCGGCCGCCTTCGTCGCCGACCACGACCCCGCGTTGGTCTGCGTGGCCAACCCCAACAACCCGACCGGGATGACGCTGCCATTGCCAGCGGTCCGCGCCCTGCACGACCACAGCCGGGCCCTGGTTATCGTCGACGAGGCCTACGTCGAGTTCGGTGGTGAGTCGGCGGTGGCACTGCTCGACGAGCTGCCCCGCCTGGTCGTGTGCCGCACCTTCTCCAAGGCCTGGCGGCTGGCAGGGCTGCGGCTGGGTTACCTGCTGTGCCATGACTGGGTCGTCGACGACCTGCGCAAGGTGCGCCTGCCCTACCACCTGGACGCGCTGACCCAGATGGCCGGTCTGGTGGCCGTGGAGCTGGCCGACGAGGTGACCGGCCACGTGGCCGCCCTGTCCCGGGAGCGCGACCGCCTCCACGACGCGCTCGCGGCGCTGGACGGCGTGACCGTGTGGCCCTCGTCGGCCAACTTCTTGCTGTTTCGCACCGCCGTACCTGATCTGTTCGACCGGTTGCTGTCGCGCGGCGTGCTGGTGCGTGACTTCTCGACGCAACCGCGCCTGCAAGGCTGCCTGCGCGTGACCGTTGGTAGGCCAGACGAGGATGATGCGTTCCTGGCCGCGATGAAGGAGTCGTTGTGAGCGACCGGCCGCGCGTCGCCGAGATCGACCGCGCCAGCTTGGAGACGACGGTGGCGGTGCGCCTGGACTTGGACGGCAGCGGCATCACCGACATTGCCACCGGTGTGCCGTTCTTCGACCATATGCTCGACCAGCTCGGCCGCCACGGGCGCTTCGACCTATCGGTTCGGACCGATGGCGACCTGGAGGTCGACGCGCACCACACCGTCGAGGACAGCGGGATCGCGCTCGGTCAGGCGCTGGCGTCCGCGTTGGGGGACAAGGCTGGCGTCGAGCGCTTCGGCGACGCCACCGTCCCCATCGATGAGGCGCTCGTCCGCGTCGCCGTGGATTTGTCGGGACGGCCGTACCTGGTGTACGCCGCCGACACGCCCGTGGAGCTGGTCGGCAGCTACGAGACGACCCTGACCAAGCACTTTTTCGAGTCGGTCGTGGCCAACGCGCGGATCACCCTGCACGTGCAACGGCTCGCCGGTGAGGGCAGCCATCACATCCAGGAGGCGGTCTTCAAGGCCGTGGCCGT
>JACCTL010000113.1 GCA_013812395.1 Euzebyaceae bacterium
CGGGCGATGGCCGACGCCGAGGTCGGCGACGACGTCTACGGCGAGGATCCAACGATCCTGCGCCTGCAGGAACGCACCGCCGAGCTGTTCGGGCGTGAGGCGGCCCTGCTGTGCCCCAGCGGCGTCATGTGCAACCAGCTGTGGCTGCGGGTGCTGGCTCGGCCCGCCACCGAGGTGGTAATCGAGGCCGACGCGCACATCGTCA
Source organism: Euzebyaceae bacterium (assembly GCA_013812395.1). Classification (GTDB taxonomy): domain Bacteria; phylum Actinomycetota; class Nitriliruptoria; order Euzebyales; family Egibacteraceae; genus JACCTL01. The sequence goes on from JACCTL010000113.1 coordinate 206, forward strand.
ACTACGAGGCCGGCGCCGGAGCGCTGCTGGCCGGTGTGCAGTTCCGCACGGTCGTCGCCAGCTACGGCCTGCTCAGCGCGGACGACGTCGCGGCGGCCGTGCGGGCGGACATCTTCCCGTTGACCCCGACGTCGCTGGTGTGCGTCGAGCAGACGCACAACCGCCGCGGCGGCACGGTGTACCCGCAGTCCCAGCTGGAAGGCATTCGCGACGTCTGCGCGGACGCCGGCGTGCCGCTGTACATGGACGGCGCCCGGGTCTTCAACGCCAGCGTCGCGTCGGGGGTTGGGCTCGACGTCTACGGCGGCATGGTCAGCGGGCTGATGTGCTGCGTGTCCAAGGCGCTGGGTGCCCCCGTCGGCTCGCTGATGGTCGGTGACGCCGACGCGATCGACGAGGCCAAGCTGTGGCGCCGGCGCTACGGCGGGGCGATGCGCCAGGCCGGCGTCATCGCGGCGGCAGGGCTGGTGGCGCTGGACCGCATCGAGCGCCTAGCCGACGACCATGCCAACGCCCGGCTGCTGGCCGAGGCGGCGGCCAAAGCCCACCCCGACGGCGTCGACCTGCAGCAGGTCGAGACCAACATCGTCTATGTCGAGGACGTCGACTCGGCGCAGGTGTGCGGGCGCCTTCGCGAACGAGGCGTGCTGGCCGCGGCGATGGACCGGCGCACCGTGCGGCTGGTCACCCATCCCGACGTCACCGCCGAGGACTGCCGCCGTGCGGCTGACGCGCTGCGATCGGTGCTCGCCGAGCAGGGGTGAGCTGACCTGCATGGGCACGCTGCGGCGGTTCGGGAGTCGTGTGCGTCGGCCCGCGTGGGCGGCGGAATCTGCACACGGTTGCGGCGGTTCGGGAATCGTGTGCGTCGGCCCGCGTGGGCGGCGGAATCCGCACACGGTTGCGGGCAGGGCCGGTTTTGCCACGTCGGCCAGTGCGCGGCCCCCTTAGACCGCTGCGGTCACGCCGCCGCAGTCAACCCGCCAAGCCGTCGAGGCGGCGCGGATCGCCCTCGCCGGATGGCGCGGCCAGCGGCCCGCCACCGCGCAACTCGGCGAGCAGCATGCCGGCGAGGATGCAGCCGCAGCCGACCCAGCCGCGCCCCGTCAGCCGCTCGCCCAGCAACAGGAACCCGAACAACCCAGCGAACACCGGCTCCATCGTCAGGATGATCGCGGTTCGCGTCGGCGGGATGTGGCGTTGGGCGGCGGTCTGGATCAGGAACGCGGCCGCGCTGGCCAGCAACGCTGTCACCGCGACGGCCGCCACCACCCCGCCGTCCCAGCGCACCGGGGCACGGCCGAGTTCCAGTGCCGCGGCCATCGTCGTGTGCAGCGCGCCGGCGACCAGCAGCTGCACGGCGGTCAGCGCCACCGGATCGTGGCGCGCTGACCATGCGCCCAACCCCACGATGTGGGCCGCGAAGCTGACCGCGCAGCCCAGCACCAGCACGTCGCCGTAGCGCGGGACGAAGTCGTCGCCGAGGCTGAGCAACGCCAGTCCCGCAGCGGCGAGGACGACACCGCCCGATGCCGCCCAACCCGGTGCCCGGCGCAGCACCACAGCAGACAGCAGCGGCGTGAACACGACGAACATCCCGGTGACGAAGCCGGCGTTGCTGGCCGTGGTGTGCTGCAGGCCGACGGTCTGAAAGGCGTAGCCGCCGAACAGCGCCACGCCCAGCACCGCGCCGTGCCGCAGGCCCTGGCCGCTGAGGCGCCGCAGCGCGGGAACAGCCACGGCGCCCAGGGCGGCGCCCGCGAGCAGGAACCGGACGCTGTTGAAGCCGTATGGCGGGACCCGCTCCACCGCCGCCTTCACCACGGGAAAGGTGACGCCCCACACCGCCGTCACCGCCACGAGCGCCAGCTCGTAGGTCCAGCGGCCGGATCTCAGCCCTCGGCCCCTTCGGCGGCCTGCGAGAAGGTGTACAGGTCGACACGGTCCTCGCGCCGCACCGTGGCGCCGGCCTCAGGAACCTGCGCCTCGACGAGGCCGAAGTCGCCACGGCGGAACGGACCGATCTGCGGGCGCGGCTGCTCGCTGACGGTCACCCGCAACGTCAGCGCCGCAAGCTCGGCCCGGGCTTGCTCGATCGGGTGGCCGTTCACGTTGGGCATCGCAAAGTGCAGCGGCCCCAGCGACACGGTGATCGCGACCGGGGTGCCCTTGTCGACGGTCCGTCCCGCCCGCACGTCCTGGCGGACCACCGTTCCGGCCTCTGGCGTCCGGTCGCTGTAGGCCTCGGTGGCCGCTGCCCGCAGCTTGGCCCTGCGCAGGGCGGTGACCGCCTCGGCTCGTGGCAGACCGCGGACCTTGGGGACAGCGACCTGCTCGATGCCCTTGGAGACGGTCAGCGTCAGGCGGCGCCCCGCGTCGACCGTGGTACTCGCCTCGGGTGCCGCGGCGATGACCCTGCCGGTGGCGACCGTGTCGGAGAACCGTTCGCGGACAGCCACATCGAACGCGTACGGCGCCGCCGACAGCAGCTCGACCGCCTGCCGGCGAGTTCCGCCGACGACATCCGGCACGCTGACCTGAGCGGGGCCACGGGACACCACCACGGCAACAACGCCGCCGCGACGCAACGGCGAGCCGGGGTCGGGGTCCTGGTCGAGCACTGTGCCGGCCGGCGCCGACAGGTCGTAGCGGCGTGCCTCCAGCTCGGCCGACATGCCCTGACCGGCCAGCGCGTCGCGCGCGGCGGGGACCGTGGTCCCGCCCAGATCCGGGACTCGTTGCACGGGTGCCAGCACCCAGTTCCACACTCCCGCCCCGCTCGCGCCGGCCATCAACAGCAGGGCGACGAGCACCAGGAGCGTCCGGCGTGGTCGTCGGCGGCGCTGACCCGAGGCTGCTACCGCTCCGGTGGCGCCACCCGCTGCGGTGGTCGTGACAGCCGTGGTCGTGGTGGCCGGCGAGGTCGCCGGAATCACGACTGTGGCCTCGGAGTCTGCCACCGGGACCGTCACCGGCTGCGGCGGGCCGGGCACGGCTGCGCGCAGCGCCATGGCCAGCGCCGCCATGTCGGGATAGCGCTTGGCCGGCTGCGCGGCTGTCGCCTTGGCCACGACCCGGTCCAATGCGCGGGGCGCATCGGTGACGTAGCGACTGGGCGGCGGCACCGGCTCGCGGGCGTGGCGCACCGCCACCGCCATGGGGCTGTCCGCCGGCAGCGACTTGCGTCCGGTCAGCAGCTCGAAAATGAGCACCCCGACCGCGTACTGATCTGTGCGGTCGGTCGCTTCCTGCCCGTCGACGATCTCGGGCGCCATGTAGTGGACGCTGCCGATCAGCGTGCCGGTCGCGGTGTGACTGGTCGCGGCCGCCGCCCTGGCGATGCCGAAGTCGGCGACCTTCGGGTTCCCGCCAGCGGCGATCAGGATGTTCTCGGGCTTGATGTCGCGATGAACGACGTCGCTGGCGTGCGCCCGCGCCAGCGCCTCGCACACCGGCCCGACTACGGCGAGCATCTCGGCGGGAGGCAGGCGCCCTCGGCTGTCGAGCAGCTGGCGCACCGAGGGCCCGTCCACCAGCTCCATCACGATGTAGGGCAGGTCGGCCACACCCTGATCGAACACGTTGACGATGTGGGGATGCAGCAGTGCCGCCGCGTTGCGGGCCTCGGTGCGAAACCGCGCCAGGAATGACGCGTCGTCGGCGAGATGCGGGTGCAGGACCTTGACAGCGACGTCGCGGTCCAGCGACTCGTCATAAGCGCGGTAAATCGTGGCCATGCCGCCGGCACCGATGCGCGCGGTCATGCGGTAGCGGCCACCGAGCAGCGCACCCACCGCGATGGGGCCGGCACCGGCGACCAGATCCGTATCGGACGCGGGGTTCATGCCGCAGCGAGTCTACGGTCGCCACGCCGCCGCGGTCCGCAGGTGCCACCGGGGGGCCGGGCTGGTGCCACGCCCTTGCCGGGACCGCGCCTATGCTTCGCCGCCATGGCCGACGCCTTCGACGAACAGCTGGTCTCGCTGGGTTTCGTGGCGGTGCAGAAGGACCGTCGAGGGGTGCGGCAGTTTGCTCGCCGGCCAAACCGCTACCTGACCGAGTGGGTGCACGACGACGGGCGGGAGCTGCTGTTCACCTGGGAGTTCGACCTCGGCGAGTTCTGCTCGGCGGTGGGCTGGCAGATCGGGGCCGCCGAGCACAGCTTTCAGATCCTGTACCCGCAGTTCGACGTGCGCATCGGCCGCGACGTCGACGCGGTGGCGCTGGAGCTGCAGCGCCTCGAGCAGCGCCTCAACGGCCTCGATCTGGCCGATCCGGCCCTCTGACGCTCGGCGGGTGCGCCACGCGGCTGTTGTTTCCTGGCCCCGGCGCTAGGGTTGCTGCACCACGGGAGTCCGGACAGCACCCGGGCTGAGAGGGCAGCAGCCGACCGTCAGACCTGATCCGGTTCATGCCGGCGAAGGGAGCGCAGTGGACACAATCATCGTCGGCGGCGGCGCCATCGGGCTCGCCGTCGCGTGGCGAGCCGCCGAGGCTGGGTTGGCCGTGACGGTGGTGGACCCCCGCCCTGGTCGGGGGGCGACCTGGGCCGCCGCGGGCATGCTCGCTCCCGTCACCGAGGCGCATTACGGCGAGGGCGCCCTCCTTGACTTGGCGCTGGAGTCGAGCCGGCGCTGGCCGTCGTTCGCCGCCGAGCTGACCGAGGCCACGGGCCGGGACTTGTGCTACCGCGAGTGCGGGACCGTGTCGGTGGCGCGCAACCCGGATGACAACGCCGCACTCGACGAGCTGTTCGCCTTCCAGCAGCGGCTCGGCTTGGACGTGCAGCGGCTGTCGGGGCGTGAGGTCCGCTCGCTGGAGCCGGCACTGTCGCCGCGGGTGCGCGGCGGCATCCTCGTCGTTGGTGACCATCAGGTCGACAACCGCGCCTTGGTGGGTGCTCTGCGTGCCGCTGCCGAGGCTGCCGGCGTGACGGTGCGGCGGGAGCGGGTCACGGCCGTCCGCATGGACAGCGGTGGCGTCCAAGGCGGCGTGCGCCGCGACGGCGAGGAAGGCGTCGACCGCGGTGAGCGCGGTGACCGCGTCGAGGGCGTCGAGCTTGCCAACGGCGAGGTCCTGACCGCGTCGCAGGTCGTGCTGGCGGCCGGCGCGCACAGCGGCCAGATCGGCGGTGTGCCGCCCACCGCGCTGCCCTCCGTGCGGCCCGTCAAGGGTCAGCTGCTGCACTTACGGGGTCCGGCGCCGCTGGCCACGCACAACATTCGCGGCCTGGACGTCTACATCGTCCCGCGCGCCGACGGGCGGGTCGTCGTCGGCGCGACCGTCGAGGAGTTGGGCTTCGACATCCGTGTCACCGCCGGGGCGGTCCACGAGTTGCTGCGCGAGGCCTGGACCCTGCTGCCTGGTATCGCCGAGCTGGAGCTCGTCGAGGCCACCGCTGGCCTGCGCCCCGGCTCGCCGGACAACGCACCGCTGCTCGGCCAGACGCAGGTGGACGGACTGCTGCTGGCCACCGGCCACTACCGCAACGGGATCCTGCTGACGCCGGTGACCGCCGACGGGCTCGCGCAGGCGTTGACCGGCGGACCCGCCGAGGTCATCGCGGCATGCAGCCCCCGGCGGTTCACCCCGGCCGGAGCACTGGCATGAACAGCAGCCGTCCTACGGGCGTCACGGTGGTCGTCAACGGTCGTCAGCACACTGTCGAAGAAGCGGACCTGGCCGCCTTGGTGCGCAGCCTCGGCCGCGATCCCGACCGGCCAGGCACTGCCGTGGCCCGCAACGGCGAGGTCGTCCCGCGCCGCGAATGGGCCGCGACGCGGCTGGGGGAGGGTGACCGACTGGAGGTGCTCGACGCGGTGGGTGGCGGATGACGGTTTCCGACCAGGTGGACGAGGCACACGACCTCGTCGACGAGGACGCCTTCCTGCTCGGCGGCCGAACCTTCAGCTCGCGGCTGGTGATGGGGACCGGTGGCGCAGCCAGCCTTGACGCGCTGGAAACGGCGCTGCGGGCCTCAGGCGCGCAGCTGGCCACTGTCGCCCTGCGCCGCGTGGACCCGTCCTCGCGCGGATCCATTCTGGATGTGCTGGACCGCTGCGGGGTGCAGCTGCTGCCCAACACCGCCGGATGCTTCACCGCCCACGACGCGGTGACGACGGCCAAGATGGCCCGCGAGGCCTTCGAGACCGACTGGATCAAGCTCGAGGTCATCGGCGACGACCAGACCCTCCTGCCGGACGGCGCCGAGCTGCTCGACGCCGCCGAGCGCCTCGTCGACGACGGCTTCGTGGTCCTGCCCTACACCAACGACGACCCGATCCTGGCGGCCCGACTGGAAGCCGTCGGCTGTGCGGCCGTGATGCCGCTGGGCTCGCCCATCGGCAGCGGCGCCGGCATCCGCAACCCCTACAACCTGCGGATCATCGTCGAGCGTGCGCAGGTGCCGGTCATCCTCGACGCTGGCATTGGCACGGCCAGCGACGCCTGCTTGGCCATGGAGCTGGGCTGCGACGCGGTGCTGCTGGCCAGTGCGGTGACCAGGGCGCAGGAGCCGGCGGTGATGGCTACGGCCATGCAGCAGGCGGTGACGGCTGGCCGCCTCGCCGGCCGGGCGGGGCGTATCCCGCGCCGCCTGCACGCCGAGGCCACCACGCCCTTCGTTGGTCTCGCAGACCTTTGATCGGCAGCTGGCGGCGGGAGCGGCTGGCGGACGTGTGGCTGTACCTGTGCATGGACCGGCGTGCGGATCGCGGCGACCTCGACGGCTTCCTCGACACCGTCCTTGGCGCCGGCATCGACCAGGTGCAGCTGCGCGACAAGACCGCGACTCGCGACGAGCTGGCCGCCGCCTCGGCGGTGTTCCGGGCCGCCGCGGACCGTCACGGCGCGCTGTTCATCCTCAACGACGATCCCTATCTTGCCGCCGAGGTCGGCGCCGACGGCGTGCACGTCGGCCAGGACGACCTGCACCCGTCCGACGCCCGTCTACTGGTGGGCCCCGACGCGATCGTTGGTCGGTCGACGCACTCGCTGGCGGAGGTTGATGGTGCCTTGGCCGAAGACTGCGACTACTTCGCGATCGGCCCGGTGCACGCCACTCCCACCAAGCAGGGACGGCCGGCGATCGGCCTGGAGCCGCTGCGCCACGCCGCCGCCGCCGCCCAAGGGCGGCCGTGGTTCGTCACCGGCGCCATGCGCCTGGAAACCGCGCCAGAGGTGCTGGCCACGGGCGCCCGCCGCCTGGTCGTCGTGCGAGCCATCACCGACGCGCCCGACCCTGCGCGCGTCGTCAGCGATCTCGCGGCGCTGCTGCGCCGGTAGCCCGTCAGGCTGCCGCGATCTCGCCGGCCATCGCCTCGACCCTCGACGGCAGCATGGGACCGTCCAGCCGCCCGGCGATCATCCCGTCGGCGCCGACCGAGAACAGCCACGGCTCGGTCGGCAGCTTCCAGCGCGACACGGGCCGGGATACGGTCTGCCCCTGGTCGGAGTAGATCTCGCAGTGGATGAACGCCGTCTCGCCCCAGTCGCCACTGGCGCGGATCTCGTCGACGGTGCCGGTGGCGGGCCCGCAGACCGCGGTCTGGCAGTAGGCGGGGGTGGCGAACAGCAGCATGACCGGCCGGCCGGCTTTCAGCGCGGCGTCCAGGCTGACTTCGTGCATCCCGCAGGGCGGCTCCTGCGTGCAGAGCTTGGCAAAGCCGAGCTTGTCGTCGGACGTCGGGGTCTGGACCGACACCGCCTCATCGCCGGCCACCTGGACCTGCGAGTCCTGCGGCGCCACGACGTTGATGGCCTGCGTGCCGTAGCGGTCGCCTTCCACCGCGACGAGCTCCAGGCGGCCGGCCTCGGTCAGGTCCAGCCTGGCGATGTACAAGCCGAGCGCCCGATCGATCTCCTCGGTGTACTCGGTGGGAAAGGGCCCACCGATCTGTTCACCGTTGAGGTCGCGCAGGAACACCGAGACGTCGGCGTCGGGCACTTCGGTGTTCTGCAGGGTCCGCAGGCCGAAGGGCACGATCTGATTGCTGCCGGTGAGCACCTCGAACGACGCGACCTGCGGCACCAGGGTCGCCTCGCCGGAGGGGATGCCGCCGCTGGAACGGGAGCAGGCGACCAGCGTCCCCGCAGTCCCGAGCGTGCCGGCGAGCAGGACGGACGACCGCAGAAAGTCGCGTCGATGCATGCCGGCCAGACTAGCCGCGCTCCCGGCAGCGCAGCGGCGGCGCTGGCGATCCCGCGCTCATGCAGCGCAGCGCCGCCGCCAGCGATGCCGCGGCCAGCGATGCCGCCGCCAGCGATGCCGCTGGCGGGTAGATGGCACACTCGCGGCCATGCGGCGGCTCTTGGCGGCACTGCTCGGGATGGTGCTGCTGGCCTCGTGCTCGGCGGGCAGCGAGGACACCCCGCCGGTCGTGGTAGGCGCCGGGTCGACCACCGAGCAACGGGTCCTGGCGGCGCTGACCGTGCTCACCCTTGCCCGTGCGGGACTGCGCGCCGAGGTCAGCGACGACCTCGGCGGCACGGTCGGGCTGCGACGGGAGGCGCTGGCGGGCGGGGTCGACGTGTTCTGGGACTACACCGGTGCGGCATGGGCGTTGGGCATGGGCCGGCAGGCGCCGCCGTCTGACCCGCAGGAGTCCTTCGAGCGGGTGCGGACCGCCGACGAGGATCGTGGCCTGACCTGGCTCCAGCCCAGTACCGCCAACGCCACCCTGGCACTGTTCGTGCGAGCCGACGACCTGCCTGGCGACGAACGGCCCGACGGGCTGGGATGGCTGGGGCGCCAGCTGGGGCGCAGTGGCCGGCGGCTGTGCGCCGACCCCGACTTCATCCGCCGACCGGGAGGCCTGGAGTCCCTTGCCGCCGGCTACGGCATGGACCTGCAGCGGGTCAACAAGGGGGCGGTGCCGGCGCGTGAGAATGAGGCCATCGCCGAAGTGGCGAAGAGCCGCTGCTTCGCGGCGCTGGCGACGGCGACGTCGGGGCGCGCGCGCAGGGCCGGCCTGGTGCTCGTGGCAGACCACCGGGCGGTCTTTCCCGCCTTTATCGTCTCCCCGGTGGCGCGGACCGACCGGGTGGAGCAGGACACCGAGCTTGCCACCGCCTTGGATCCGCTGGCACGGGTGCTGGACACCGAGCGGCTGGCCGCGCTCAACGCCCGCGTCGAAACTGGCGAGGATCCGCGCGACATCGCCCGGGAGTTCTTGGCCGAGGTACTGCCTCGCTCACCCCAGTAGCCCTCTGTCGAGGAGTCCTCAGGCAGCAAGCGGTCGGCACAAGGATGCCCTCGAGGACCCGTTGCAGGCTCGAATACGCGGCTTGCGTCTGCCCGAATATGCGGCCCGCATCCGCTTGACGGCACCGGCCGGGTGTCGTACCGTTCCACTACCGGATCGAACATATGTTCGATCGACCGGCCGGCGGTCGGGACGCGTGGGGAAGGCGCGTCCCGGCCACCGCCGCCTTCCCGCCACCAACATGCCGCAGGCACGGCATCGCAGGCGCGGAGGCAAGACGATGACCAAGCGCTACCGCGAGCCGGTGGAGGTGACCGCCGCAGCGGCCGGCGCCGACCCGCATACGCCGGTGCGCTTCACCTGGCGAGGATCGACCTACCGGGTCCTTTCGGTACTCGGCCACTGGCGTGAGGACGCGGCCTACTGGTCCGGTGGTGGCGTCGAGGTCCCGCAACGTGACCTGTGGCGGGTGGAGGCCCGCAACAGCACCCCGGCCAGCGGCGTCTTCGAGCTGGTGCAGGAAGCCGGCGCCTGGCGCCTGGATCGCGTCTGGGACTGACGTTGCGAAATACCATGCAACCGGTGGTGCCGGTAGATCGTCTGTATGCCGCCACTGCTACAGACAGGTCCAAGCAAGTGAACCGTCCGGCCGTCCCCGAGGACTTCGCGTTCTTCTGTGAACGCGAGTACCCCCGCCTGGTCGGTGCGCTCGCCCTGTACTGCGGCGACCTGGACGTCGCGAGGAGCTGGCGCAAGAGGCGCTGGCTCGGGCGTGTCGGGACTGGCCACGGCTGGCAACCATGCCTGCACCGGGGGCCTGGGTCCATCGCGTCAGCATCAACTTGGCCAACTCTGCCTTCTGCCGAGCGGCGGCCCGCCGTCGCGCGCAACGCCGACTGCTGGCGGGCACGCAGACTGAGCATCGCGACGCCGACGCCGGTGACGCCGTCGCGGTACGCCAGGCCCTCGCGGCGCTGCCGACCCGCAAGCGCACCGCAGTGGTGCTGCGCTACTACCTCGGCCACTCCGTGGCCGAGACCGCCGAGTTGATGGGCGTACCGCAAGGGACGGTCAAGAGTCTCGTCGCCCGAGCCATGGTCGATCTGCGCGCCGGTCTGCGGGGACCAGCAACCGAAAGGGGTGTCCGGTGAACGACCTCATCGACCGCATCGCTGCCGCAGCGCCGCAGCCACGGCAGCCACTGGACCTCGACAGTGTTGCCCGCCGTGGCCGGTGGCTGCGCCGCCGCCGCAGTGGGGCGATCGCTGTGGGTTCGCTGGGGCTCATCGCGGTCCTGGTCGTCGCCGTCGGTCAGGTCCATCGCCCGCGTGTCGAGCTCGAGGTCACCCAAGCGCCGGCGTTGTCGGTGCTGCAGCGGGCGGCCGTGCCCGACGATCGTCTCCCCGACTCCTATCTGCGAGACCTTGGCGGCCCCGAGGACAGCGTCCCCGCGTCCGGGGTGCGGCTGGCGCAAGAGGACCGAAACTTCCGCTATTATGTTGCGCGCACCACCGCAGGCAGCGTCTGCCTGATCGCCGCCCAGAAGTCAGAACCCGCTTTCCGAGCCTCGACCTGTCCGGACGCCGCCGCTGCAATCCTGCGGACAGCGGGCGTGATCCCGTTGAGTTTCCAGTCCGCGAACCTGCGCGGGTTGGTAGGCATCGTGCCGGACGGCTACGACGAAGTGCGTGCTGGCTCCTATCGGGTACCGATCACCGGCAACGTGTTCGCCTCCAACACCATGCCGCGTACGGCGTCAATACCGGACCCTGTTGTCATCAGCGGTCCGGCAGGCCAGCGCACGATCAACCTGTCGGGAAGCGCTTCTGTATCCGAGTGATCGCTGGCGGGCCGCGTCGCACGAGGTGAGCGGGGAAAGCTGCCCATGACATGGATGAGCCTTCACTGTTCGACGAGCCCAGCGCTGACTCGCCCGCCGCTTCGCTGGCCGAGCTGCGTGACGCCGCTGCGGCCTGCACCAACTGCGACCTGTACCGCCACGCCACCCAGACCGTCTTCGGTGCCGGTCCGCAGGACGCCAGGCTGATATTGGTGGGGGAGCAGCCCGGCGACCGCGAGGACATCGAGGGCGAGCCGTTCGTCGGCCCCGCCGGCCGCCTGCTGGATCAGGCGCTGGTCGACGCGGGCATCGACCGCGACCTGGTCTACGTCACCAACGCCGTGAAGCACTTCAAGTTCACGGCTCGTGGCAAGCGGCGCATCCACGCCACGCCCAAGGTCGAGGAGATCCGAGCCTGCCGCCTGTGGTTGGACGGCGAGATCGCCGCGGTGCGCCCGACGGTTGTGGCCGCCCTGGGTGCCACCGCCGCCAAGGTGCTGCTCGGGCCGTCGTTCCGCGTGTCCAAGCAGCGCGGCGAGGTGGTGGAGCGTGACGGGCTGCGTCTGACAGCCACGATCCATCCCTCGGCGATCCTGCGCGGTCCGCAGGAGGAGCGGGACGCGGCGCTCGCCGACCTCGTCAACGACCTCCGCGCGATCGCCGCCCTGCTGTAGCGACTATTCGATGCGCAGGTCGCCGAGCGCCTCGTCGACGGCCCTGTCGATGTCCTCCTCGCTGACGTCGCGCGCACGCAGCCGTTTGGCGACCTGGCGGACCTGGCGCTGACCCAGCACCTGGACCAAGTTCAGTTGGAATTCGACTGAGGCGGTCGTACCGCCGCGGCCGAGCCCAAGTTTGCGTTTGGCAGCCGCTGTCGATTCCGCGGTGCGGTCACCGTAGTCCCCGTCGACTTTGAGCTTCGGGTCGCCGCGATGAAACGCGTTCAGGTTGCGTTGCAACATCTTGACGTCAGGTCCGTCGACTCCCTTCCGCAACATCTCGTGGTTCTCCTGTCCGTCGAATCCGGTCGCTTGCCCTTCGGCGTCGGCCGGGGTGCCCATGTACTCGAAGTGCATGGGGTCGGGGCGGGAGGTGTAGGCCCCGCCCCAGCGGAACCCGTAGCGGGCCGCAATCGTGGCTGTCCTGCGGGGCATGGTGTTGCGGCCTGGCGGCGGAGGACCTTGCATCGCGTTGTCCGGCGCGTCCAGGTCGATGGCCAAGCCCCACGAGTGGTTCGAGGGGGTCGAGGTCCCTCGGATCGCGCGGTTGGCGAAGCCCCAGGACCAGTCGGGCCGAAACGGCGTACCTCTGGCTCGCTCAAGGTCGTCCACCAGGGCGGCGACCAGCGGTCCGATCTCGGCCCGCACGGGCAGACGCAACTCGTTGGCGCCGCAGACGACCGTGACGATCTTGTCAGTCTGGGCGTTCGGCCAGCCGGCACCCCAGCCGCGGTCGGCGGCGCTACTCATCCTCGACCGACCCTTCGACCGCGTCGTCGAGTTCTTCGTCGTCGGGCGCGCCGTCGTCGGCGACGCCCTCAGGCGGCAGATCCTCGTCGCGGAAGCCTCGCTCAACCCGGTACATCCCGGCTTTCCCTCCGCCGCCCGCAAATCCCATCAATCCCGCCTCTTCACCGTCTCAGGGTCCGGTGCGTTCGTCAAGGGTGAATACGCGGGACCTCCAGAAGGACCGGGCCCGGCGGTATTGTCGCGGCCATGACCGAGCGCTACGCCGCCTTCGCCAGCCTGCGCTTCTCGCGGCCCGCCGACGGCGTGTTGGACATCGTCATGTCGACGCCGGGCAAGCTCAACGCGGCGGGGCACGAGATGCACCGGGATCTGGCCGAGGTGTGGCGCGAGATCGACCGGGACCCCGACACCCGGGTGGCAGTAATCCGCGGCGAGGGCAAGGCCTTCTCGTCCGGAGGCGATCTCGACCTGGTGGCCGACATGGCCGACGACTTCGCCGTGCGCATCCGCGTACTCAAAGAGGCACGCGACCTGGTCTACAACGTCATCAACTGCTCCAAACCGCTGGTGTCGGCGATGCACGGCGCGGCGGTCGGCGCGGGTCTGGTGGTGGGATTGCTGGCGGACGTGTCGATCGCGGCGCGCTCGGCACGCATCATCGACGGGCACACCAAGCTCGGCGTCGCCGCCGGGGACCACGCCGCCATCGTTTGGCCGCTGCTGTGCGGCATGGCCAAGGCCAAGTACCACCTGCTCACCTGTGAGCCGTTGTCGGGCGAGGAGGCCGAACGCATCGGGCTGGTGTCGCTGTGCGTGGACGACGACGCGCTGCTGGACACCGCCTACGACGTGGCGGGGCGGCTGGCGGCGGGCAGCCAGAGCGCCATCCGCTGGACCAAGTACGCGCTGAACAACTGGCTGCGCAGCGCTGGCCCGGCGTTCGACACGTCGTTGGCGTTGGAGTTCCTTGGCTTTTCCGGTCCCGACGTCACCGAGGGCGTTGCCGCACGTCGCGACAAGCGCCCGCCGCACTTTACCGGCCCAGCCTCAGAGTAGTAGGACTTCCCGTGGTGATCCTGGCCCCCGAGAGCAGCGATCGCCACGGGAACAGTCATCGCTGCGCGAGACTCGTGCCGGGACGCTGACTAGGGTAGGGCTGGTACAGATCTCGCCCCCCAGAAAGCCACCGCCGTGAGCGACCAGATTGACCGCCCCATCATCACCGATGGCATGCCCAGCCAGATCCCGGACATCGACCCCGCCGAGACCCGAGAGTGGCTGGAGTCCCTCGACGCGGTCGTGGAAACCCACGGCCGCACGCGTGCGCGGTTCCTGCTGCTCAAGCTGCTGGAGTCGGCGCGCAACAACGCCGTCGGGGTGCCGTCGCTGACCTCGACGGACTACATCAACACCATCCCCCCGGAGCGCGAGCCGGAGTTCCCCGGCGACGAGCACGTCGAGCGGCGCATCCGCGCCTACATCCGCTGGAACGCCGCGGTGATGGTGACCCGCGCGCAGCGTCCCGGCGTGGGGGTCGGCGGGCACATCGCCACCTACGCCTCGGCCGCCTCGCTGTACGAGGTCGGCTTCAACCACTTCTTCCGGGGCAAAGGCGGCGACGGCCCCGGCGTCCCCGGAGGCGACCCGCAGGCTGGCGACCAGATCTTCATCCAGGGCCACGGCTCGCCGGGCATCTACGCCCGCGCTTACCTCGAGGGTCGCCTGACCACCGATCAGCTCGACCTGTTCCGTCAGGAAGGCCAACCGGACGCGCTGGCGTCCTACCCGCACCCTCGGCTGATGCCGGAGTTCTGGGAGTTTCCCACGGTCTCTATGGGGCTGGGGGCCATCAACTCGATCTACCAGGCTCGTTTCAACCGCTACCTGCAGCATCGCGGCATCACCGACACCTCCGGCTCGCGGGTGTGGGCGTTCCTCGGCGACGGCGAGATGGACGAGCCAGAGGCGCTCGGTGCGCTGGGCGTCGCCGCGCGCGAGGAGCTGGACAACCTCACCTGGATCGTCAACTGCAACCTGCAGCGCCTCGACGGGCCGGTGCGCGGCAACGGCAAGATCATCCAGGAGCTGGAGAGCTACTTCCTCGGCGCCGGCTGGA
>JACCTL010000123.1 GCA_013812395.1 Euzebyaceae bacterium
CACCGCCGGTCGCACAACAGGAGGCACGGTGGACGACGACATCGAGCAGGCGGTGCTGGACGCACTGGCGGCACTGAGGGCGGACTACGAGGTGGTGCGCATCGATCCCGCGTTCGCGGCGACCGCCGCGTTCTGCGAGCGCTACGGCTACTCGCCCGAGCGCAGCGCGAACTGCATCGTGGTGGCGTCGAAGACCGCCCCACGCCGCCATGCCGCCTGCCTGGTGCAGGCGACGCGGCGGTTGGACGTCAACCGCACGGTGCGCCGGCTGCTGGACGTACGCAAGGCCTCCTTCGCGGCGGCCGAGGAGACGGTCGAGCTGACGGGCATGCTCCCTGACGGGGTCACCCCATTCGGGCTGCCATCGCAGCTGCCGCTGTACGTCGACGGCGGGGTGATGGCGTTCGATCGGGTGATCGTGGGTGGCGGTAGCCGCTCGCTCAAGCTGCTGGTCGCCACCGAAGTCTTCACCCGCATGCCGGCGGCGACGGTCGTCGAGGGTTTGGCCAAGGTGACCGAGGCGCCGCGGCCTGGCGCAGCGTAAGCTCCGGCAAGGCACCGATCTTGCGCGGTACAACAGCGACTATGGACCCCGACCCGCGGTTCGTGCTGGCCAACGAACGTACGCTGCTAGCCTGGGTTCGCACCTCGTTGGCCTTCATCGCCGGAGGCCTGGCTGTCGGAAGCCTGCTGCCGCGCCTGTCGGTGCCGGGTGGCCGGCGAGCCGTCGCGATCGCGCTGGTACTTGCCGGCGCCAGCGTCGCGGTCGGCGGCTACCTTCGCTGGCGAAACAACGAGGCGGCGCTGCGCGCCGACCGGCCGCTGCCGCGTACAAGGCTGCCGCTGCTGGTGACCGGGGTGGTCGTCCTCGCCGCGATCGTCGCGACCCTCACGTCGCTGGCCGCCTCGTAGGCGTAGCGACTTGCCGCCGCCGCCGCATGCGAACGGGTCAGGCCGACTGCGCGGCGCTCACGAGAGCGGCTGCCGCGCGACCGGCACGCTTCTGATCTGCCTCTGACGTCAGATCCGGGCTGTAGCTCGACTTGGTCTTCAGGTCGAGCAACACGTTGAGGTTACTGGCGGCCGTCTTGTCGACTCTCGCGACAAGGGCGATGGCCTCATTGTGGTTTTCCCCCTGATGATGCTCTCCGAGCTTCGCACAGCAGATGACATCCGCCGCCGCGATGCCAGCCTGTACGCACAACGTCACATAGGCGTCGGCGATGACCTGGTCGTCCATGATCGTGGAGATGGTGTTGGCAGCGAGTTGGAACTGTTTGGCCTTGGCCAGGCGGCCCATTCGTGTGGCGGCGGCGTAGCGCTTAGGCGCCACGGGCCCCCGCCTTGTACTCGCTGCGCCCGAAAAGGTGTAGGTAACTGCGGGAGCCGCACAGTGGGACGCCCTCGTCGCGGATGCTCACCAAGACCGGTTCGCCGGCGGCGAGCCCTTCCCGCAACTCCTCGGCACTGAGTTCCAGTAGTCGGGTGTCGTTGCCGGTCCAGGATGTAACAGCCTCGGCCAAGCTACTCAGCTGCTCGAGCCAAGGGTCGCCTGGATCCACACCCGTGGGTCGCACAACGAACAGGTCGATGTCGCTGTCGGGACGCATCGACCCTTGAGCTGCGGACCCAAATAGCGACGCGAACTCCGCGCGCACCCTCCAGCTCTCGAGCTCGGCGCGGATCCGGTGGAGCAACTCGGTACGCAGGCGGACGAGCGCCTCGATATAGGGTGCGGCGATATGCGTGCGGTTGAGCGTGTACTGGTTAGAGGCCCCCACGCGATGGCGGGTCACAATGCCCTGCTCTGACAGCCGGTGAAGGGCGTTTCGCACACCACGCTCGGAATGGCGCCCAGCAACCTGGTGAACCTGACGGCCCGTGAACGAGGCCGTTGCACCGGCGAGTACGGTGAGGACATCCCCATCAATCGTGGGTGTGATCAATGTAAGCGGGCGGGCTAGGTCCATAGCGCGTCCTCTCGGTATCCCGGCGGCCGCAAGAACGACGTCGGCATTATCATGCTGATAGCGGCACTATCCTGCCGATACCAGCATGAAAGGTACACCCTTGCGGGCCCCGCTGTTCTGTCGACGTGCCCGTCCTCACGCGGACCAACGGTCAGGCCCGGCCATGCAGCGGTCACGACGGCGCCGCGAAAGCCGTGCCGGTTGCCCGACACCGATGAGCGTCCCGCAGAGCAACCACTTGTCGCTGAGGTGCCGCCGGCACGGCAGCCTGCGGGCGCCGGTCGCATCTGCATGGACGCCGCTTCTGGGCGTGTTTTGGTGCGGGCACACAACGTCGGCTGGATCATCGGGGAGGCCGTCTTCGCTGCGGTCGCCGCGGGAGTCCTGGGGGAGCTAACCGCGTCGTAGGCTGAGCCGCTCTTGCCACCACGAAGGAGCACGTCATGCGAGTCCTCGTCGCCGGCAGTCACGGCAAGATCGGGCGGCGGCTGGTCGGCTTGCTGGCCGAACATGGTTACCGGCCCGTCGCAATGATCCGCGACCCCGAACAAGCCGCCGAGCTGCGCGACCTCGGAGGCGAGCCGCTGGTGGCAAACCTAGAGGGTGATCTCGAAGCGGTTACCGAGGGCTGTGACGCCGTCGTGTACACCGCCGGTGCGGGAGCCGGCAGCGGAGCGGCTAAGAAGGAGACGGTCGACCGGCAGGGCGCCGAGAAGCTGATCGAGTCAGCCTTGCGGCATGGCGTTGGACGGTTCGTGATCGTCAGCTCGATGGGCGCCGACGCGCCGGACGAGGGGCCCGAGCAGATGCGCCCCTACTACGCGGCCAAGCGCGCCGCCGACGACGCCCTCGCGGCCAGCGGCCTGGACTACACCATCGTGCGGCCCGGCCAGCTCACCGACGAGCCAGGTGACGGCAGGGTGTCGGCTGCCCTGTCACTCGGGCGCAGCGGGCAGGTCAGTCGCGGCGATGTGGCCGCGGTCCTCGTCGCGTGTCTGGGTGACGGCCGCACCGTCGGCAAGACCTTCGAGCTGCTCGACGGCGACACCCCGATCGGCGAGGCACTGGCGAGCTTGTGACAGCGGAGGCAGGCGTGCCCGAACGGGAAGGTCAGCAGGTGGATCGAGAGGTCGGCCGTACCAAAGACGCCAGCTTCCAGATCGGCGTCTCCCGGACCGTGCCGCATGACGCCGCAGCGGTCTGGGAGCTGCTGACCAGCTCGGTGGGGCTTGCCGTGTGGCTCGGGGAGCTGACCGAGCTGCCGACGGCTCCAGGCCAGCCGTACGGCACCACCAGCGAGATCCGCAGCTTCCGCCCTATCGATCGCAGTCCGGCTGTCTGGCGGTTGCCAAACGCGACTTACGACCGCAGCGCCCTGATCTCGGGACGCCTAGTCGGCGAGTAGCAGCCCACGGATCTCGGGCCAACACTCCTGGGAGTGGAGGTGTCGAGCGTCGATGGGTACGCCCCCACTTCCTCGGCGAGGCGATGCGCTGAGTACTGTTGAAGTAGATCAGCGGCTTCACGGAGAGCCTTGGTCGCGCGCTCGACGTGAGGCGTGCTAAGTCGGGGGGCGGCAGTCCACGGTTCCATGCTTCGCGATCGCGACGCTTTGCCGCTCCGGAGATGCGTCGCCACGATTCATCTCTAGGGTCCCTGCGACTCACGGGCGGCGAAAGCAATCAGTAGCACTAGTAGCACTCCGAGAGTCCCAAGAGGTCTGGCGGGCACACCACGAAGCCATGCCAGCATCGCTGCTGCAGGGATCAACGACTCGGACGGCCCATTTCCTTCCGACTCTGAGTCTGGTACCGCGATTAGCCTCGGCAAGACAACGGCGTAGAGAACGATTAGGCCTCCGCCGGATATCGCTGCTACCGCTATCCATGGAATGTACCAACTGCCCTGCGACCCTGGGTCACTTGACGATTCAAAGAACAGTAAGCCTGGCACCAGTAGCACCGTGCCCACAACCAAGAGCGCACGCCGGGCGACCAAGGAATCAGAGGCGCAAGGGGCCTCACGGAACCGACAAGGCATGGTGTTCCTCCTCGGCCCTGGGTTCAGCAAGGCAGTCAGTCACCACATGCCGCTAACGCAGGAGCTGGGAGGGCAGGTCGCAGCCGCGGTTGCACGCATGGAGGGCGAGGTGTCAAGGACGTCGGACCCCCTTGCTGAGCGTAGACCGAGCGCTGAAAAGGAGTTGGCCGCTTTCCAGGGTGACGTCGAGCGATGGTTGTCCCACCTCGCCGAGCCGCACCTTGGTTGTCCGAGACACAGCGACTGTCGAATCGGGCTCGCTTCGAGCGTGCCCAAAAAGTGATTGCCCATTCGATGCAGGCAAGCCAAGTACATGCATACATGGATCCTCCGCCGCCCTGGCTGGTTCAGCTGATCCGTTACTGGGTGCACCTTGAGACGACCGTCTTGACCTTTAACTATGACTGCCTGGTGGAAGCTGCCTACGACCACGTCCGTGGTTCACCCCCGGTAAGTTGGCGCGACCTATACGTCGTACCCGTGACACTGGTCCAACTCCGAACGGGGACCGTTGTTACGGGACATGGGGTACGAGCGTTTTCTCTGCTCAAGCTGCACGGCTCGACTAACTGGTACTATTCGCCTGAGCCCAATCGCCCCCCAGGCGACCCCGTATATGACGTCGGTATTGGCCCTGGCTGGGGCGCCGACCGCAGCGACAATAGAGTTCACGATCGGCTCGTTTAGAATAGGCGGCCAGTAATAGTCCCACCGACCCTCACAAAGACTGACTACTACAGCCACGATCTTGTTAGAGCCCAGTGGCGAGAAGGCGCGGACGCGCTAAGGAGCGCCAATGAACTTGTTGTAATGGGATACTCAGCACCGGCAGCCGACTTTCTTGCACGTACCCTTCTCACCACGTGCTTTGACGGCACGATTATCGTCCCGGTTGATACAGCTTCGGATGTTACCGACCGCCTGTGATCCATCGTGAACAGCGACCGCAGTCGCGTCGTACCCTGCTTCACAGGTGCTGAGGAGCCCGTGCGTCGTTTCGTGGAGTACCGCTGCAACGTCGGTTGAGTTAGTTTCTTCGGTACAGCGTCGCTTCGAACCGTGCCAGGATGCCCGTCCGGGAGTGTGGCATGTGCCATGGCGATGACGGGGCTGCCGCCAATTCTGGACGGTATCTCGAATCTGTCGCCCCGCCGAAAGCTCTTACGCAGCCCAACGCGTCCGGCGACGAGCGCGCGGTGGCCGCGGCAGAATCCGCTGAGCGCCACAGCCCTTCGAGCTGCGAGGCCGTGAGATGAACACGAATCGCACGTGCGCCGCGTGCGTCGCCGCGATTTAGGCCATGACAGCCCCGTCCCACTCGGGATCCAGGACATACGGCGAAAGCCCGGGGTGCGCTTGCGCCAGAAGTGGCTCACCGGAGCCAGGCGAGACTAGCGACCACTGGCACGCGGTAATGGTGCACCTCGGCGAGGCGCTCCTCGCCAGCGACCGAGGCGCGTCCTTCACTGGCGTCGCTGGTTCCGCCACCGAGCTTGCACGCCCCGGTGCCTTGCTTGCCTCGTCTGCCGTGTCGTGCGCTGGCCGGGCGCTGGGTCCTGCGGCTCTGTCACCGGATTGTGATCGGTGCGGGCGTCTCGTCGGATCAGCCGCGCGGAGGCAGGGACGCCGCCGTTCGACTCGGTCCGCCGACGTCTGGACTGCCCGGCTGCTGCAGCAGACGTAGCACCGAGTCATCCTCCAGCGTCAGCTCCACGACTAGCTGATTGCCCTTGGCCACCCGGGCCTTCTTGATGCGCTGCCCAACGGCGTCGGCCAACTCCAGCTCTACCAAGGGACTGCGAAGGGCGTCAAGACGGGCCAGGCTGTAGCGTAGCGCTTGCCGGGCGAATTCGCTGACCGACGCGACGCGGGCGGTGTAGGCCAGCCGGTCCACGGTGGCCCGATACGACAGATCGACGACGGACTCAGGGATGAGCTCCTGACCGCCGTCATCGAGTGCGGGAACGGGGAGGTAGCCGACGACCTTGCCTGCCATCAGCTGGCCACTGGAGATCGGCACGCCATCGACGGTGACCAGCGCGGGATCAATGAGGGGGCTCACCTGCAACGAACGATCAAGTTCCGTGGCGACCTCTGCTTGCGCTGTGGCGTCGTGTTCGTCCGCTCCAGCCTCGGCCAGGCGACGTACGCGAGCGTTGAACTCCTTGTCCAGGCCACAGTCGTGAGTGGTGACCATTACGAGTTCCCTGCCGGCGGCCACACGTAGCGCGGGTCCATCAGGGCCGGCGGGCAACAATTCGCTGACTGCCTGGTCGAGTGCTGCCCACCGCCTGGGGAACAACTCGCCACCGGCTACGACCCGGACGACGGTTCCGATGAGAATGTCGCCCTGCTGAGGTGGAGGATCAGCTCGGACGTAGAACTCATCGGCCGGAATCTTCGAACGCGGATCGCTCACTGACGCAGCGACGACCCAGCTGCGCGACGTCGCCGCGAAACCGGCTCCTCGGCGAACGTGTCGGCCTCATCCAAGTTCTGCTCGTCAGGGCCGAGCCCCCGAACCTCGGTTCGCCGGCCAGGATGGGACAGCTCGCCGGCTTGGTAGGCGCGCAACGCAGAGCCGTAGCGAGCTTGAGGCCTGTTGGCGGCAGCCTCCACCTTGAACAGATCACTGATGTCGCAGCGGTAACCCTTGAGGATTCGCAGCAGCGTCGTGAAGCGGATCTGGGTCGTCTCCCCACGCTCGATGCGGCCGAGCTCGTCACTGCGGATGCCAACCTCCTGGGCCACTTCCGTCAACGTGCGACCACCTCGGAGGTCACGTAGATACCAACGCAGGTGCACGCCGTCGATGTCAGCCAACACTGGGGCATCTGGCTCGGCTGGGGTCGCAAACGAAAGCTTCTTGTCGGCCATAACCGGTACTGTACTGGCGACCGCCGGTACGAACAACGGATGGCGGCGTACGTCAGCTACAGCCGGAGGTGCTGCCGCATTGCTCGCAGGCGTGGCAGGAGCCGGCGCGGCGCATCTTGACGCCGCACTGGTAACACATCGGAGCGTCGCCGTAGAGATCGTCGATGGGAACCGGGCGCTCGACCGGCAGGACGGTCTGGCCGGTCGCGTCGGCCTGTGTCGTCGCCGGCGGCGACGGATCACCCGGCGTCCCGTACTCGGCGTCGAGCGTGGCGTTGCGCTCGGCCATGGTGTAGATCCCGAGCTCCTGGCGCTTCTCGGTCGGCAGGTACTCGATGGCCAGCCGCCGGAAGATGTAGTCCACCAACGAGCTGGTGAACTTGACCT
>JACCTL010000144.1 GCA_013812395.1 Euzebyaceae bacterium
CTCTCCGGAGATCTTCCTTGGTGATCGATCGGCACCAAGCCGCTCTCACCGTTTCCTCTAGTAGCGCGGTGTTCACGGTCTCCTTGATCGTCGAGGTCCCGAGCGCCTGACGGGCCTGCTCTAGTAGGTCGTCGTCGATCTCTACCAGCCGCTTCGCCATCGAACCTTCCTGCGACATCCGCCTTTGGCTCAAGCTATCCGATCTGCTCCTCAGTCACGCCTTCGAGGACATCGTCACAAGGACCGCAGGAAGATTGCTGCGAAGCGTCGGAAGTCCCGGTCGGCGGACAGGATCGTCGTCGTAACGCCATGTTCGCGACACAGCGCCACGATGCCGGCGTCGAGCAATGAGGTCACCGCGTGCAAGTCCCTCGATGGTCGTACGAAGCAAGGGCAGAACCGCTCGCCGGGGTGGGAACCACCCACGTTGCGTCGCCTTCTACCAGCGCGACAGGCCCGCCCGCCCGGCATGATGCTGCTGCATCCTCACGGTGGGCCTACACGAGGACGTTCTTGTAGACCGCCATCAGATCGACGAAGGCCCCCGATCCTCCATGAGGTCGTACAGCGCGGCACGGTCGGCCGGATCCACGGCCGTTGGCCCTTCACCGCGGAAGATCGGGAAGTTGAGCTCGGCCGGCTGCCTGCGGGACGGCTCCACGAGCACCGTCCGCAGCCCCTCTTCGACCAGTGCGGTCAGCGTCGTGCCCTTCGCTGCCGCCCGCAGCTTCGCCCGCCGCAGCAACTCGTCATCGAGGTTGAGCGTCGTCTTCATACGGTCCTACCGTAGTTCCTCGCCATACATGTGGTCAGCCAGGGAGCGCCTCGCTCCAAGCGGAACGTTGCCCGGCCTTGGCTCCCCGGCTCGCATCCGGCATTCCCTCGTGGCTGTCATGCCGGCTGGTCTGCCGTGATCGTGTCCAGTACCTCCTCGGCGACCCAACGCCGCTGCCCCCGGGGACCCGTCGCCCGCTCGGTCAGAATCCCGTACCCCGCGAGCTGGCCGAGGAACTTGAGCGCGGTCGGGCGGCTTACGCCGAGCTCGCGCTCCACGACCCTGCTGGTGAGGATCGGGAACGCGAACGTCAGGTCGACGGCGCCGACGGCCTGACTGCGAGTCGCCGCCTGAACCTGTTGTCGGTAGCGCTCGCGGAGGTCGAGCAGCCGCTCAGCCCGGTCGACCGCATCGTTCGACTGACGCTGGACTCCGCGGAGGAAGAACTGCAACCAGGCGTCGATGTCGCCGCGCTCGCGGACGTTCTGCAGGCAGGCGTAATAGTCGTTGCGGTGCCTCTCGAAGTAGGGGGACAGGTACAGCAGAGGGCTCGGAAGCCGCTCTGCCGCAACCAGCAGGAAGACGATCAGCAGGCGGCCGAGCCGGCCGTTGCCGTCAAGGAAGGGGTGGATCGTCTCGAACTGGTAGTGCAGCAGGCCGGCGCGTACGAGCACCGGTGGTGGGCCGGTCTCGTGCGCGAACCGCTCCAGGTCGCTGAGGAGATCAGCCAGCTCTTCGGGAGGTGGTGGCACGAAGGTGGCGTTCTCAAGGGTCGCGCCTGCAGGACCGATCCAGTTTTGGCTGGTTCTCAGCTCACCGGGCTGTCGGTCGCGACCGCGAACGCCAGACAGGAGCACGGCGTGCATCTCGCGGAGAAGACGGACGCTGATCGGGAGCGACTCGAGGCGGCTGAGCCCGACCTCCATCGCTGTGATGTAGTTGAGCACCTCTTCCACATCGGGGTCCGGGGGCCCGCCACTCGCGGCAAGGGCGTAGACGTCGCCAACCTCGGCCCGCGTGCCTTCGATGCGTGTTGATGCCACGGCCTCACGGGCGAGATAGGGCCTGACGAGGAGGTGTGGGGACGGGAGCAACGGCCGGCGCCCGCAAGTCGCCCGAGCGCCGCCTCCGCATCGGCCAGCTCCTGCACGGTTTCGACGGCCAAGTTGAGAGCGCGAGGCAGCGGTTTCGGGAAGTAAGCGACGTACCCGAAACGCCCGATCGTTTGACGCGCTGCGTCGAACGGCGTGTCTCTGTAGTCGGTCTTGTCCACTGCCTCGTCGTCCTCAGTCGCCCACCGCCACTGTAAACGATCGGGCGGCTTTCTTTACGGTCGCGGCCCCACCTGTAAGCGTCCTTGCATGTGAGGCAGAGGTTCTCGACGAGGAACCTCATGCCGTGTGGCGGATGGGCAGCTCTCGCTCTCGGAGGGCTTCAGCGGCGTAGTGCAGCGCTGCGGCCAC
>JACCTL010000047.1 GCA_013812395.1 Euzebyaceae bacterium
TGCGGCACACCGCTGCGACGCTGCTGCTCGAACAAGGCATACATCCCAAGGTTGTATCGGAGATGCTCGGTCACTCTGGGGTCGCCATCACCCTCGACACCTACAGCCATGTGTCACCGGCGTTGCACCAGGGGGCCGCCGCCGTCATGGAGGGCATCCTGAACCCGGCTAAGGGACACCGCTCCAGTTGACTGAGGCGGCCGTCTTGTCTTGGCTGCACAGTTGGCTGTCAGCGGTGACCGGTTCCCGCCGACCCTCGGCGCAGCGACAGTGTGAATGCGCTGGCCATGGCGTTTTGCGGAGGCGGACGGGAATCGAACCCGCCAGACGACCGGAGGCCGCCTCATCGGTTTTGAAGACCGTGGGGCCCACCAGGAACCCAGACGCCTCCTCGGCACGGATCCCACTGAGGGCAAGTCCTGTGATGGCCGTACCGCACGCGACCTTACCGGCTTCGTGGGCGGGGTTGCTCGCGGAGAATGCCGGCGCGGGCCTCCCGCTACCCTTGCTGCATGGCCGAGTTGCTCACCTGGGTCGCACCGCCGCCTGACTTGCGGCGGCCGGTGCTCATCGTCGCGTTCGACGGCTTCGTTGACGCTGGCGTGGTGGCCGCGACCGCCGGCATGTTCCTGCGGCATCGCTGGAGGTCAGAGCCGGTCGCCCGTTTCGATCGCGACGCCCTGCTGGACTACCGCGCCCGCCGCCCGACCGCCGTGGTCGACGCCGGCAAAGTTCGCCGGATCGAGTGGCCGGACCTCGAGGTGCTGGCGGCCACGGTGGAGGGCCCACGAGACGCCGCCCTGCTGCTCGGCCCCGAGCCGGACATGCGCTGGGAGGCCTTCTGTGACAGCGTCACGGGGTTGTGCCGGCAGCTGGGCGTGGAAACTGTCGTGGGACTCGGCGCCTATCCAGCGGCAACACCCCACACCCGTCCGATCCGCATCCTCCAAGCGGGCAATGCGCTCGGCGGCGACCTGACGTTCGAGGCCCGTGACATCGTCGGCTACAGCGGTCCGGTCGGCGCCGGCACCGTCCTGCAGGATGTTCTCGGCCGCGCTGGGATCCCAGCGGTCGGCCTGTGGGCGGAGGTGCCGCACTACATCGCTGGCTCGCCCAACCCCCAGGGTGCGCTGGCGCTGGTCCGCACCGTCGCGGAGGCCATGCACACCCCCGTCGACACCACCGAGCTCGAGGCCGCCGCCGCGCTGCATGACGAGCAGGTGGCTGAGGCGGTGGCCGAGCACGAGGACGCCGCCGAGATGGTGACGGCCCTTGAGGAGCTGTACGACAAGGGCGCCACGGATGAATCGTTGCCCTCAGGCGACCAGATCGCCGACGAGATCGAACGTTTCCTGCGCCAGCAGTAGCGGGCATTCGGTCAAGGCATGCGAGCCAGCAGCCCCGGCGATCGCACTGATCTGGCGGGCCGTCCCAGGAGCACCGCGCCGCTCACTGCTGCAGGTTGGCCAAACGAACGTTGCCGCAGGCAACCAGCCGGCCCTCGGCGTCGGTGACGTCGGCCCGCCACAGCTGCAGCGTGCGGCCCCGCTGCAGTGGAACGGCCTCGACGCGTAGCTGCCCAGCTCGGTGCGCGCGCAGAAAGTCGGTGTGGTTGCTCACCCCGACGGCGACGCCGGCCTCGCCGAGCCACAGGCTGGCTCCCACACTGGTACTGGTTTCGACCAGCGTGGCGTACAGCCCCCCGTGGACGACGCCGGTCGGCTGGTGATGGCATGCGTCAACCTCGAGGGTCGCCACCACCCTGTCGCCGGACGCCTCGACGATGCGGGTACCCACGAGATCGTCGAACGGGCTGCGCTGCGGCGACTGGTTGGCCATACCGACGAGCCTAGAGCGCGGCATCATCGGGGCTATGAGCGAAACCACGCTGCACATTGCCAACGCCACCGACGCCACCTTCGAGCAGGTCGTGATCGCCGCCAGCCGCACGCGTCCCGTGGTCGTGGACTTCTGGGCCGCCTGGTGCGGCCCCTGCCGCCAGCTGTCGCCGCTGCTGGAGCGGGTCGCCGCCCGGCACGTCGGCGAGGTCGACGTGGTCAAGGTTGATGTCGACGCCAATCCCGACGTCGCGCGCCGCTACCGGATCCAGGGCATCCCCGCGGTCAAGGCGTTCCGCGATGGACAGGTGGCCGCCGAGTTCACGGGCCTGCAGCCGGAGGCGGTGGTTGGCCAGTTCTTCGAGGCGCTGGCACCTAGCGTCGCCGACCGGCTCGCCGCACAGGCGGACGAGGCTGAACCCGACCAGCGCGAGGCGTTGCTGGGGCAGGCGGTCGCCGAGCAGGCGGACCATCCCGCCGCCGTCGTCGCCCTGGCCACGATCCTGGCGGAGCGCGACGACAGCGACGAAGCGGCTCGACTGCTGCGGCGGTTGCCCGCTGACCCAGCGGCGAGGCGCCTGCTGGCCGAACTCCACCTGCGCGAGGGTGCCGCTGACGATATCGACGACCTACGCAGGCAGGCCGCGACGGGCGGCCAGCCGCGGCTGCGGCTCGGCCGCGCGCTGGCGGCCAACGGGGACTCCGAAGAGGCGCTGGAGGTCCTCATCACGGCGGTGCGCGACCCCGATACCCGCGAAGGCGCCCGCAGCGCCGTGCTGGAGCTGTTCGCGGTGCTGGGAGATCACAGCGAGCTGGTGCGCGCATGGCGACCCAAGCTTGCCTCGGCGCTGTTCTAGGTAGGGTGGCGACCATGACTGACGATGTCGAAGTGGTGCCAGAAAAGCAGACCGACGATCACGAGGGCTCGGCCATCAGCGAGCCCGGCAAGCTCATGCGCATCGCGGTGATGCTGCGCGAGTTGCAGGGCGAGGTCCGCCGCGCCGCGCCAGACCAGGCTGGCCGTGACCGCCTGCGCCTCGTGCACGAGAGGGCGCTGACCGAACTGTGCGAGATCCTGCCCACAGACTTGCAGGATGAGCTCGGCGCGCTGGCACTGCCGTTCGAAGAGGGCACGCCCACCGAGTCCGAGATTCTCGTCGCCCAGGCGCAGCTGGTCGGGTGGCTGGAGGGCTTGTTCCAGGGGATCCAGGCGGCAATGTTCAACCAGCAGCTGCAGGCACGCCAGCAGTTCGAGCAGGTCCGCCAGCGCGGTCTGCCGCCGGGAGCCCACCCCGAATCCCCGCAAGGCCAGCAGCAGACCGGCATGGGCCAGTACCTGTAAACAGCAGCTGTGGAGCGCGGGATCCGAGCAGTAGCTCCGCGACCTGGCCCCCGGTTGGTCCGGAAGGCGGCTGCCGGTATCGTGACCGCCACCGAGTGCGGGCGATGGAGGAACGATGGGGCGGGCCAGGCAGCTGTGGGAGGAGTTCAGCGCCGCGATCGAACGCAAGGACGCCGAGGCGCTGGTCAATCTGTACACGGCCGACGCGACGTGGCTGGAGCCGCACAATCCACCCCACGAAACCGACCTGCTGATCCAGGCCTACCTCAAAGACTGGCTGGAGGTGCGCGACAACGTCGACGTCAATACCAAGCGCATCCTGGAGTCGGACGAGGGCCTCAGCCTCGCCGTGGAGTGGGGGGTGTCCTACACCGCCGGCGGGCGACGTTGGACCGATCTGCCGCGCAGCAGCTGGATCGAGATCGACGAGACGGCCGACGCGATCCGCTACCACCGCGACTATTACTGATGCGCTACCGCCTCCGGCTACATGAGCGCGGGTACTGATGCGCTACCGCCTCCGGCTACATGCGCGCGGCCTACTGAGCCACTAACACCGGCAATGCGGATCATCCGGGCATTGACGACTGTTGCGACGATTCTCTAGGGTCACTAGTTCCCGGTGCGTCGAGATGACGGCCCCGGGCCCATATCGCCCACCGGAGGGTCTTCCCCATGCCGTTCCACCATCCGGTCGGCCGTCGCGTGCCCGCGCTTGCGCGGGTCGTGGCGGCGTTGACGACCATATTGGCCTTGACCGCCGCCGGCACTGCCGGCTACACCGTTCGACCCGGCGAAACCTTGTCGGGAATCGCCGCGCGACACGGCGTTTCCGTGTCGTCGTTGGCTATCGCTAACCGCATCTCCGACATCCACTTCATTCGCGCAGGAGCGCAGCTGCGGCTGCCTTCTGGAGCGACCGGTGGTGGTGGCGAAGTGGCCGCCGCCATCCACACGGTCAGGTCCGGCGAGACCCTGAGCGGCATCTCCTCTCGCTACGGCGTGGGACTGCGCCGCATCGCCCGCGCCAACGACCTGAGCAGCTACCACTGGATCTATACGGGGCAGCGCCTGCGCATCCCGGGCGCGACCGCCGTGCGTTCGGCGGTGGCAGCGGCCAGGCCGACCAGCCGTGAGCAGATTGGCGCGATCATCGACCGGACGGCGCGTCAGTACGGCTTCCACCCGCGCTTCATCAAGGCGATCGCCTACATGGAGTCGGGTTGGAACAACGAGGTGGTGTCCAGCGCCGGAGCGGTCGGGACGATGCAGGTCCTGCCCTCCACCGGCCAGTTCGTCGGGCGCTACCTGGTGGGCAGGTCGCTGGATCTGTCCGATCCCGAGGACAACGTCCTGGCCGGCACCGCCTTCGTCTCCCACCTGTGGAAGCTGACCGGCGGTGACCCCGAGAGGGTGCTGGCCGGCTACTACCAGGGGCTGCGCTCGGTGCGGATCAACGGCCTGTATGACGACACCAAGAACTACGTCGCCGTCGTGATGGCGCTGCGCCACCGGTTCGACTAGCGCTCATGAGCCGTAGGCGGTAGCGCGCCCGACGAACTGTTGGGGCGCCCGGCGCCGGCCACCTCGGCGGCGTCGGGCGGCAACCCCAGCCGTTCGGGCGGGATCGCGATGAACAGGCCCTCGGCGTCGCAGATCACGTCGTCGCCGTGGGTCATCTCGGCGACCATGAACAGCTTGCGCCCGGAACGGTTCCGCAGGCGCGCGCACCGAGAGGTCCACACCGAGGGGCACTGGCGCACGGTAGTTGACCGTCAGCCTGCCGGTGAAGGCGGGCACGCGGTGCACCACCAGCACGTAGCCCATGACGTCGTCGAACACGGCAGCGACGACGCCGCCGTGGGCCCGCCCCGGCGCGCCCTCGAAGGCCGGGCCGAGGTTGAACGCGGCGACCGCCGCCTCGCCGTCGCGGCGGACGTGGATGCCGACGCCCATCGGGTTGGCCTGGCCGGAGACCACGCATTCCGGAAAGTGACTCATGGGCGCGCCGTCGGCGGGCGGCTGCTCCCACAGTCGCCGCTTCATCACCTCGACGGGGCGGCTGCGGGCGGTTCGCGTCTCCACGCCAGCGGCGGTCGAGTCCGCCAGTTCGGCGATGCGTAACAGCAGCGCCGCGTCCGCCTCGTGGCCGACCACGGCGTGGCCGAGACGCCGCAGTGCCGCGGCCGCCTGCTCGCGTGCGCGGTCAAGCTCCAGCGCTGGGTCGGTCACCGCACGCCTTCGGGCACCAGGCGGTGCGGGCGACGCCGCTGGTAGGCGCACCAGCCGGCGAGCGCGACGGCTCCCATCGCGCCTGCTCCCGCCACGAGATCGCGGGCAGGTCGTCGGATGGTCGCAAGGCGGCCGCGCAGGGCCACCGGCCGCACGAAGTTGCTGCAGTCCCAGCCACGCTGGCGACCGATGCGGCGCAGCGCACGGTCGGGGTTGACGACGACGGGGTGACCGACAGCGGTCAGCATCGGCAGGTCGGTGACGGAGTCGGAGTAGGCGTAGCTGGCGTCCAGGTCGATGCCGCGCGCCTCGGCCTCGCCGCGGATGGCGACCGCCTTGTTCTCGCCGTGGCAGTAGAAGTCCAGGGTGCCGTCGTACCTGCCGTCGGCGTCGATGCCCGGCCGCGTCGCCAGGACATGGGCCACGCCGAGATATTCGGCCAGCGGCTTGACAACCTCGATGCCGGACGACGACACCAGGTACAGGTCCCGCCCCGCCCGCCGGTGGTCATCGAACAGGTCCAGCGCCTCGGCGTAGATCAGCGGCTCGATCGTCTCGGCGAGCACCTCGCGGATCACACGCTGCACCCGCTCGGCGTCCCAACCGCGTGTCAGCTCCAGCAGCGAGACGCGCCAGCGCTCCATGCGGCCCGCGTTGGCGCCCAAGAGCTGGAGGATCAGCTGGCCGTAGAGGCTCTTGACGACCACGGCCGGCGAGATGAGTCCCTCCTTGTACAGCGGGCGGCCAAGGGCCAGCGTCGAGGACTTGGCGATCACCGTCTTGTCGAGATCGAAGAAGGCGGCCTGGCGCGCGGCCTGGCGCTGAACCGCCGGGATCGCCGCCGCAGCTTCGAGTCCCGCCATGGATCGCAGCGTAGCGCGGCGGTGTGTCGCCGCGGCCGGCGCTCGCCGGCCGTCCACAGCCGCACGCAACTTCTCGGCACCTTATGGGCCGACCGGTCATAGCGTCGCCGTCGAGTTCGCGTTCCCCGCCGGGGAACCATGACGTTGGGAGTCGCTGTGCGGCGTCTGGAGGACCTGCCGGTCTGCGTCGAGCTGCCCGGTGCGCTCGGCGAGGAGGTCGCCGCGTTCGTCGAGGGCGAGGCCGGCTGGCAGGTGGTGGGCGACTCCGGACCGCTCACGCCGGTGCTGACGATGGCGGCAAGCCTGCGGCCGGGCGTGGCAACGGTCGTCGTGACCGACGGTGCCGCCGGCCAGGCGGCGGTGCGCGAAGCGTTGCTGGGCGGGGCGTTGGACGTCGTCGCGTGGCCCGAGGAGCGGACCCGGCTGCTGGAGGCGCCGTTGCGGATCCGCGCCGCCGCTGCGGCCGGCAACGCCCCGGCGGTGTGTCGCGTCGCCGGGGCCGGCGGAGGAGCAGGCACGTCGACGATCGCGTTGACGATCGCCGCACTGGCGGGATGGGCAGGTCGGCGGGCGCTGGTGGTCGGTGGCGACGACCTGTTGGCGCTGGCGGGACTGTCGCCGTGGCAAGGTCCTGGCGCCGGCGAGTTGGCCGTCCTGGACGCCGCTGCCGCCGCTGCCGAGGTCGCCGGACTCGCTTTGCCGGTTCCGGCCGTCGACGGGCTGCGCGTGCTGGGCGGCGGTGGTCTGGTCCGCGACGTGGCGGGGTGGCCCGCCGACCTTGTGGTCGTCGACCAGCGCGCGCCGACCAGCCTGCAGCACGCCGACATGGTGGTGGCACGTCCGGATGGATGCCTTCGTGCTGCCGCGGGGGCACTGGGGAAGGTTCTGGTCAACGGTGAGGGGCCGCTGGACGCCGGCGGGATGCGGCGGGCGCTGGGACGGTCGCCGGCGGGCCGGCTGCCGGCGTCGGGCCGCGTCGCCAGGGCGGGTGTCCTGGGTCGCGTGCCCTCGGGTCTGCCCGGCTCGTGGGTGGCCCAGCTGCGCGCGGTCATGGAAAGCGGGCCACGATGAGCGCGGGCTTGCAGCTGGAGCGGCTGCGCCGGCGGGTGGCCGAGGATCCCGCGCTCGGGGCAAACCGTGACGCTCCGCCGGCGCTGGCGACCGTCCGGTCGGCGGTGGCCCGAGCCGTGCGGGAGGAAGGTGTCCTGCTGCCACCCGACGAGCTCGCCCGGCTGGTTCGCGAGGTCACCGACGCGCTGGCGGGCCTCGGTCCGGCGCAACCACTGCTGCGAGATCCCGCCGTGACCGATGTCCTGGTCAACGGTCCCGATGAGGTCTGGGTCGAGCGCGACGGCCGGCTGGAGCGCACCAGCGTGCGATTCGCCGACGCCGCGGCCGTCCACGCGGCGGCCCTGCGGGTGTTGGCGCCGCTCGGTCTGCGCCTGGACCGCGGGCGCCCGTGGGTCGACGCCCGGCTGCCCGACGGCAGCCGGCTGCACGCACTGCTCCCGCCCCTGGCCCCCGGTGGGCCGGTGATCTCGGTCCGCCGCTTCGCCGCCGTCAACCACACCTGGGAGGCGCTGCTGCGATCCGGCGCCGTGCCTGCGGACGCCGCGACACTGCTGCGCGAGGCCGTGGCCGCCCGCCGAGCGATCGTGTGCTGCGGGCGGACGGGCACCGGCAAGACCACGCTGCTCAACCTGCTGCTGGCCGAGGTGGGCGACGACGAACGGGTGCTGATCATCGAGGACGCGCCCGAGCTGCGACCGCGCTGCGCCCACGCGGTCCGCTTGGAAGCCCGTCCCCCCAACGCCGAGGGCGCCGGCGAGGTCACCATCCGCGACTTGGTGCGCCAGGCGTTGCGGATGCGCCCCGACCGCATCGTGGTTGGGGAGGTCCGGGGCGTCGAAGTGGTCGACATGCTGCAGGCCCTGGCCACCGGCCACGAAGGCTGCATGACGACGGTGCACGCCCGCGCCGCCGACGAGGCGCTGGTGCGCCTGGAGGGGATGGCGCTGTTGGCCGGTCTGCCACTGGCCGCCGCCCGCGCGCAGCTTTCGGTTGGCCTTGACCTGCTCGCCGTGTTGTCGCGCGGACCGGGCGGACGCCGCGGTCTGGTGCAGATCGCACAGCTAGAGCCTCGCGATGGCGACGGGCCGCTGCGGGTGCGCCAACTGTGGCAACGGGAGTCCTGGTCATGACCCGGACCCGGGGTGCCGGCGCGAAGCAGGGCGCGGAGCAGGGCGCGGAGCAGGTGATGTACACCGAGCTGCAGGCGGCGTTGGAGGCCGGTGCCGCGCCTGGACAGGCACTGACGGCCGTCGCCGCCGACGGCGTGCTGGCCGGGGTGGCCAAGCAGCTGCGCCTAGGCCGCTCGCTGGGTGACGCAGCTCGAACCGTGGAGACGGGGCAGCCGGCCGCCGACCTGTTGGTGCGGGCGCTGGCGGTCGCCGAGCTGACGGGCGCCGGGGCAGCGGGCGCGACCCAGCAGTCGCTGGCCATTGTGCGCGAGGATGCTTCCCTGCGCAGGCTGATCGAGGTCCGCACCAGCCAGGCACGAGGCGCTGCGATTATCCTGGCCGCCCTGCCACCCGCCGCCTGGTTGCTCTTCGTCGCAGCCGACCGGGCCGCCTTGCGCTTCTACCTGACCGCCGCGGGCGCGCTCAGCGCGCTGCTGGCGATCGCACTCGGGGCGTCGGCCTGGTGGTGCATGCGCCGGCTGGTGGCCAAGGCGGCCGGCGTCGCCATGGCCGCCGATCCGCTGGCCGCGACGCCACCACCCCGCGACTGGATGCGCGCGGCGGCACTTGGCATTCCGGTCCTGCTCGTCGGCGGGCTGACCGTCGGACCAACAGTGGCGGTGGCGGCTGCCGCCGTCGTCGCCGCGGTGTCGTTGCGCCGCACCACACCGGCGCAGGCCGACGGCCAGGGCGGCGGCGCGACCGAGGCCGTGGAGTTGGTGGCGGTTGCGGTGTCAGCGGGACTGCCGACCGGCGCCGCCCTTGCGGCGGTCGCACCGTTCGCCCCACCCGCCGCCCGGCCGGCGCTGTCGGCGGCGGCTCGTCGAGTGCACAGCGGCTGGGCCATCGACGCGGCACTCGACGGCACCGCCCTCGCCCAACTCGGCGCCACCCTCGGCGCCACCGCGCGCTGGGGTGCGCCCGCAGAGCCCGCGCTGCGCCGGTTGGCAGACGACCTGCGCGCGCAGCGGCGCACCGCCGCTGAGGTCGCCGCCGAGCAACTGCAGCTTCGCCTTGTCTTCCCCACCACCCTGCTGACCCTCCCCGCGTTCATCGTGGGCGTCGTACCACCCCTGTTGTGGTCGACGCTCGGACGCTGAGGGGTCAGCCCAACTGCAAGGAGCCGCACATGCAGCGACTGTCCACCATCACCGCCAACCAGCCCGGCCCGGCGTTGACGCCGGACGACCGAACGGACGTTGAGCTCACCGGGGCGCGCAGCCCCGCCACGGAGAGCTCCCTGCGACGCCTGCACGATGACGAGGAGGGGGCCCAGGCCGTCGAGTACGCGATGATCGCGGGGTTGGGCGCCGGCTTCATCGGTCTGCTGTACAAGATCATCACCAGCACCGGCCTGATCGACCGCGTGGTGCAGGCGCTACTCGACGCGCTGCTCCAGTTGGTCACCAGTTGGTTCTAGCCGGGCCTTCGGGGAGCGCGCCGCCGGCGTGCGCTCCCCGTTCGGGCCGTCCAGCCGGGAGGATCGGCCGGGTCGGTACGGCCGGTGATCGAGGCAGCCAGAGCGTCGAACTGGCCTTGATCTTGCCGGGCGCGGTGCTGCTGTTGAGCCTGCTGCTGCACGGCGCCCTGCTCGGTGCGGACCTTGTCGCCGCGCAGACCGTCGCGGTACAGGCCGCGCGCGTGGCCGCCGTGGACGACGATGCCGCGGTACGCGTGGCCGCGGCACAGGCCGCCGGTGGCAGGCCGCTGAAGGTGACCCTGCAACCCGATGACACGCGACGCGCGCCTGGCGACGTGGTCACCGCGACCGTGCAGCTGCGCAGCAGCGCCTTCGCCGCCTTCGGGGCGACTGTGTGGTGCCCCGGACGGGCGGCCATGCGGGTCGAGGACGCATGAGCCACGACGGCAGCATCCTGCGGTGGCCGGAGCGCCGACGCATGCACCACGACGGCGGCGGCATCGCCGTGTGGCTGGCGATCGCGCTGTGCCTGTGGCTGGGAGGCGGTGTAATCGCCGTGACGGCGGTGACCGACCTCGGTGTGGCGGTGGCTCGAGCCCGCGGCGCCGCCGACGCTGCGGCGCTGGCCGGGATGGCCTCCTCGCCCCTGGCTGGTGGTTCCGGCTCTCCGCAACTCGCTGCGGCTGAGGCCGCCGTCGCCAACGCCGCCACGCTGATAGCAGCCGAGGAGGATGGCTGGCCGCTGCGCTACGCCGTGACCGTCAGCGTGCGGCCACGCACCGCGCTGGTAGTCGTCGTTACCGGTCCCGTGCAGGCCAAGGCGGTGGCCGCGGTGCGGCCTCCCGTCCCCTGACCGGGATCGGTCATGCTTGGTTGA
>JACCTL010000146.1 GCA_013812395.1 Euzebyaceae bacterium
GACGCGCGGCGACGACGGGGGACAGGTTGGCATCAACCAGAAATCTCAACCGGAGGGGACGAGCGGAAGCTCGCGCTCCTGGGCAGCAGCGGCTGCATACTCCAGAGCGGCCAGGACGTCTTCGCGCTTCAGGTAGGAGTAGTCCTGGAGTACCTGCTCGACGCTGCGCCCAGCGGCGAGTTGTCCCAGGACTGCGCTCACCGTCATCCGGGTGTCGCGAATGCAGGGCAGCCCACGCATGCGAGCGGGGTCGACCGTGATTCGCTCAAACGCCATGTCCGCACTCTACTGCCCCCTTGCCGCTCGGCTCCACGAGCACTCGAAGAGTCCGGTATGACCATCCCGCATCAGACGTGGGGGCGCGGCGGCATCGGGCGGAGAAGCCCTTCCGTAGCCCAAGCGGACCAAGTGGACCCAAGGTCGTCTCCCCACCGAAGCAGGTCGTCGAGTGCGCGGCGGAACGAGCGACCTTCTGGCGATACGGGCCTTCCGGGCCGGCGTCAATAGTCCTCACGGCCGCGGACGGCCGTGCGAACGCCGGTTTATGCAATCCCCGAGATCGATCAGCACGGGCGATAGATGTCCCGTCGGTGGGTGACGTCAAGCACCTGGACGGACCCGCTGGTCGTCATCGATGCGGCAGACGATGCGATACGTCGCCCGTCGAGCACCGTAACAGCCGGCCAAGGGGCCGAACAGGAGCCTGCCGATCCGATGCGGGCTCTCGGCGAGCGCGCCATCACAGAACTCGAGGACGGCTGCGGCGGCAGCTTCCAGGACTCGCTCGTTGATGGCTCTTCGGGCCGGCCCGAAGAATTCGACTCGGTAGGGCTGCTGCTGCTCAGCTACCCAATGCCTGGTGGTGCTGAAGGTCGGGTCGCAGCTGCTCCACGGTGACACCGGTCTGGCCTGATTCGATTTCCGCCAGCGAGTCGGTGATCGCGGTCAGGCATTCCTGATCGGCCAGGATCTCCAAGGTGAGTTCGAGTCCCTCGAGGTCATCCACGGACAGCAGCACCGCCTCGGCTCGACCGTTGCGCGTCAGGGTGAACCGTTCGTGTTGGGCGTGGGCGAGCCGTGCCAGCTCGTTCAGTCGGGCCTTCGCTTCGCTCACCGGCAGCGTCGTCATGGTCCGAATAGTAGGCCGACAGGACGGAGCCGCACCGGTCCGGACTGGAATGCCCCTTGGGCAGCCAGGCTGCGTGGCGAGGCGCGGGCGGTTATGAGGCTCCGGCGATGTACTGGGCGATGGTGTAGGTGGCTTGGCGGTCGAGGGATCGTGTACTGGTACGGCTCCGACACCCCGAGCGACGAGTCTGCGCGATCAACGAACCTGCGCTCCACGATGATCGACCAGCGACGGTTTCGTTGGCGCGTGATCTGCGGCACCGGGGTTGCGCACGGCCCTCAGGCGCGGATGGCTTGCGAGCAGTAGGTCGGCGGTTCGAATCCGCCAGTCCCCACGAGAGCCTGTCCCACCCCACCGCTTTACTGCCGACACCGCCTCAGGTGCTTTCCGCCACCACGCCGCTGGAGCGGGGCATACTGCCACCCGTCACAGCACGGGGTTCGTGTTCCGCTTGATACATTGAGCCGGGAGGATGCGGTGATGGCTGCTGGCTTTTTCGTGATCACCGCACCGGTGGTTGAGCCTATGCTCGGCCACGGGGCGGCTGAACGAGCCCGCCTCGTCAACCAGCCCCGCGCCATCCTGCTCAAGTCCGGCAGGGCGGTCACGATCGAGATGATCGCCAAGGCCACCGGCAGGATCCAGGCGGCGGTGCGGCAATGGATCACCCGCCAGCGCAATTCCGGCGCGCTGGTCACCGTGACGCACCAGGGCACCGTGCTGGTCCCGACGTTCCAGCTCGACGACGCCTTCGAGCTCGACGTCGACGTGTCCGCGGTCGTGGCGCGGCTCGTGGGGCATGGGATGAGCGGGTGGGTCGTGTGGGACTGGTTCGCCACGCCCAACACCTGGCTGGACGGCGCCACCCCACAGGACGCACTGGCGGCGGGTGGCACCGACGCGCTCCACGGCGCCGTGTCGGGCCTGTTCCAGGAGTGACATCGGTCGTTGCTTGCCGTCGCGACGGCTGCCCGTGCCGCGACCTGACGCGGCGCTGTTGCGCCGCTTGCACACCTTCGCGCTGCCCGCCGGGATGCTGTTGAGGAGCGGTCACAAGGTCGCTCACCCCACCGTCGGCGCTCTTGCCCGGCCACCGCAACACCCGGTTCGCGCCCCTGAACGGCACGAGTCACGTGCACGTCGCGGCGACGACGCGCCCAACCGTCTGGGGATCGATCGGTCCGCGCTCGTGAGGACCTCAGCTGCGCACTACCGTGCACCCGCGCGTGGGCACGAGCGTTGCACGGGCGCCGCGTCGGAAGCCACGACACTCACGGTCTGGTCTGACACTCGCGGCAGCCGAGCTCCACGCCCGGGCGGTGCAGCACCGCCCCGCGCTCCAGGAGCTCATCGACGAGCACCCGGCACAGGTCGCAGTGCTGTGGTCCCCACCCGCCCCGGCCAACCTGCTGCGCGCCACCGCGAAGGGGCCGGGGCTCGATCGCGAGTGAACGCTACGTCACAGACCTCGTTGCCATGCTCGGGCTCGTGTCACAGGAGTAAGTCTGCGCTGTCTCCCGGCAGATGGATCCTTTCGCGGATCTCTGGCGTGTTACTTGCGACGCCACCGCTGATTCGGGGAAGGAACGCGGATGGTCGTGGTCACCACCGCGAAAGTCTCCGAGATGACGAAGACGACTGACTTCGACGTCTTCTACCGGAGTGAGCACGCGCCGCTGTACCGCGCACTCGCGATGACCCTCGGCGATTCCGACCTTGCCGCCGAAGCAATCGACGAAGCGATGGTGCGCGCCTACCAGCGTTGGGCGGTTGTGTCCCGCTACGACAATCCAGCCGGATGGGTGTACCGGGTCGCTCTGAACTGGGCCATTTCGAGACTGCGTCTGCGGCGGCGAACGCTTCCTCCGGTACAAGCCGCCGCCGACGAGCTGCGACTGCCCGACCCGGTGCTGGCCGAGGCGGTGAAGCGCCTGTCGACGTCCCATAGAGCCGTCGTTGTGCTGCGGTTCCACCTCGACTGGTCGCTGGAACAGATTGCGGCGGCGCTCGGTGTACCCGTCGGCACGGTGAAGAGCCGCTTGCACCGGGCGCTGTCATCGCTGCGTGAGACGTTGGGAGGCGACCATGAGTCTTGAGCGCCGA
>JACCTL010000004.1 GCA_013812395.1 Euzebyaceae bacterium
GCTTCGGCGACTGCTTCGCCAACGCCGACGAGCTTGATCTGCACTGGCTCGCCCTCGCGGACGAAGGTGCCTCCGACGGCCACTACGTGATGGTGGCCTTGGGCGCCGAGGCCTCGGCACGACGACGAGCGGAGGCTCTGGCGATCGTCAACTCGTTCCGCCCGCTGCCCTGAGCTAGCGTCGGAGGCGATGCAGCTTCACCGCCGTACCGACGCCGACGAGTTCGCCGTCGAAGTCGAGCCCTTCCTGCTGACCCGCGAGGCCGAGCACAACCTCCTGCTCGGCATCCTCGCCGGCATCCGCGAGGAAGACGGTCCCTTCGCCGACGTCGAGCCGTACCTGGCATTCGTTCGAGACGACGCAGGGCAGGTCGCCCTGGTCGCGGTACGCAGGCCACCGCACAACGTTGTCCTGTCGACGTCGATGATCGCCGCTTCGCGAGCACCTCGTAGCGGTGCGGCAGCGTCCGGGAAACGATTTCCGCTTCGAGCGGGGCGACGGTCGTGGCTGCGTCCAGTGCCGCGGTAGTCTCGCCAGACCCGCCCGAGGAGGCTGTCATGGCAGACGTCGTCTACGAGTCGCATGTCCGCGTGGTTCGCGAACATGGCCCACAACGAAGCGCCGAGCTACCGGCGGGTGAGCAGGTGGCGTTCGGCGTGCACGGCGCGGTGGCCGAGCACTACGGCGTGGCGCCCGGGGACATCGACCCCACCTCTACGACCCTCGACTACATCGTGGCCGCCGCCGCGGGGTGACTGACGGGAACCTTCGGCGGTGCGCTGGAGGCCAGGAATATCAGGGCGGACGAAGGCCGGCTGACGTCGGCGGCGGTCGGGCAGGTGGAGTTGGAAGGCAAGACGTTGGTGATCAAGCGCATCCACGTCAGCTACCGGCTTCGCGTCGACGCCGCAACGGACCGCGACACGGTCGACCGAGTTCATGGCTTCCACGCCCAGCACTGCCCGGTGTTCCGCAGCATTCATCCGCAGATCACCTGCACCACGTCCGTGGAGGTCGTGCAGGACTGATCCGGCCGCTTGGCATCGGGTAGAACCCCCGTATGCCTGAGCTGCCACTACACGGAGTCCGCGAAACGCTGCTCGACGCGGAGCCGGCCGCGTCGACCGAGGGGCTCGACGAGGCGCTGAACGCCTCCGACGAGGGTCCCCTCGAACTAGGCCGCCGCCTACGCCGCCTGGTCCGTAAGCAACCGACGTTCCTGGAGGCCTGGGCGCATCTGGGCGCATGGGCATTGGAAGAG
This sequence comes from Euzebyaceae bacterium, assembly GCA_013812395.1. Lineage (GTDB taxonomy): Bacteria > Actinomycetota > Nitriliruptoria > Euzebyales > Egibacteraceae > JACCTL01. The sequence goes on from JACCTL010000004.1 coordinate 1,262, forward strand.
GGCGATCCCGTCGCCGCCTACGCCTTCGCCCGCACCGGCTACCACCGGGGGCTGGACCGCATCCGCAAGGCGGGCTGGGGCGGCCAGGGTCCGGTGCCGTGGCGCCACGAACCCAACCGCGGTTTCCTGCGCAGCGTGCACGTACTCATGCGTGCGGCGGCGGAGATCGGCGAGATGAATGAGGCGGAGCGCTGCCGGCAGTTCCTGACGCAACTCGACCCGGACGACGAGCTGGGCGTGGCCGACCTGGAGGTGGCCAGCCTGCGCGGCTGAGGCCTGGCTGGCCCAGCGGCCGGTGAATAACCCGGTCGGGCTTGCTGGGATCTGTCGCAGTGGCCTCGTACCGTGCCAGACATGCGATTGCTGCACACGGCTGACTGGCATCTGGGGCGCGGTTTCCACGGCGCCCCGTTGCTCGACCAGCAGGTGACGGTGCTCGACGCGCTGGTCGAGCTGGTCGCCGCCGAGTCCATCGACGTCGTGCTGATCGCCGGTGACGTGTACGACCGGCAGATCCCGCCGGCCGACGCCGTCGCCGTGCTCTCGGAAACCCTCGCGCGCCTGCGCGGCGCCGGCGCCGTGGTGGTGGCCATCAGCGGCAACCACGACTCTCCCGCCCGGCTGCGGTTCGCCGATGCGCTGCTGGCCACCGCCGGCGTGCACATCCGCAGTGACGTGCGAACGGCCGGGCAGCCGGTCATGGTGCCGGCCGACGACGGCGGACCGGACCTCGCGATCTACCCGATCCCCTACCTGGAACCCGAGATTGCTCGTCACCAGCTCGGCGACCCCGACGCCCGCACGCATGCGCAGGTGCTGCGCCTGGCGCTGGACCGGGCGCGCGACGACCTGGCCGCCGGGGGGTCGCCGCGCCGGTCGGTGGCCGTGGCACACGCCTTCGCCGCAGGCGGGCAGCCGTGCGACAGCGAACGGGTGTTGCGCCTCGGCGGCGCCGACCGGGTCCCGCTGGGCTGTCTCGGCGGCTTCGACTATGTGGCGCTGGGCCACCTGCACGGTCGCCAGTCCTTCGCCCACGGCAGGATGCAGTACGCCGGCTCGCCGCTGCCCTACTCGTTCTCGGAGCGACAGCAGGAAAAGGGCGCCTGGCTGGTGGACATCGCGGCCGACGGCGGGCTGCAGCTGGAGTGGGCCGACCTGCCAGCCGGGCGACCCCTCGCCTGCGTGCGCGGGCCGCTCGACCAGCTGCTGACCAGCCGAGCCTGGACCGCCGCGGAAGCCTGCTGGGTGCAGGCGGTGCTCACCGACCAGGTGCTGCCACGTGACCCCATGGCGCAGCTGCGTTCCCGCTTCCCCTGGGCGGTGTCGCTGAGCCACGAACCGCCGGTCGCAGCAGGCGGCGACGCCGAGACCTATCGCCAGCGAGTCGCCGGCCGTGATGATCTCGACCTGGTCGGCGACTTCGTCACCCACGTCACCGGAGCACCGCTCGACCACGAAGATCTCGCCGTCTGCGCCCAGGTCATCGACGACACCGCCCGCGAGCCGGCCGCATGAGACCACGGCGGCTGGAGATCGCTGCGTTCGGGCCGTATGCCGGGGGCGTGATGCTCGACTTCGACACCCTCGCCGAGGAGGGCCTGTTCCTGATCCACGGTCCCACCGGCGGCGGCAAGACGTCGCTGCTGGATGCGATGACCTACGCGTTGTACGGGCGTCCCGCCAGCGATCGCGGCATCGACCGGCTGCGCAGCGACCACGCGGGTCCCCAGATTGAGAGCCGAGTGGCCTTCGAGTTCTGCCTGCGTGGCCAGGACTACCGCGTAACGCGGGTCCCTCAGCACGAGCGTGCCAAGAGGAGCGGCACGGGCACGACGCAGCAGAAGCCCAAGGCCACGCTGGCGCGGCGCCAGGACGCAACGTGGATTCCCGTGGCCGAAGGGGTGGAAGACGTCGGCCGTTCGGTGCTCGACCTGATCGGGCTGAATCGTCAGCAGTTCGCCCAGGTCGTGGTGCTGCCGCAAGGGCAGTTCGCCGACGCGCTGCGTGCCGATCCGTCCGACCGCCGGCGACTGCTGTCGACGCTGTTTCGCACCAAGCGTTTCGATCGCTACACCCAGCAGTTGCTGGAACGCGCGCGCCAGGCCGACGCGGCCGTCGCGGCGCGGCGCGCCGACCTCGACGGCTTGTGGCGCCAGGCGATCGCGCGCTGGGCCGACATCGCTGCCGATGGCGAAGCCGAGGCCGCCCAAGCCGCCAGCGACGCGGGCACCGTTCATCTGTCGGGCGGGATACAGCCGCGCTTCGATCGTCTGGCCCTTGCCGCGGCCGAGCTCGTCGAGGAGGCGGGCACCCACGCCCTCGGGGCGGAAGCGTCAGCCCGTGACGCTGACGCGCAGCTGACCGAGGCCACGCTGCGAGCCGACCGCTGCCGCCGGCGGTCCCAGGCCGAGACCACGCTGCGACGCCTCGACGCCGAAGCCGACGAGGTCGCCACCGCACGCCAGCAGCTGAGCACCGCCGAACGGGCCGCCCCCTGCGCGCCGCTGCTCGAAGCGGTCGCCGCTGCCGGCGCCGATCTCGTCGACCTCGACCGGCGCTGCGACATCGCTGCCGCGCGGCTTGGGTCAGCCGCTGCCGACCTGCCGGTCGTACTCAACGACCTGTGTGACTCGCTGGCGGCGCTCACGCGTCCGGAAGGCATCAGCGTCGACGGCGCCGGGGCTGCACGCGATGCCGTCCGCGACGCCGCGACGCACATCGAGGCGCTGTTGCGGCGCCACGAGGCGCTGCAACAGGCACGAACCGCGGCGGTGGCGGCCGCCCGCGACGCCGACGACTTGCAGGCACGGTGCGAGGAACTCGACGCCGCCCCCTTGCGCCTTGAAGGGGGGCTGGCCGGGGCTGTAAGCGACCACGACGCCGCCCGGCGCGCGACCGACCGCAGCACGGCGAGGGGGGCACAGGTGCAGCAGTTGCAAGCCGCCGCGGCCGCCGCCGCCGAGTTGGTCGGCCTGCGACGCCGGCACGCGGCGGCGCTGGAAGAGCTCAGCGACGCCCAGGCCGAGGCCACCGACGCCAACGAGCGGCACCTGGAGCTGCTCCAGCGACGGATCGACGGGATGGCCGGCGAACTGGCCGCCGCCCTGGTCGACGGCGTGGCCTGCAGCGTCTGCGGTTCCACGACGCACCCGGCGCCCGCAGGCGACCGCATCGGTGGCATCGACGACTACCAGATTCATGTTGCCGCCGCCCTAGCGTCGCGCAGTCGCCAGGCCGCGAACCGGGTCGCCGAGGTCGTCGCCGCCAGTGACCGGGCCTTGGCCGCCAGGACGGCCGTAGCCGGTGCCGCCGCCGACGACCCGGCCGCGGCGCGACGGCAGGCGGCCACCGCCGCGGCGGACCTCGAAGCAGACCGAGATCTCGCCAGCCGTGCCGCCGGCCTCAGCGATCGCATCGAGGACCTGGACCAGCAGCTGCAGCAGGCACGCAGCGAGGCCAGCGACGCGCGAACCGGCAGCGCCGCGGCACGCGGTCGCCAGCACGCGGCCGAGGCCGCCGTGGCAGCGCAAGCCGAGGCGTTGCGTCGTGACCTTCCAGGCGACCCGGACCCGCGCGGCGCTGCCGAGCAGGTCGCGCAGCTGCTGTCCGCCGTCGAGGCCATCACCGCGCTGGCCGTCAAGCACAGCGCCGCAAAGGCCGATGCCTCGTCGTGCGCTCGTCGCTTGGCCGGGCTGCTGGTCGAGCGCAGCTTCGATGACGCCGACCAGGCCCGTGCGGCGCTGCTCGGCGACGACGCGGTCGACCACCTGCGGAGCCAGGTCGCCGCCCACGGCGAGGACCGCCGCGCTGCCCGTCAACAGCTTGTCGATCTCGGTCCTGCCGAAGATCCGCCGGATCTGGAGACACTGCGGGCCGTCTGCCGGGAGCTCGACGACGCGGTCGGCGCCGCGCACCGCCGCCACGGCGCGGTGTCGGGCGCGGCCGAGGAGCTGTCCCGGCTCGCGGCCCAGCACGCGGACGCATCGCAACGGCTGAGACCCGCGCTGGAGGAGTCCGATCGCCTCCGTCACCTGGCCGACGTCTGTAACGGCACCGGCAACCCGCTACGGATGTCGCTGGAGCGCTACGTGCTCGCCTCCTATCTGGAGGAGATCACCGAGGCGGCCTCGGTGCGCCTGCTGGCGATGACGGGCGGCCGCTACGCCCTGCGTCACAGCGACGCCCGAGTCAAGGGGGGTGGTGCCTCGGGGCTGGGGATCATCGTCTCCGACGCCTACACCGGCACCGAGCGTGACCCCTCCACCCTTTCGGGCGGCGAGACATTCCAAGCGTCACTGGCGCTGGCGTTGGGCGTGGCGGACGTGGTCGGACGCCACGCCGGTGGTGTGCACCTGGACACGCTGTTCGTCGACGAGGGCTTCGGCGCGCTGGATGCCGAAGCGCTCGAACAGGCCCTGGCCGAACTCGACCGGCTCCGCGAGGGCGGCCGCCTGGTCGGGATCATCAGCCATGTCGGGGCGCTGCGGGAACGCATCACCGCCGGCATCGAGGTGGTCAAGACGGCGAACGGCTCCGACGCGCGCGTCATCGCCCTCGCGGCGGTGTAGCGATGGCCGGGAACGCCAGTCAGACCGCTACGACGTCCAACGTTCCGGCCAGATGCGCGACGTCATCGGGGTTGCGTGTGTAGAGCGGCAGTTGGTGGGCGAGTGCGGTCGCCGCGATGAGGAGGTCGGCAACGCGGCTGCGGTGGGACCGGCCGGACTCCCGGGTGGTAGCGACCACGCGAGCGTAGGCGGCGGCACACCGGTCGTCGAAAGGCAGGGGGTCGAACGTCGCCTGCACGCGCTGGAGGAGCTGCAGCCGACGGCCGCGCTCATCGGGATCGTCGGTCAGCAGCGGTCCGGCCGACAGCTCCGCCAGCGCAATCGCCGAGATGTCCGTTCGTTCTGGCAGCAGCGCCGCGGGATCGTCGATGCCCTGGCCAAGTTCAACGAGGACGGAGGTGTCAAGCAGTCCTCGGGTCGGCGCCCCTTCAGCCACGCGCTTGCCAGGGATCACGCATCGTGGGGTCAACGCTCTTGTCGAGATCTGTCCGAAGTTGCTGCAGGTCGACGGTGGGTACACCCTTAAACGCCTCGGTCAGTTGCTGCCGAGACACCCCCCGTCGGCGAGCGGCCGGGCGGAGTTCCGCCACCGGAGTGCCGTTGCGGGTCACGATGAACTCCTCGCCGGCCTCCACACGGCGCAGGATGTCGGCGCTGTCGTTGCGTAGGTCGCGCTGCGCGATGGTGGTCGCCATAGCACTCGGTCTCCATCTGCCGGGGCACTCGGTGTCTCTTTGTCTCTTTGCCGGGCTGTAGCAGATCGTAGCACTTCGAAGCGCCGAATGGCCCCGGGGATTGGGCGGCCGCGCCCAACGACGTCAATTGGCGCCGTCGGCGGAGTCGACCACGGCCTCGGCCTCGACTTCAATCCGCCACCGGGGATCGATGAGGGCAGCCACCACCACCATGGTCGCGGCGGGTCGGACGTCACCGAAAACCGCGGCGTGCACCGCGCCGATGGCCTCGACATCGGTGGCGTCGGTCAGGTACATCCGCGTGCGCACGACCTGCTCGATGCCCGTGCCCGCGGCGGCCAGCGCCTCGGCCACGATCGCCCAACAGCGCTCGGCCTGCGCACCGGGGTCGGGGTCGCACCCCCCATCGGGCTGGACCGGCGCGGTGCCCGCGACCAGGATTCGATCGCCAACACGCACCGCGCGGCTGAACCCCACACGTGGCTCGTACGGCGACCCGGACTGCACCAGCTGGCGGGACAACATGCGTGCAGCGTAGTCGGGATGGGAAGGTGGCTGGCTGAGACCAGGAGGACCTGATGGCTGTGACCCTCGATGCCGGCACTGCGCTGCGTATCGCCGAGTTGCTCGACCTGTTCGCCGAGCTGCCTTCGACCCCACCGGTGCTGACCAGCGAAGCTCGGGACCACGCGGTGATCCTGCTCGACGCCGTCGAGGAGGGGGACGAGCCCCGGCGCCACCGTCCCGACACGGCACGTTAGATCGGTGCGTTCCCGCTACTTGAGCGCGAGACGCCTCGCAGGTGGCTCACCAGCTCCCGGCGGCTGCGCACTCCCAGCCGGTCGAAGATCACCTTGAGGTGGTCTTGGACCGTCCACTTGCTGATGCCCAAGGCCATGGCCATCTCCGCGGTGGACCGCCCTTGCATGACCAGCGCCGCCACCGAGCGTTCGCGGGGCGTGATGGGCACCGTGTACAGCATTGCCGCCGCGATCTCCTCGGGCCGGGCTGGCTCCACCACGACGGCGACGTTGCCCCTGGGGCCTTTGCCGGGTAGGCACTCGGCGGTCACAGCCAGGTAGCGCCGACCGAGGCTGAGCACCCGGGCTCTGACAGGGTGGCCGCGTTCACGGGCCCGCGAGGCCACGACACTGACGACGGTTGGCAGCACACCGGGGGACGGCTCGTCGAGTCCAGCCAGCTCGCGCAACAGGTGACGAGCAGTGTTGGTCATGCCCGTCGGCAGACCGTCCCCGCCGACGACGAGGGTGCCCGGTCGGTTGACCAGCTCGCCTTCCCACTCCGGTCCTGGTGCCGCGTCGCGCAGTGCCGCCGCCAGCAAGGGACCAGCGGTCGCCAGGGTCGCGGCCTCCCGCGCGGCGAACTCGTCTCGACCCGGTCGGCGCAGCAACACCATGGCTCCCCAGGCCACGCCATCAGCCACCAGCTGCAGGCGCGCCGTCGACCAGCCGGCGCTGCCCGGTGACTGCGCCTCTAGGAAGCGCCAGGCGCGCACGGCAGGCAGGCCGTGGGTGACGACGCTGGTCACCACGCCACTGGAAGGGTCAAGCGTGCCGATGCAGGCCGCGTCGAAGTCCAAGGTACCGTCCAGGCACCCCAGCGCGGCCAGACGCAAGGCAGCAGCCTCCGGCCGGCGGGCACACAGCGCCGCAAGCTCGTTCCAACAACTCACCCCCGTTGCCCCCACAACTCACCCCCGTTGCCCCCACCTCCATGACCCTACCGCCATGAGCGGCACCGCAGTACCGGAAATGTGGCCTACCGCTTCGCTACATGAGGACGGGAATGTGCCCACCGCTTCGCTGCATCAAGAGGGAATCTGCGCGCAGCGCCCCAACCGGCACACCACTTGGGGGTGTCGTACCATCCCCCAGGTTTCTGGGATGGCCCTGCAGGTGGCCAATGCGACAAGCTGACAACCGCCAGCAGCACGACTTCCGGCTCGGTTCGATCGCCGGCGTACCAACACCTCGGGCCGTTAGCGACGAACCGGGGCGAACGGCAGAGGGGAATCAGCATCCGGCAGGCGAGTCTCGACGGCCACCACGGCCGCCGGGCTGGCCTGCGCGTCGTGTGCGGGGGCGCACGCGCTGGGCCGTCCTCATGTAGCGCAGCGGTAGGACACAAGACCTCGACACGAGGAGTGCGGATTGCCAACGACTGGACCGAGGACGACGGGCACCGTACGCACGATCGGCGTCCTGATCGTGGGACTGCTCCTGGGAGTTGCCCTGGCCAGCTGGATCGCTCGGCCGCGGTCACCGCAGGCCGATCCGGTGTCGTCGGCCACCGAACTGCCCGTCCCGGCCCAGACCGGCGGTGCAACAGCAGACGCAGGCGCGGGCGCTGCGAAGCGGGAGCCACCACCGGCCGTCGCGGCACGGGCCCGCGACGCCGTCACCGGGTTCCTCGACGCCGAAGTGGCGGGAGACTTCGCAAGGTCCTATGCCTTCTTGTCGGCGCAGGACCAAGAGGACTTCGGTGGCCGGGAAGGCTGGATCGCGGCGCATGCCGACCTGCCGCCTATCACGGGCTACCGCCTGAAGGGCTTGCGCGAGATCGACGATGGTGTTCAAGCCACCACGGCACTGCGGCTGCGCTCGACGCTGGACGAGTTCGTCGGGCTCGTCCCGGCTCGCGCGAACGCCACCTGGGCAGCGCACCCGGAGTCCGACAGCTGGCGGGTCGCCTACACTGAGGGCTCCATCAATGGTTTGTACCCGCCGGAGCAGGGAGCCGCCGACGCTGCCGCGCAGTGGGTGAGCGACCGCCTGGCCTGCGAAAGGGCCGCCCAGCATCCCGGTGGCCTGCTGGGCGACAGCGACCTCGCCGAGTCGCTGTGCGGCATGGAAGCCGAGTTCTCGGCAGGCCAGGTGGAACTGCTGACCGACGTCACCGACAGCCAGCCGTTCATCGCCGCCTTCGGAGCCGAATCCCTGGCGCAGATGCGCAGCGTGGCCTTCGACGGGCCGACGCCGATGCGGGTCGTGCTCGCTCCCGTCAACGATCGCTGGACCGTCGTCGGCGTGTT
>JACCTL010000018.1 GCA_013812395.1 Euzebyaceae bacterium
GCTCAAGCCCGTCGAGGACCTCGACGGGCGGACCTACCGCGACGGGGCGGACGCCACCGAGGCCCTGCGCCAGGCCATCGAGGCCGCCAACCGCAACGTGGTCGCGCAGGCGCAGTCCGACCCTGCCCTGTCCGGCATGGGCACCACGCTGACCGCGACGATGGTCCGCGACGGCAGCCTGCACCTGGCCCACGTAGGTGACAGCCGCGCCTACCTGCTGCGCGGGCGCGAGGAGATCACCCAGCTGACGACCGACCACACCCTGGTCGAGCAGCTGGTGCAGGAGGGCCGGCTGTCGCGCGACGAGATCGCGACGCATCCGCAGCGCAGTGTGGTCACCAGGGCCATCGGCGTTGACCGCGAAGTGGAGGTCGACACGCTGCCGCCGCTGGTCCTGGAGCCCGGGGACCAGGTGCTGCTGTGCTCCGACGGGCTGAGCGGGCCCGTCGTCGACAGCGAGCTCGCCGAGATCCTGAACAGCACCGACGACGGCGACGAGGCGGTGCGCCGGCTGCTGGCGGCGGCCAACGACCGGGGCGGCCCCGACAACATCACCGTCGTGCTGCTGCGTGCCGAGTCGGGCGAGGATGCCGACGACCAGCCAACCGAAGCCATCGCGGCGGCGGTCTCGGGCTCTTCGGGAGGCGGCGGCGCCCGCGCCGCTGCCGGTGGCGGCGGGCGGTCCAGCATCGCCATCCGAACCCGACCCGACAGCGACGGTCATGACTTCGCCACCGACTTCAGCCGTTACGGGGCGCGGGCAGGTGTCGCGGCTCCGGCTCCGGAACGGGGAGGTCGGGTCAAGCGTGTGCTGGCGGTCCTGCTGTCGGCGATCGTGCTGCTGGCCGTCCTTGGCGGTGGAGGTTGGCTGCTGTTGAGCCGCGCGTGGTTCCTCGGCGACCTCGGCGGGGACGTTGCGATCTTCCGTGGCCTGCCGCAACAAGTCGTCGGGATCGACCTGTTCCGCGTCGCCGAGGTGACCGGACCGGCCGTGAACGACCTCGACCCCCGCATCCGTGCCCGCCTCGCCGAAGGCATCACCGTCGCCTCGCAGAGCGAGGCCAAGGCGACCATCGACGAGTGGCAGGCCCAGGTTGACGACGCGGCCGAGCCGGCGGCGACCAGCCCGCGTCGGCCCGGCCGGACCAACCCGTCAGAGTCGCCATGAGCGCCGTCGCGGCAGCCGCGAAGGCGCCGGCTGACGCCCGCCGCAAGGCGAACTCCGAGCTGGGCCTGCTCATCCTGGCCTTGCTGGTCACGATCGGGGCGTATGTCCTGGTCGATCTGGCCCAAACCGGTGCGGTGCCACCAGGGCTGGCAGCCTACGGCGGGGCGATGGCGGCGCTGGGCGCAGCGGCGCATCTGGCCAGCCGCCGCCTGGCTTCCGGCGCCGACCCGGTCCTGCTGCCGCTGGCGTTCCTGCTCAACGGCCTCGGCCTGGTCATGGTGCGCCGGCTGGACTTCGCCGAGCAGACGACGCAGGCTCCGGCGCAGACCATCTGGACGGTCGTGGCGATCGTGGTGTTCATCCTCACCTTGGTGGTGGTGCGCGATCACCGCATGCTGGATGACTACCGCTACCTCGTCGGCATCGGTGCGCTGGCGTTCCTGCTGATGCCGCTGCTGCCCGGCATCGGCAAAGAGGTCAACGGCGCCCGGATCTGGCTCGGCCTGGGTGGGTTGTCCTTCCAGCCGGGAGAGGTCGCCAAGCTGGGTCTGGTCACCTTCTTCGCCAGCTACCTGGCCGAGAAGCGGGCGTTGCTGACCGTGGCGACCAACCGCCTTGGGCCGTTGATGGTCCCTCCGGCGCGCGCCTTCGGACCGATTCTGGCCGTCTGGGGCGTCAGCCTGGCGGTGCTGGTGTTCCAAAAGGACCTCGGGTTGAGCCTGCTGGTCTTCGGCATCTTCGTGGCGATGCTGTACGTGGCCACGGCCCGCCTGACCTACGTACTGCTGAGCCTGGCGCTGTTCGGTGTGGGCGCCTTCGCCGCATGGACAGTCTTCAGCCACGTGCAGTCACGGATCCTGACCTGGCTCGATCCCTGGAGCGTCTACGAGGACGCCGGCTACCAGGTGGCCCAGAGCCTGTTCGCCATGGCCACCGGCGGCATCTTCGGCGTCGGCCTTGGCCAGGGACGACCTGACATCATCCCCGAGGTCAACACCGACTTCATCTTCGCGGCGTTCGGCGAGGAGATCGGCCTGCTCGGCACGACCGCGTTGTTGCTGTGCTTCTTTCTGTTCGTCGGTCGCGGCTTCTCGGTGGCCACGCGGAGTCCCGACGACTTCGGGCAGCTGCTCGCCGCCGGACTGACGTTCCTGTTCGGCCTGCAGGTGTTCGTGATCCTCGGCGGTGTGACGCAGCTGCTGCCGCTGACGGGCGTGACCTTGCCGTTCATGTCCTACGGCGGCTCGTCGCTGCTGGCCAACTACGCCCTGGTCGCGCTGCTGCTGCGGGTGTCCGCCTCGTCGTCGTCGACGTCGGCGGGACGGGCTACCCCATGACCCGTCAGGTCCGCCGAGTCGCCATCGTGCTGTTCCTGCTGTTCGGAGCGTTGTTCGTCAACCTCAACTTCTTGCAGGTGCTGCGCGCCGACGGCCTGAGCAACGACACCCGCAACAGCCGCAAGATCATCGCCGAGTACTCGATCCGCCGAGGCTCGATCGTGGCGGGAAAGGGCCGCGACACCACCGTGCTCGCGGAGTCCGTCGCCACCGACGGTGGTCGTTTCGAGTACCGGCGCCGTTATCCCGAGCCGGAGCTGTACGCCCATGTGACCGGCTTCTACTCCCTGCTGTACGGGCGGGCCGGGCTGGAGGACACCGCCAACGGCCTTCTGGTGGGTGACGCCCCCGAGCAGTTCGCCCGCAACGTCGGCGATCTGTTGACCGGCCGGGAGCCGGAGGGCGACGACGTCGTCGTCACGCTGCGGCCCGAGGTGCAGCGAGCCGCACGCGAGGCGCTGGGCGACCGTGTCGGTGCCGTCGTTGCGCTGGCACCGCAGACGGGGGCAGTGCTCGCGTTGTGGGCCAATCCCAGCTACGACCCCAACCGGCTGGCCACCTTCGACCGGGCGCGGGCGGTCCGCTACTGGGAGCGCAGCGAGAACGAGCGGCGCAACCGCGCGTTGCGTGAGACCTACCCGCCCGGCTCGACGTTCAAGGTGATCACCGCGGCGGCCGCTCTTGAGGATGGCATCGACCCCGACGACACCTTCGACGACCCGTCGGGGTACACCCCGCCGCAGACGACCGCCACCATCCCCAACTTTGGCGGCGGCCTGTGCAACGGCGGCAGCCCGATCACCCTGGCACGGGCGTTCGAGGTGAGCTGCAACACGACCTTTGCCCAGCTGGGGGTCGACATCGGCGCCGCCAAACTGGTGGAGCAAGCCGAGGCATTCGGCTTCAACCAGACCTTCGACCTCGGGTTGCCGATGGCCGCCAGCGTGATCCCTTCCGAGCTGGACCCGCCGTCCACCGCGCAGAGTGCCATCGGCCAACGCGATGTCCGGGCAACCCCGTTGCAGATGGCCATGGTGTCGGCCGCCGTGGCCAACGACGGCGTGCTGATGCGCCCGCATGTCATCGCCCGCGTCGAGGACTTCGCCGGGCGGGTCGTCCGCCAGATCACGCCGTCCATGCTGGTGCTCGACGGCCAGGACGACGCCCGCGCCGTCAGCCGGGAGACCGCCCAGGCGCTGCAGGACATGATGCTGGGTGTGGTGACCAACGGCAGTGGGGGGGCGGCGGCGGTCCCGGGCGTCGAGGTCGCCGGCAAGACGGGGACGGCACAGACCGCCGAGGGCGCCAACCCCACCGTGTGGTTCACCGGGTTCGCCCCGTTTGACGACCCCCAGGTCGCCGTGGCGGTGGTCCTGCCCGACGGCGGTGACGTCGGCAGCGAGGCGACCGGCGGTGCAGTCGCCGCGCCGATTGCCGGTAAGGTCATCGACGCTGCGGTCGACGAGTAGGCGTTCGGGCGTTGGACGACGAGACCACCGCGGTGTCTGACGGTCCCAGCCGTCGGGTGCTGGCCGGCCGCTATGTGCTGCAGGGCCTGCTCGGGCAGGGCGGGATGGCCGACGTCGAGCTGGCCTACGACAAGGTCCTCGACCGTCAGGTCGCCGTCAAGCTGCTCCACCAGCGCTACACCGACGACCCGGCCTTCCTGGAGCGCTTCAAGCGCGAGGCCAGGGCCGCCGCCAGCCTCAACCACGCCAACATGGTCGCCGTCTACGACACCGGCGAGCAGGACGCCCGGCCCTACATCGTCATGGAGTACGTCGCCGGGCGCAGCCTGCGTGACCTGCTGCGCCGCGAAGGCGTCATGCCTGACCGGGCTGGGGAGATTGCCAGCGACGCCGCGCTCGGCTTGGACTACGCCCACGAGCGCGGCCTGGTGCACCGCGACATCAAGCCGGCCAACATCATGCTGTCCGACGAGGGCCAGGTGAAGGTCACCGACTTCGGCATCGCCCGCGCCGCGGGCGTGGACACGGTGACGCAAACCGCCGCGGTGTTCGGCACCGCCGCCTACATCGCTCCCGAGCAGGCCCAGGGCGAAAGTGTCGATCGGCGCACCGACGTCTACAGCCTCGGCGTCGTGCTGTACGAGATGCTGACCGGCCGCCAACCCTTCACCGCCGATAGCGCCGTCGCGTTGGCCTACAAGCACGTCTCGGAACCGCCGGAGCCGCCGTCACAGATCAACGACGAGATCTCGCCGGCCCTGGAGTCCGTCGTCCTGCGGGCGATGGCCAAGAACCCGGACAACCGCTACCAGACGGCACACGAGTTCCACGACGACATCCAGCGGGCGGCCCAAGGCCAGCCGGTGTCGGCGCCCCCGGTAATGGCCTACGCCACCACGCAGGCGATCCGCCGGGATCCAGCCGACACCGCCATGATCACCACCGGCGCCCGCCGGTACGTCGAGGATGAGTACACCCCGCCGCCAGACCACCCAGGCCGGCGCCGCTTCGGCTACGTGATGCTCGCGCTGCTGCTGCTGGCGGTGGTCGCGGCGGCGGTGTTCGCCCTCACCCGGCTGTTCGCCACCGATTCGGTGCGCCAAGTGGTCGTGCCCGACGTCGAGGGCATGCAGGTCGAGCGAGCTGAACGGGAGCTGCGCGACGCGGATTTGCGGGGCGAGGTCGTCGAACGGGTGGAGGACCCGCGGGTCGGCGAGGGCAGGGTCATCAGCAGCGACCCGCCGGCGGAGGTCGAGGTCCCCGAAAACAGCATCGTCGCGCTGGTGATCTCCACGGGAACGCCCACCGTGCAGGTGCCCCGGCTGCGGGGCCTGACCGAGGACGATGCCAGGGGGGCGTTGCAGCAGGCGGGCCTGTCCATCGGCGAGACCGAGGAGGCGCGCAGCGACGACATCGAGGCCGGGTTGGTGATCCGCAGTGACCCCGCCGCTGGCAGTGAGGTCACCGAGGGCAGCGACGTCTCCTACGTCGTGTCGGCGGGTCCGGAGTCGGTCCGCCTGCCAGACGTCAGCGGGGACCCCGAGGGTGTGGCCGCCGAGCGCCTGCGCAACGCCTGCGCAACGGCCCCCTGTGTCGAGGTCGCGGTGGTGCGCACCTTCCACGACAGCGTGGACCAGGGCGACGCGATCCGCACCGAGCCCGAAGCCGGCTCCCAGGTGCCGTTCGGCTCCACGGTGACCCTGGTGGTCTCCCAGGGCAGCGAGCCTGAGCCTGAGCCGGTGCCGACCGAACCAGAGCCTGAGCCCACCGAACCCGAACCCACCGAGCGGGCGGTCCAACCATCCCCGACCGAGCAGGGCGGCCAACCGCCACCGACCGAGGAGGCCGGCCAACCGCCGCCGACCGAGCAGGCGCCGTAGCGCCACCCTCGGCCTCTCGACCCGAGCACAACGCGCTACCGCCTCCGGGCTACCTGAGCGCAAGGCTGGCCTGGACCTGGGCCGCGGCGGCCAACCCCGACAGCGCCGCCCCCTCGACCTTGGCGCCGCCGAATGCGTCGCCGGCCAGGACCAGTGGGCCGGCCGGTCCCTCGACGACCAGGCATCGATCCCTGAGCGGCTCGACCGGACGGCTGTGACGCCACCGGGCGACCGCCGCCCGTTCGACGATCGCGTCGCGTGTCCACGGTGCCGATAGCGCCAACAGTGCCGCCGCGATGGGACCGTCGCTGTCCTCGTCGTGTGCCACCGACCAGTCCGCCGCCGCGTGCACAGTCAGCGCCGGTTGCGCTGACACACCCTTGGTGGCGTTGTCGGCGAGCCAGGTCACCGGTCCGCCGGCGAACTGCACGCCGCCGGGCGGCGGCAGCCCCACAGGCCGGTCGAGCACCGCCAGCAACACCAGGCACGGCTCGAAGCGCACGCAGCGCAGCCGCGCAGCGGCGTCACCCGCGTCCACCCCGCCGGCGTTCAGCAGCCCCAACGACTCGGGTAACGGCGGGGTGCAGATCAACGCCTTGGCCTCCAGCACCCGGCCTTCCCGCATGACGACGCGCCAGCCCCGACGCGACGGGGCCACCGCTGTGGCCGGGGCGGCGAAGCGCGCGTCGGTGCCCACCGCGAGGTGACGGCCGAGCGTCTGCATGCCGTCGCCGACCACGTAGCGGGGATGGCCGTCGGTGCCGGTTTCGGCCGCATCCGGCCCCGCCGCGATGGTGGGGGCGTGGGCGAACCCGTGACTCCACACCCGGATCGGGCAGCCCTCGTCGGTCCAGGCCCGCACCAGGGCCGCAAAGGCGTGGGACCGGACCGTGAAGAACTGGGCGCCGTGGTCCAGCGTCGCGGCACCGATCCTGCGGCTGGCCAACCGGCCTCCGGGCACGTCGGACCGGTCAACCAGCGCCACGCTGGCGCCCTGTGCACGCAGCGCGCGAGCCGCCACCAGACCCGCCAGTCCCGCGCCGAGGATGACCACGTCCATGCCCCGCATCCTGCCACCGAGCGAACAGTGTCCTGTCCCACCCTGCACAAGACGGGCAGCGCGGGCTAACCTGGCGAGCCCCCCCGTGGCTGCGGCCGCTTTGGAGGCAACCTCTTGGATGCTCCCGGCTCCACCCTGGTGCTGTACCGGACGACGCGTAACGCTCCTGTGCTGACCAACCTCGCCGCGGCCGCTGTCGGTGGCGGCGCCTTGCACGCGCACGGCCCCGCGTTGCACGGTTGTGACGGGGCAGAAGCCGCCGAGACCGTGACCATGCTCGCCCAGCAACGCGGTGTCACGGCCATGATCTGGGACGGCGACGCGCCCACGGACCTGGCCGGGGTCCACCGGCTGGCCAAGGAAGCCGAGGCCAGTCTTGTGGTCGTCGAGTGGCAGCCCGCCGTGCGCGGCGGCGATGCGCTGGCTCGAGACGTGCTCGCAGACCCGCCCTGCGACGTGCTGCTGGTCCGTCCCGGCGAGATCGCCGACATCCGTGAGATCATCGTCGCGGTCGGTCCCGGGCCCAACGCCCCGCTGCTGGCCCGCCTGGCGCGCTCGTGGGCCGCCGCCTTTGGGGTGCCGGCCAAGACCCTGCACCGTGTCGCCAGCGACGACGACGTGGCCGAGGGCCGCGCGCTGTGCAAACGGTTGGCACCGGAGCTGGAAGCGATCGTCGAGGTGGGCCGCGATCTGACCAACCTGTTGGCCGAGTGTGCGGCACGCACCGGCTTCGTGGCGCTCGGGGCCACCGAGCACGTCGCGATGGACCGGGTTGCGGCCCGCACGGCCTCCGGGCAGCTGGCCACCCGTGCCGGCGCCACAGTGGTGGTCGGCCGCACCGCCACGTAGCCCGCCCCGCCTCGCAGCAGCCACGTACGCCGGGCGTCAGTCCACGGTGATCACGTACCTAGAGGCGGTAGCGCTTCCAGATAGGGCAGGGCGTCACCGGGCCGCCAGGCATACAGCGAGCCGTCCAGCGGCGGCGCCCCTTCCCTCGCCAGGGTCAGCACCGCCGCGGCAGCGGCCTCGGCCCGAGCGATCACGTCGGACGGGTAGCCGTAGCGCAGCTGGTTCTCGGCGAACTCGTCGGCGTCGTCCAGCGTCACCGTGCCATCCGGGTGCCGCAGGACGTCCAGGTCCAGGTCGACGAAGCGCAGGGTGCCGTCGTCCCAGGTTGACGGCAGGCCGATGTTGACGTACTCGCAATGCGGCCGCCAGTCGGCGGTCCACTGCACGATCAGGTTCCAGTCCCGGTTGCGCCAGTGCACCCACAACTCGTGGAGGGGAAACGCCAACCGTCCGCGATAGCTGTCACACGGCGTGCCCGCCGGCGAGTACAGCACCAGGCGCTCGGCGCGGCGCTCGACGGCCTGCGCGGCGAAGCGGTAGTGCAAGCTCCCGCCGAACTTAGTCGTCGCGACACGGAAGCTCACGCCGGGCCTGTGCGGCTCACGCCCTGATGTGCCACGGCGTCCAGCGTGGCCAAGAAGTTGGCCAGCAGGTCCATGCCGGCGGTGGTCAGGATCGACTCGGGGTGGAACTGCACCCCTTCGACCGCCCATTCGCGGTGGCGCAGGCCCATGATCAGGCCGTTGGTGGTGCGCGCGGTGACCTCGAGGCTGTCGGGGACGCTGTCGGGCGCCACCACCAGCGAGTGGTAGCGGGTGGCGTCGAACGGTTGCGGCAACCCGGTGAAGACGCCCCGGTCGTCGTGGTGGATTAGCGAGGTCTTGCCGTGGACCAGCTCGGGTGCCCGCACGACCTGGCCGCCGTAGACCTCGCCGATGCACTGGTGGCCCAGGCACACCCCCAGCAGCGGGATATGACCGCCGAAACGGCGGATCACGTCGTTGGACAGTCCGGCGTCGGCCGGGGTGCCGGGTCCCGGGGAGATGACGATGCCGTCGGGGCGTTGCGCCGCCAGCTGGTCCAGGGTGAACGCGTCGTTGCGGGCGACCTCGACATGGGCCCCGAGCTCGCCGAGCTCCTGGGCGATGTTGTAGGTGAAGCTGTCGTAGTTGTCGACGAGAAACACGCGCGCGCCCATCAGGCAAGCCTACGGCCGACACGTCGACCGCTGCCGGCTGCCTGGCTGGGTTGCGCTATCGCACCTCACGGCACAACTCGGCGTTGAGCTCGCCGCCGACGAGGATGGCGAACCCCGTCAAATACGTCCACACGATGGTGGCGACCAGCGTGCCGATGACGCGTCCGACCAGCGCGACCGCCACGTCCTGGGTGTCGGCGAGCACGCTGTCGCCGCCGCCTGCCGCCAGGTACACCCGGAAGCCGACGGAGGCCAGGATCCACAGCGCCACCCCGAGCACGGCGCCCGGAAGGCAAGCCCGCCAGCCGAAGTTGACGTTGGGGCACAAGCGGTACACGCAGGTCAGGAACGCGATCACAATACCGACCAGCAGGGGCCAGCGGCCGATTCCCCACAGCGCTTGGAACAGCCCACCGAACCCGAAGCGGTCGGCCAGCGTCTGACCGGTCCCCAACAGCGGGCCGACGACCATCAGCAGCAGGGTGAGGACCACCACCACGATGAAGCCGGCCGCCAGGCCGATCGACAGCAGGCGCTGGATCACCAGGCCACGGCGCTCGGTGACGCCGTAGGCGGTGTCCAGCGACCGGATGGTGGCGCTGAACACGCGACTGGCCAGGTACAGCGTGACCAGGGCGCCGCCCAGGGCCAGGCCGCCACGCTCTTGGGTCAGCAGCGCGCGCAGGAACGGCGCCAGCACCTGATTGGTGAGCCTGGGGCTGAAGATCACGGCTAGGCCGCGGATCACCGCGTTCGCGCCGCGCAAGACGGTGTCCGCGCCGAGCAGATCCTCCAGGTATCCCATCGTCGCCCCAAAGGTGACGAGCAGCGGCACCAGTGACAGCAGTGCCCAAAACGCCATCTCTGCGGCCAGCCCGGAGACGCGGTCGTTGACGGTCTGCTCCACCAGCCGCACCCCGAGGACGAACGGGTTGACGGAGCCGACACGCAGGCTGCGGGCCTCGGCCCACTCCAGGACCCGGTCCCGCTTGCGCCGCTTAGCCACCGGCCAGCAGCGGGCCGATCGGCGGGGCGCCGACATCGCGGTGGCTCACGAACGTTGCTCGGCGGCCGGCTCGGCGACATCGATGGTCGGCGGGCCGACGTAGCCAGCCAGACCGATCTGGCGGTCGACGAGGGAGAAACCGAGCTGGTACTGGCTGACCGCAGTGCGGAAGCTCGCCACCACCGGATCACGGTCGAGCGCGGCGCGCAGCGCCACAGCGTCACCGATCGCACGGATGACGTAGGGCGGCGAGTACACCGAGCCGTGCAGCAGCAGCGTGTTGCCCGCGCAGCGGATGGCCGTCGTGGCCAGGATCCGTTGCCCGTTGACGTCCATCGCCTCCGCGCCTCCAGCCCACAGTGCGTTGATGACGGCCTGCAGGTCCTGTTCGTGGATGACGAGGTTGTTCAGGTCGCCCTCGGGCGCCTCGTCCAAGGCGGAGTCGTCCAGCGTGACCGCGACGCCGGGGCCGCTCAGTCGGGTCATGCCAGCCGGGATCATGATGCGGTCGATGCGCCGTTGCAGCCGAGCCACCGCCTTGTTCCCCGTGACCGTCGCCTCCTGGTAGCCGTCGACCTGCGAGGAGAGCTCGGCGACGCGCTGCTCGAGCTCGGCGGTCCGCCGCTCCTCCGCGCGGATCAGCTCGACCAGCTCAAGGCGGCGTCCTGTCCGGCCGACGGTCGGCGCATCCTCCGAGCGCGCGGCCACGGTCAGGACGGTGGCGACCAGTCCCAGCGCGAGAAGGGAGGCGGCCCGGCCAGGCAATCGCGGCCCGGCGGGATCACCAGAGCTCATAGTTGTTCCAGTCCGCCGGTGCACAACATGCGAGGTCGCAGGCCTTGCGCCTCGGGTGCAACGGTACCATCCCGCCCTGCGCCGCCGGCCCGTGGACCGGTCGCCTGCCCGGAGGAGATGCCCGTGCCGAAGTCGAAGTCCAAGCGCTCCAGCTACCTCCCGCCCAAGCCGCCCAAGCCGAAGCCGAGTCCCCGCTGGGTGCCCTGGCTGGGCCTGGCATTGATTCTTCTCGGGCTCGCGCTGGTGCTGCTGAACTACATCCTGCCGGGAATGCTGCCCGGTGGGAACTACGTGTTGATCGTGGGATTCGTGATCATGGCCGCTGGGCTGATCGTCCTCAGCCGGTGGCGCTGAGCGCTGCCATCGCGGACCTGTGAAATTCCAGCGATGTCATCACGTCCACAGACTTGTCCCCAGATGGGGACAAGCGCCCGCTACGGCAGCGACTGCCGGGCGACCTCGTGCCGCTCGGTCATGCGCTCACCACAGTGGCGTGGCGGCACCGCCGCGCCCCGGACCAGCAGCAGCAGCTCGGCACCGCAGCCACCACACCAGTAGGTGATGCGCTCGTCGCGCGGGTCGACGGGCTCGGGCGGACCGTCGGGAACGTAGGCGGCGCCCCGGCGCAGCGAACCCAGCGAGGCGATCCCCACCCGCCAGATGAACAGCCCCAGCAGCGGTGCGAACACATACCGCGCCTCGACGACGTCGAAGGCAACCAACGCCAGCGCCACGCCGACCACAGGCCAGAACCACCGTCGCGTCGGCACGGTCAGCACCTCCCGTTGACAGCTGCCAGCCTAGGTCGCAACGCAGGGCGGGGCGTCAGCCGCCGGCCAGCGCGTCGCTGACGATGGCGCGTGCTTCGTCGAGCAGCTGTTGCAGATGCGCGTCGCCCCGAAAGCTCTCCGCGTAGATCTTGTAGACGTCCTCGGTCCCCGACGGCCGGGCCGCGAACCAGCCGAAGTCGGTGGTCACCTTGAGCCCGCCGATGGCTGCCTGGTTTCCGGCCGCCGCGGTCAGCCGCTCGGTGATCGGGTCACCGCCGAGCACCTCGGCGTTCACCTGCTGCGGCGCCAGTCCTTTGAGGATTGCCTTCTGCTCGCGTGTGGCTGGCGCGTCGACCCGAGCATAGGCCGGCGCACCGAAACGCTGGGTCAGCGCCCGGTAGTGCTCGGCCGGGTTCTGGCCGGTCACCGCCGTGATCTCCGCGGCGAGCAGGCACAGGGCGATGCCGTCCTTGTCGGTGGTCCACACCTGGCCGTCGCGGCGCAAGAACGTCGCC
>JACCTL010000025.1 GCA_013812395.1 Euzebyaceae bacterium
GTGGACACCAGGTCAGGGTGCAGCTCGAGCGCCTCGTCGATCCGCTCATGGTTGACGCGCTTGCCGATGGTCTCCTCCATATAGAAGCGCGCACCGCCGGCCCCGCAGCAGAAGCCGCGGCTGCGGCAGCGGCCCATCTCCACCTTCTCCAGCCCGGCCACGGTGTCCACGACCTGCCGGGGCGGGTCGTAGACGTCGTTGTGCCGGCCGAGGTAGCACGGGTCGTGGTAGGTCACGCGCGCGGTGACCGCCGACTGCGGAGCCAGGCGCCCCTCGGCTACCAGATGGCTGAGCAACTCAGTGTGGTGGATCACCTCGAAGGTGCCGCCGAAGTCCGGGTACTCGTTGCGCAGGGTGTTGAAGCAGTGGGGGCAGGTAGCCACAATCTTGCGGGCCCCGACCTCGTTGAGCTTGGCGACGTTGGCCTGCGCCATCATCTGGAACAGGTACTCCATGCCGAGGCGGCGGGCGGGGTCACCGGTACAGGACTCGGCGGAACCCAGCACCGCCCAGCGCACCCCCGCCGCGTTGAACAGCTCGGCAACCGTGCGGGTGACCTTCTTGGAACGGTCCTCCAGCGCGCCGGCGCAGCCGACCCAGAACAAGTACTCGACGTCGTCGTCCAGCTCGCCGTCGACCACCGGCACGTCCAGGCCGGCTGCCCACTCCATGCGCTTGGACTGCCCAAGGCCCCACGGGTCACCGGAGTTTTCGACGTTGCGCAGCATCCCGCCGGCCTCGGTCGGGAAACTGGACTCCATCTGCACCTTGAACCGGCGCAGATCCATGATGTGATCGACGTGCTCGATGTCGACGGGGCACTCCTCGACGCATGCGCCGCAGGTCGTGCAGCTCCACAGCACGTCGTAGTCGATCACCACCCCGTCCTGACCCGGGGTGTCGCCGACCAGCGGCATCTTGAGCACGTCGACACTGGCGTGCGACTCGGCCAGCTGCTCGTCGAGCAGATACGGGCCCTTGGCGTACAGGTGGTCGCGCAGGTCCATGATCAGCAGCTTGGGCGACAGTGGCTTGGCGGTGTTCCACGCCGGGCACTGGCTCTGGCAACGGCCGCACTCGGTGCACGAGTACATGTCCAGCAACCGCTTGAACCCGAAGTGCTCGATCTGGCCGACGCCGAGGACGTCGTCCTCGGTCATCGCCTCGACGTCGATGTGTTCGGTCTCCAGCTTGCCCAGGGCCTTGGGCTGGCGGGAGAACCACACGCTGATCGGTGTGGTGAAGATGTGCAGGTGCTTGGAGTTGACGACGAACACCAAAAAGCCGAACAGCACCGACAGGTGCGCCAGCAGGAAGGCGGTGGTGATGACCTCCAGTCCCAGGTCGCCCACACCGCCGAGCAACCGTTCGCCGAGCCATTGCGAGACGAAGGCGCCGTCGGGATACGGCAGCGTGCCCTTCGCCGCGCGCACCGCCCGCAGCACCATGACGGTGTACAGCAGCCCGAGCTCCAGCAGCAGGACGTACCAGCCCTGGTCGAGGTTGGAGCCGGCGAAGCGCGACGCGCGGCCTGTGCTCGCCGGGCGCTGCGCCAGCCGGTAGCAGGCGAAGCCGATGACCGCCACCAGCACCAGCACCGTGAACAGGTCCTGGGCGAAGCCCAGCAGGTCGCTGCGCCCGATCAGCGGGATGTGGAAGTCGGGGTCGAAGACCTCGCCGAGTGCCTCCAGTGACTGGCTCTGCAGGATCAGAAAGCCCCAGAAGATCAGGAAATGAAAGATCCCTGGCCCGGTCCACTGCAGCAGCTTCTCCTGGCCGGCGACCTGGCGCAGCTGGTAGCGCAGCTTCTCGCGCAGCGGCCCTGACCGCTCCGGCATCGGGCGGGCCTTGCGGACCAGTCGAACGAGGAAGCGGATCCGTCGAGCGGCCAGGGCGGAGCCGACCGCGATGATGAGCAGGCTGCCGACGATGCGGACGGCGTCCAGCGTCTCCACCAGGTACTCCACCGATCGACAAGAGGTTCTTCGAGACCAAGCCAGGGCACCAACGGCCGGGCCGTGAGCATGCCGCACGATGGTAATGGCGCCGGACCGCGGTGGGCGAACCGCACGCGGCAAGGGTTCAGCGAGGCCCGGCTGCCCCCGCACCGCGGACGGCCTCGGCCACCAGCAGACGCACCCACGGTGCCGCATCGTCGAGGTCGGCGGTGCGAGCGTCAGCGTACAGTTCGAACAGGTACGTCCCTGCCGCGGCTGACGATGAGGCCGCCACGAGCACGGCGCAGCTGCCGAGCTCGTCGAGCAGCGCGACCTCCAGGGGGTCCTCCTCCGGGTCGTCGGCGTGCAGCACCCTGACCGTGCCCGACCCGACCACGTCGGCGGTCCGGGGATAGTCCGACAGGCGGTACACGGGAGGTTGGGAGATCCAACGCTGATCCGGCATGCCCAGCACCGGCGCACGCTCGGTGTCCATTGTGCGCAGCGTGCGGATCTGGTCGTGGTCGGGGCGCACCAACGACACCGCCCAGCCCGTCGCGTCCAGCGCGTCGGCGAGCCGCATCGCCACCGCCACCAGGCGGTCGTCCGGTGCGGCCACACCCAGGGTGTCGTCCAGCAGACCCAACACGTCGGCGAGGACCCGGTTGCCGCCCACCGTGCGCGAGCCGCGCAGCCGTCGCCGCTCGCTGCCGTCCAGTGCCCGGGCAGGCGGTGAGTGGATCCCGGTCTCGCCAGCGACGCAGACGTTGCCTGGTCCCGCACGTTTGGCGGTGAACTGCGCCGTGTCGGCCAGATGGAACAGCTCCTGCATACGCGTCAGCCCGTCGCTGGTAGCGATACCGCAGGACAGCGAGACATGTGGACCGCCCATCTTGGACAGTGCCCGATTGGCTTGCTCGGCTACGCGGCAGGCAACCTCGACGTCGTAGCCCTCCAGCAACACACAGAACTCGTCGCCGCCAATGCGCCCCGCCAGGGCGCTCGGCAAACCGGAGGCCGGGGAGCGGCCGCAGGCAGGTAATGGTTGCACCTGCGCGGTGGCGGCCTGCAAGGCGCGGGCGACACGGACGATCGCCTGGTCACCGGTGGTATGCCCGAGCCGGTCGTTGATGCCCTTGAGCCCGTCGACGTCGCAGACCAGCAGCACCAACGGTCCAGCCGCGGCACCGTCGGCCATCAGGCGCTCCAACCGCTCGTTGAAGGCGCGGCGGTTGGCCAGACCCGTCAGGGGGTCGGTGTAGGCCAGCGCCGCCAGGCGCTCGCGCCACGTCGCGCTGGCGATCCCCGCCGCGATGTGCGCAGCGATCGCGAGCATGAACTCGGCGTGGTCGCGGTCGAAGCGCGGCGAGCTGGCAGCGGTGGTGGCCCACAACTCACCCCACATCGCGCGCTCGACCACGATGGGCACGGCGATGGCGGATGCCTTGCCGCTCGAGCGCAGCCGGTCGACCGACGCCGGATCGTCGCCGTCCGACGTGGCGAATCCGACCTTGGCCCCCACCTCGCCGCCCCCGGCGCCGGCGAACCACCACTGCTCGCCGGGACGGACGTCGTCGCGAGGGCGGCGGTCTTCGTGGGGGCCCAGGTCGTCGACGTTGACCATCGTGCGCAGCACGCCGCGTTGCGGCTCCCAACGGCTGATGGACACCGAGGCTGCGCCCAGCGCCGTCCGTGCGGCTTCCGCCGCGACTTCGATGACCTCGTCCAGTGGGCGATGGTCGCCCAGCAGCGTGGCCATGGCGACCAGGGAGCGCAGCTGCGCGACCCCGCGACCGGGGTCGTTGACCGGCAGCTCGGCCAGCCGAGCAGCGGCGGATCCCATCCTGGTTAGTTCGGTGCTGCGCCGGTGTCCTTGAGACGCCGGTGTCCTTGAGACGCCCGCACCCGCTGATCTCGGTCGGTTGATCAGCTGGCAGGCTCGGGGTCGCGGGGCTGCTCGCTGGGCTCGCCCAGTGACGTCACCGGCATGATCACCAGATCGTGTAGCCGCCAGTCGCTGGCCAGCACCTCGGCGACGGCCTGCTCGATCTTGGTCGGAAGATCGGCGTCGTCGGCCGGGACCACGAATGCCTCGCCGAAGAACACATGGCCCTCCTCGCGCATCCGCACCTCGACGTCGGCGACCCACGGGTAGCTGCGCAGCCGTTGTTCAACGACCTGTGGCAGCGCCTCCGGGCCGCTGTGGTCGACGGTCGTCGGCTCGCTGTCGAGCAGGTCGGCGACCACGGCGCGCAGGTTCGTCACCCCGTCGCGGAGGATGTCCAGCGAGATCACCGCGGCCGCGACGGCGTCGGCCCACCAAAGCCCCAGGCCGATGCCGAGCACGCCGATCATGGCGGCGCCGGCGGTCAGCCAGTCCGCCTTGTTCATGGTCGCGTCGGCGTGCAGCACCTTGTCGTGCAGCGCCTCGGCGAGCGGCAGCTTGGCGCGGCCCAGCGCCGCCGCTGGCAGCGCGCTCCACAGCAGCGCCGGCAGCATCAACCATCCCAGCCACACCTGTTAGCCCAGGACAACGACGGTCCCGATGGTCGGATGCTCGAACGCCAGCAGCGCCGAGACGGCGTCGAACAGCAGGAAGGCGCCCATGCAGAACAGCGCCAGCGCGGCGCACAGGAACGCCACGGTCACCGCGCGGTGATAGCCGTAGGGGAAGTGCTGGTCCGGGCCCCGGTGACGCACGCGGGACGCGATCAGGAACGGGCCGCCGGGATGAAGCTGAGGATGTCTTCGAACCAGGCGGTCTTCATGGCCTGCGAGGAACCCAACGTCAGGCAGATGAAGAACACCGCCGAGATCAGGTACGCGACGGTCAGCCATTCCAGGCGCACGGCCTGGCGCATGATTCGGGCCTTGTCGGGCGGCAACTCCCACCCGTGACCAGGCGTCATGAGGGCCCAGCCTGGCGCACCGCAGCGCTGATCTGCGCGGCCCGGGCGAACAGGAACCGCTCGACGGTCACCAGCCAACCGTTCTCGCCGAGGGGGGCTGCGAACACGTGCGCCGACTCGTGCAGGACCACGCCGCTGTCGCGCAGGCCGAGGTCGTCCAGCAGCCACTCATCGACGGCGACGGCTTGCGCGTTCCCCGGCGGCCTCGTTACGTCCTCGGTAAGCACCGGAACCGCGTTCAGCTCCACCAGCGCGCCAGCGGCTTCCGTCCCGGGCTCGACTGCCACGCGCAACCCCGCCACATCGTCGCGCGGCGGCGCGTCGTCCGGCAGCCCCACGACAAGCCGCGTCGTGGTGTATGGGGGCGGGTCACGGCACTGTCGGCCAGCAACGGGTCGGCGGTCAGACCGCCGATGACAAGATCGACCGCGCGGACCTCGAGCGCCGCGAACAGGTCCGCTTCAGTGCCGGGCCGCCACTCGACCTGGGTGCCGAGCTCTCGTGCCAGCTGGTTGACCAGCTCGACCTCGATGCCGGTCGGCTCGCCGCCGGAGAAGTCGGCCCACGGCGGGTGGCTGACAACGCCAACCCGCAGGGTCGTGGCCTCCACGCGCGCCCGCGTCCCGGCGGGGTCTCGCGGCAGCCCACAGCCGACCAGGACCAGCAGCACCAGCAGCACGCCGTATCGCATCGCGTCCCCCAGCAAGCAGGCCAGCAGCGTTCTACCCACTTCCGTTCATCACACGCCGCGGCGCTCTTTCTTGTGCGCTACCGCCTCGGCTACGTGAGCGCTGATTGTGGGCCAGGCGCAGCTGCGCGGCCCGGAACCTATCCTCGGCGTATGCGCCTGCTGCTGGTGACGTTGCTGCTCGCCGCCGCCTGCTCGAGCTCACTGCCTGCCGGAGAAGCGGCACCCGCGGGGTCTAGTGCAGGCGAGGCTGCCAGCCAAGCGCACACGGTGGCGCTGACCTTGAGCGGGCCGGACGGGGAGTACACCCTCCAAGTCGAAGTCGCCGATGACCCCGACGAGCGCCGCTACGGCCTCATGGAACGCACCGACCTGGCGGCCAACGCCGGCATGGTGTTCCGCTTCCCCGGCGACGCCGACGGCGGCTTCTGGATGAAGAACACACGCATTCCCCTGTCGATCGCCTTCTTCGATAACCGGGGCGAGATCCTGCGGGTGCTGGACATGGAGCCGTGCACCGCCGATCCCTGTCCCACCTATGACCCCGAGGTGGCCTACCGGGGAGCGCTGGAAGTCAACCAGGGCTACTTCGACGAGCTCGGCGTGGAGGAGGGCTGGCAGCTTCGGTTGCCCGACGACCTGCCGTCGGTGCGGTGAGGTGGTACGACGCGGTGAGGTGGTACGGCGCGGTGAGGTCGTAGGCTGCGGCGGCACCCTCGCCGACCGATCGGGTACCGGTGTCGTCGCTGTCGATGTTGCTGCTCACCGTGGTGGTGATCGTCCTGCCGATGATCTTGATGGTGGCCTTCCATGGCGCGGACAGAGCCGACGGCCGCGGGCGGCCCTTGCCTCGTCGCTGGCGGGCCTCAGGAAGGGTTTAGCCAGCGCTCACCGGAAATCTCAGCCCTATACGCTGAGATCTTGTTGCCATCGCCGTGGACCCCGGTACCCTGTGCGGGACGGAACTTCGACGACGGCCCACCGGGGCCCGGAGGTGGCAGCAAGCAATGGCTAAGGCAGTTGGGATTGACCTGGGCACCACGAACTCGGTGGTGGCCGTCCTCGAGGGCGGTGAACCCACGGTCATCGCGAACGCCGAAGGGGCGCGCACGACCCCGTCGGTAGTGGGCTTCTCCAAGTCCGGCGAGGTGCTCGTCGGCGAGGTCGCCAAGCGGCAGGCCGTGACCAACCCCGACCGGACCGTGCAGTCGGTCAAGCGGCACATGGGCACCGACTGGGCGACCGGCATCGACGGCAAGAACTACACCGCGCAGGAGATCAGCGCGCGGATCCTGATGAAGCTCAAGCGTGACGCCGAGGCGTACCTCGGCGACGAGGTGACCCAGGCGGTGATCACGGTGCCGGCCTACTTCGGCGACGCCGAGCGGCAGGCCACCAAGGAAGCGGGCCAGATCGCCGGCCTTGAGGTTCTGCGCATCATCAACGAGCCGACGGCCGCGGCGCTGGCCTACGGATTGGACAAGGAGGCCGAGCAGACCGTCCTGGTCTACGACCTGGGCGGCGGCACCTTCGATGTGTCGGTGCTGGAGATCGCCGAGGGCGTGTTCGACGTCAAGTCGACCTCGGGTGACACCCACCTTGGCGGCGACGACTGGGACCAGAAGGTCATCGACTGGCTGGTCAAGTCCTTCCGCGACGCCCACGGCGTCGACCTGTCCAAGGACAAGATGGCCACCCAACGCCTGCGCGAGGCCGCGGAGAAGGCCAAGAAGGAGCTGTCGTCCACCACGGAGACCTCCATCAACCTGCCGTTCATCACGGCGACCGCCGAGGGCCCGCTGCACCTGGAGTCCACGCTGACCCGGTCGCAGTTCAACCAGATGAGCGCTGATCTGCTGGAGCGCACCAAGGGCCCGTTCAACGCGGCCATCCGCGACACCGGCGGCTCCACGGCCGACATCGATCATGTGATCCTGGTCGGCGGTTCGACCCGCATGCCGGCGGTGGCCGATCTGGTCCGCGAGCTGACCGGCGGCAAGGACGCCCACAAGGGTGTCAACCCTGACGAGGTCGTCGCGGTCGGCGCAGCGCTGCAGGCCGGGGTGCTACGTGGCGAGGTCAAGGACGTCCTGCTGCTCGACGTCACCCCGCTGTCGCTTGGCATCGAAACCAAGGGCGGCGTCATGACCAAGCTGATCGAGCGCAACACCACCATCCCCACGCGCAAGTCAGAGGTCTTCACCACTGCCGACGACAGCCAGCCGCAGGTTGAGATCCACGTGCTGCAGGGTGAGCGCGAGATGGCCGGCTTCAACAAGACCCTTGGCAAGTTCCAGCTGGTTGACATCCCGCCCGCGCCGCGTGGCGTGCCGCAGATCGAGGTCACCTTCGACATCGATGCCAACGGCATCGTCCACGTCTCGGCCAAGGATCGGGGGACCAGCAAGGAGCAGTCGATGACCATCACCGGTCAGTCGGCGTTGCCCAAGGAGGACATCGACCGCATGGTCCGTGACGCCGAGGCCTTCGCCGAGGAGGACCGCAAGCGCCGCGTGGAGGCCGACGCCCGCAACAACGCCGACACGCTGCTGTACTCGACCGAGAAGCTGGTGCGCGACAACGGCGACAAGATCTCCGCCGAGCACAAGGCGCGGCTGGAGGAATCGCAGGGCAAGGTGCGCTCCGCGCTGGAGGGCAGCGACGCCGACGCCATCACCACGGCCACCGACGACCTGATGCGCGTCAGCCAGGAGGTCGGCCAGGCTCTGTACGCCGCGGGTGCGGCTGACGACCAGGCCGGCCAGGCCACGACAGGTGGGTTCGCCGACGGCCAAACCTCCAGCGACGACGACATCGTCGATGCGGAGGTCGTGGACGAGGGCGAAGACCGCGACGACAACAAGGGTGCCGCCTAGGCCATGACTGCCGATCCCCACGATCCGACGGTCCCGGTGCCCCCGGCATCCCAGGAGGCGGCCACCACGGCCGCCTCCGAGGATGTCGCGCAGCCCGCGGCGCAGACCGAGCAGGAGCCACCGCCCGGGCCGACGGGGGACTCCGAAGCAGCGCCGCAGCCTGAGCTGGCGCCGGACTCTGAATCGGACCAGCAGCCCGCGCCGGCGCTAGAGGGCGAAGATCCACTGGCGGCGACACTGGCCGAGGCCGAGCGCAGCCGCGACGAGTACCTGGACCACCTGCGCCGGGAGCGCGCCGAGTTCGAGAACTACCGGCGACGCGCCACGCGCGAACGCATGGATGCTCTCGACCGGGGCGCGCAGCAGCTGGTCACCGACCTGCTCGGCGTGCTGGACAACTTCGGCTTCGCGCTGCGGGCTGCCTCGGATCGGGATCCGTCTGACCAGCTGGCCAAAGGCGTGCAGATGGTGCACGGCCAGCTGCTGGACGTGCTGCGCCGAGCCGGACTGGAGGACATCGACGGCAAGGGGTCGGTCTTCGACCCCAACCACCACGAGGCGATGATCCAGGTCGCGGCCTCCGACGACGAAGCGCTCGGCCAGCCGCTGACCTCCAACGGCGGCCCCGTCGAGCGCGAGCCGGTCGTCGTCGAGGTCTTGCGACCCGGCTACCGCTTCAAGGGTCGGGTGCTGCGTCCAGCCTCGGTCAAGGTGGCCAAGTAAGCGCAACCAGGTAACGCAGGCGAGCAGCGACATAGGGCACGAAGACGATGAGCCAGCGCGACTACTACGAGAAGGACTACTACGGCGTCCTCGGCGTTGCCAAGGGTGCTTCGCAGGCTGACGTCTCGAAGGCCTACCGCAAGCTGGCGCGCGAGCTGCACCCTGACGCCCGACCCGGCGACACCGACGCCGAGACGCGGTTCAAGCAGGTCAGCGAGGCCTACTCGGTGCTGTCCAATCCGGAGAAGCGCCAGGAGTACGACCGGGTCCGCGACCTGGTCGGTAGCGGTGGGTTCGGTGGCCTCGGCGGCCAGTCTGCGGGTGGCTTTGGTGGCGGTGGGCCGGGAGGCTTCGGCGGCAACGGTCGCTTCGGCGGCGCCCAGAACATCAACGTCGAAGACCTGCTGGGCGGCCTGTTCGGCTCCGGCAGCACCTTCGGTGGCTCTGGGCAGACCCGGCAGGCGGGGACCAGTGCACGCCGGGGCCGGGACTTGGAAACGCAACTGCGTCTGTCCTTCGCCGACGCGATGGCGGGGGTTACCACCACGCTGCGCGTCGCGGGCCGGGCGCCGTGCTCGGTGTGCTTCGGCACCGGCGCCAAGCCGGGCACGCCGGTGGAGACCTGCCCGACGTGCAACGGCGTGGGAGCTGTATCCAACAACCAAGGGCTGTTCGGTTTCTCAGAGCCCTGTCCCACCTGCGGCGGCAGTGGGCGGATCGTGCCCCAGCCCTGCGAGCATTGCGGGGGCTCGGGCGCGGAGATCCGCAACCGCGACATCCGCGCGCGCATCCCCGCCGGCGTGCGCGACGGTGTCCGCATTCGCCTGCCCGGCAAGGGTGAAGCCGGCAGCTACGGCGGCCCGCCTGGCGACCTGTACGTCAATGTGGGTGTGGAAGGCCATCAGCTGTTCGGCCGCCGCGGCGACGACCTGACGTTGCACGTCCCCGTGACCTTCAGTGAGGCGGCGCTGGGCACCAAGGTGCGGATCCCGACCCTGGACGAACCCGTGACCCTCAAGGTGCCCGCCGGCACCGAGAGCGGGCGTACCCTGCGCGTCAAGGGTCGCGGGGGGCACCGCAGCGGTGGGCGTCGCGGGGACCTGCTGGTCACCATCGACGTCGCGGTGCCGCGCAAGCTGACCCGCACCCAGCGCAAGCTGCTGGAGGACTACGCCGCCACCGAGGACGCCGCCGTCCGCCAGCACCTGGACGCCGCGCTGGATGTCGCGGCCCAGGAGGCCTAGGCCATGGCCGTGTCGGCCAGGGCGGTCTTCATCATCTCCGTCGCTGCGGAGTTGGCCGGCGTGCACCCGCAGACGCTGCGCACCTACGAGCGCAAAGGCCTGCTCAAGCCCGCGCGCACCTCGGGTGGCACGCGGCGCTACTCCCAGCGCGACGTTGACCGCGTGCGCTTGATCCAGGAGTTGACCCAGGGCGACGGCGTCAACCTTGCCGGTGTGCTGCGCATCCTGGCGCTGCAGGACGAGGTCGAGCGCCTGTCAGTCCAAGTCGAGCAGGCACGGGCGGCGGCGGAACGCGCTCGCCAGGCGGCGCACCAGGCGGTCGCCGAGGCCCTGCGCTCCACCGGCCGCGAACTCGTCCTGTACCGCCCGTCGGCCATCGAGCGCCACCAGCCAGCCCGCCGCCGCTGAGGCACCGCTGGCTGGGCAGGCCCGCCAACGCGGCACAACAACCGGCTGGCGCAGCTCGTTCTCTCCGCGGCCTGGCGGTTGCAGTCCACAGCCGAGACCGATTATCGGCGACGTGGCTTCGCCGAGATCCGTACCGTCGGCGTTGACGGGTAGGCGCCGAGGAGGGACCATGGCTGTCGAGGAACGCGCGCGGCAAGACCTGTTCGATCGGCTCGAGCAGGTGTTGGGGACACCGCACGCTTTGACGCTGATGGCCTACCTCCCGCAGGTTGAGGGACCCGACGTCGCGACGTCGGGCGATGTCGCACAAGTGCGCAGCGATCTCACCGACCTCGACCTCAACCTGGGCCAGCGGTTCGAGGCGATCGACCAGCGGTTCGAGGCGATGGACCAGCGGTTCGAGGCGATCGACCGCCGCTTCGATGCTGTCGACCACCGCTTCGAGCTGGTGGACCAACGCTTTGCGGCCCTGGAACGGCACATCGACACGCGACGGAGCACCGCATCGTGGGCACGATCCGCGGCGAGATGGCCACCCTGGTCACCACACAGACGCGGGTCATCGTTCTCGGCCTGGTGGGAGCCTTGACGGCGAACACTGGGCTGGTGCTGGCGGCACCACGCCTCGGCTGATGCTCACCTTCGGAGTCAACGAGCGCGGTGAGCTCGGACGAAGTCGGCTCGGGCGCGTTCGATGCGCGGCACCCGCCGGTACACCACTGTGCATAACTTGCTAGCGTTACGCATAGATTTCTTTGCTGAAGCGGCTTAGGATAGACCCATGGACTTCGATCGCTTCACGCTGAAGGCACGCGAGGCCGTACAGGGCGCCGCCTCCCTAGCCGCCGAACGCGGCAACCCCGAGATCGTCGCGCTGCACCTGCTGCACGCGTTGCTCGGCCAGCCCGAGGGCCCGGTGTACCCGGCCGTGACGCGCCTGGGCTCAACGCCGGCCGCGCTGCGCTCGGCCGTCGAGACAGCGCTGCGCACACTGCCCGCCGCCCATGGGGCCACCGGACAGCCGGGGATCTCCCGGGCGCTGGTCGCCGTGATCGACGACGCGCAGGCGCGGGCTGGCGCACTCGGCGACGACTACACCTCCACCGAGCACCTGCTGCTGGCGCTGGCCGCCGAGCGTGGCCAGGCCGGCAAGGTGCTGCGCGACGCCGGCGTCGATGTCGACGACCTGCTGGTGGTGCTCAAGGAGGTCCGAGGCAACCAGCGGGTCACCAGCCAGACGCCGGAGGACACCTTCCAGGCGCTGGAGCGCTTCGCCACCGACCTGACCACACACGCCCGCGACGGCCGGCTCGACCCGGTGATCGGGCGCGACGAGGAGATCCGCCGGATCATCCAGGTGCTGTCCCGGCGCACCAAGAACAACCCGGTGCTCATCGGCGACCCGGGGGTCGGCAAGACCGCCATCGTCGAGGGCCTGGCTCAGCGCATGGTCGCCGGTGACGTGCCCGAGGGGCTCAAAGACAAGCGGTTGGTGACTCTTGACCTGGCCTCGATCATCGCCGGGGCCAAGTACCGAGGCGAGTTCGAGGAGCGGCTGCAGGCCGTCCTAAAGGAGATCGAGTCCAGCGACGGCCAGATCGTCACCTTCGTCGATGAGCTGCACACGATTGTGGGGGCCGGCAAGGCCGAAGGCGCGATGGACGCCGGCAACATGCTCAAGCCGCTGCTCGCCCGCGGGCGGCTGCGCATGATCGGCGCAACCACGCTCGAGGAGTACCGCCAGATCGAGAAGGACAAGGCGCTGGAGCGCCGCTTCCAGCCGGTCAACGTCGGCGAGCCCAGCGTTGAGGCCACCGTGGCCATCCTGCGGGGGCTGAAGGAGCGCTACGAGGTCCACCACGGCGTGCGCATCACCGACTCGGCCCTGACGGCCGCCGCGCGGCTGTCCGACCGCTACCTGACCGAGCGGTTCCTGCCAGACAAGGCCATCGACCTGGTCGACGAGGCCACCAGTCGCCTGCGCATCGAGATCGACTCGATGCCGTCGGAGATCGACGTGCTCGACCGGAGGATCAAGCAGTTGGAGATCGAGAAGGCCGCGCTTGACGGCGAAAGCATCGACGATGCGGCAGCGCAGCAGCGTCTGCGCGAGATCGCCGACAACCTCGAGTCGCTGCGCGGTGAGATGGGCGCGCTGACCACGCACTGGGAGGCCGAGAAGGCCGCCATCGCCGAGGTCCGGGAGGCCAAATCGGCGATCGAGGAAGCACGCGAGCGGGCCGAGCGGGCTGAGCGCGACGCCGATCTCCAGGCTGCCGCGGAGCTGCGCTACGGGCGTATCCCCGCCCTCGAGCGGCAGCTGGAACAGGCCACGCAGCGTCTGACCGAGCTGCAGGCCACCCAGCGGATGCTCAAAGAGGAGGTCGACGCCGAGGACGTCGCCGATGTCGTCTCGCGCTGGACCGGCGTGCCCGTCACCCGGCTGCTGGAAGGCGAGCGCGACAAGCTCGTGCGACTGGAAGACGTGCTGCGCCGCCGCGTGATCGGCCAGGACGAGCCGGTCAAGGCGGTCGCCGACGCGGTGCGCCGCTCGCGTGCTGGGCTCGCCGACCCCGACCGGCCGTTGGGCTCGTTCGTGTTCCTCGGACCGACCGGTGTCGGCAAGACCGAGCTCGCCCGGGCGCTGGCCGAGTTCCTGTTCGACGACGAGCGGGCCATGGTCCGCCTCGACATGGGCGAGTACGGCGAGAAGCACACCGTCTCTCGCCTGGTCGGCGCACCCCCTGGTTACGTCGGCTATGAGGAGGGTGGCCAGCTCACCGAGCCGGTCCGCCGCCGGCCCTACTCGGTGGTGCTGCTCGACGAAGTCGAAAAGGCACACGCGGACGTGTTCAACGCGTTGCTGCAAGTGCTCGACGACGGCCGCCTGACCGATGGGCAAGGCCACACCGTGGACTTCCGCAACACCGTGGTCATCATGACGTCCAATCTCGGCAGCCAGTGGCTCCTGGACCCGACCGAGTCCGACGAGGTCGTCGGCGAGCGGGTGATGGCCGCGGTGCGCGAGCACTTCCGCCCCGAGTTCCTCAACCGCCTCGACGAGATCCTGATCTTTCACCGCCTCAGCCTGGAGCAGCTGCGCTCGATCGTCGATGTGCAGCTGGAGCG
This sequence comes from Euzebyaceae bacterium, assembly GCA_013812395.1. Lineage (GTDB taxonomy): Bacteria > Actinomycetota > Nitriliruptoria > Euzebyales > Egibacteraceae > JACCTL01. Next base: position 13,915 of record JACCTL010000025.1, read on the forward strand.
GGTACGCCAGCGGTTCGCGCAACGCGACCTCGGTTTGGAGCTGACCGACGCCGCGCGCGACTGGTTGGCCGAGCGCGGCTACGACCCCGTCTTCGGCGCCCGACCCCTCAAGCGCGTGCTACGTCGCGAGCTGGAGGACACGGTGGCCTTGGCGCTCCTCGACGGCCGCCTGTCAGAGGGCGACACGGTGAAGGTCGATCGGGATCCCGCACAGGACTCCCTGGCGATCTCATAGGGAACGCCTAGCTTGCGGTGCTGGCCGTAGGAGTCAGCGCTATGGCTCGATGCCTCGCAGCAACACAGTGTCGATCAATCCGGCGGTCGCACGGGCCAGGCGTGCGTCGGAGGTCAGCAACGGCACGCCGACCTCGAGCGCGAGGTCGATGAACAGCGCGTCGAAGAAGCGTAGCGACCGGTCAGCCGCGAGCGCGGCTCCACGCCGACGCTGTCGGGACGTCTGACCAGCTCCAGGTCGTCGAGGACGGTGGAGGCGGCAAGGTAGTCGTCGCGCGACATGTGGCCCGGCAGCAAGCCCTTGGAGGGTTGTCTATGCGACAAACCCATGGACAAGTCGGCCCTTGTAGGTTGCCTCCATGCGGGTGCGGGCCTACGTTGACGGCTACAACCTCTACTACGGAGGTCGGAGCTGCTGTGGGCGGGGGACGCCGGGGTGGCGTTGGCTGGATGTGCGGGCGCTCGTGGAAGCGGTGATCGCTTCCTAGGGAAGCTGGACGGGCGCTGTCGTAGAGCGGGTGACGTACTGCACCGCCCGGGTCGATGCCGTGACCAACCCATCGGCGCACGCCGACCAGGACGTGTATCTGAAGGCGCTTCTCGCTACCGGGAGCGCCGATTGGATCGAGTACGGCACCTACGTCGCTCGGACGAAGACCGGCCTCTTGGCGATGGATGACCCGAAGACACGACGTCCCGTGGTTCAGAGGTCGGGCTGGCCACTCATGGTCCGGGACGCCAGGGGTACAGATGTGCCGAACGCAACCTTCATGGTGCGGTACCTGCACCTGGAGGAGAAGGGCAGCGACGTCAATCTTGCGTCGCACCTATTGCTGGACGCCTTGTCCTCAGCCGCTGATGCCGTGGTCGTCGTCTCGAACGACAGCGACCTTGCCTTTCCGATCAAGGCTGTTCGAGATCGGGTGCCTGTTGGCCTCGTGAACCCTCACACCGGCCACACCGCCGGGGACCTGAAGGGCCGCAAGTCCGAGGGCGTGGGAGACCACTGGTGGTGGAGGCTGAACGGCGGGTTCTACCGGCGGCATCAACTCCCCAACCCGGCTGGCCGGTTCACGAAGCCGACGGCCTGGTGACGAGAGCGCCAGGCTTGGCAGGAGCGCCAGGGGGTCCTTCGTGAAAGTCTTGACCCGTACCACGTCAAGTGGTACTTGACACTGCTTTACTCACCCGGCTCCTTGTGGGCCGGGTCTTTCTTTGGGGCGGGTGATCCCTTGCCGGCGGCGCGGTCGGGGCTGCTGGCCTCGTCCGCGGGCTGGACGTCGGGATTGTGTGGCGGAGCTACTGCGATCCCAAGCAGCCGCTTGTGCGCAGACCCCGTGCCTCGATGACTACCCGGTCGCTCGTGCACCGTGGCCCCGCCCGAGCGCCGGTTGGGTCCAGGCACCGTGCACGCCCTCATGCGTCGCCTGGGGGCTGCTCCTCTAGGTTCGCCGTCTGGGTGAGCAGCAGCCCCGGGTCGACGCCAAGTGCCTTGAGCGCCGCGTGGTGCTCAGCGGGATCGATCTGGTCGGGGAGCTGGTCGGCCTGCTCGGCCTTGTCCAGCTCCCCGTCGGCGAGGAAGCGCTCGATGAGTTGTTGCTTGTCGATCCGCATTACATCCCCGGGATGCCGCCTCCGCCCATGAACTTGGCGATGAGGTCCTGCGGGTTGATGCCCAGGTTCTGCAGCATCCCCGCGTGCTGGTCGGTGTCGACCTGCTCGGGCAGCTGGCCCTCGGCCTGCTGCGCCTTGTCCTGATCCCCCCGCTCGCGCAGGTAGTCGATGATCTGCTGCTTGTCGATCTGCATGACGATGTCCTTTGTCGACGCTGTCGACTCCCGCTACCCGGCAGAAGGCGGCGGCAACCCAGGCACGCAAGAGGCGGCGCCCCCCCAGGCGCCGCCTCCGCGCTGGTCGGTGGCCGGGCCGCCCGTGGGCGGCCTGCCATCGCACAACGTGATGCATGGTTCGTATCCGGCGCTGTGGCCGGCTTGGTGTGCCGGCGCCATCGGGCGCAATAGCATGGCCGCCGAGGAGGTGGGCGGTGCGCGATGAGCGGAACCGGCTGGCGCCGGAAACCATCGCTGTCACCGCGGGGCGGGGCGGCGAGGACCCCGGCGCGCCCATGAACGTGCCCGTCCACCTCGCCTCGATGTACCGAGAGGGCGGGGCCGTCAACTACGCCCGCGAGGGCAACCCCACCTGGTCGGCCTTCGAGGAGGCAGTTGGTGCGCTGGAGGGCGGGCAGGCCCTGTGCTTCGCGTCCGGCATGGGTGCCATCTCGGCGATTTTGGAAGAACTTCCCGTGGGCGCCGTCGTGGTGGCCGCCGACGGGTCCTACACGGGTACCAGGGCATACCTGGGCGACGCCCATGACCGAGGCCGCCTGGAGGTCCGCCTCGTCGACGTCGCCGACACCGAGACCACGCTTGCGGCGTGCGTCGACGCGGCGCTGCTGTGGGTCGAGTCGCCGACCAACCCGCTGATGGCCGTGGCCGACCTGCCGGCGCTGGCTGCTGGCGCCCGCGCCGCCGGCGCGCTGCTCGTCGTTGACAACACCTTCGCCTCGCCGCTGCTGCAGCAGCCGCTGGACCTCGGTGCCGATCTGGTGGTGCACTCGGCCTCCAAGTTCCTCGCCGGCCACTCCGACGTGCTGATGGGTGTCCTTGCCGGGCGCGACGACGAGCTGCTGAAGCGCTTGGCCGTCCGCCGCACGTTGCTCGGGGCCGCGCCGGGGCCGCTGGAGACGTTCCTGGCCCTGCGGGGGCTGCGCACGCTGCCGTTGCGGGTGGAGCGCGGCCAGGACAACGCCGGCCAGCTGGCGCGACGGCTCGCCGCCCACCCCGCGGTCGAGAGGGTCCGCTATCCAGGCCTGCCCGATGATCCGGGTCATACACGCGCCGCCGCGCAGATGTCAGGCTTCGGGGCGATGATGGCTTTCGACGTGCGCGGTGGGCAAGCCCAGGCCGACGCAGTGTGCGCCCAGGTCAGCCTGATCACGCACGCCACCAGCCTCGGCGGCGTGGAGTCGACGTTGGAGCGCCGCGGCCGCTACCAGGGTGAACATGCGGTTCCGGCCGGCCTGGTCAGGCTGTCGGTCGGCTGCGAGCACGTTGACGACCTGTGGGCCGACCTATGTGCGGCCTTGGACGCCGTGTGACGATCCTGGCCTGGCAGCGCGGTGGCGCGGTGGCCGGGCCTGCCGTTGTGCTGGCCCACGATTGGGCCGCCGACGGGGTCAGTGAATGGCAGGACACCGGCTGGGTGGCGGGCCTGGAGCGGGCCGGCATGGCGGTGTACGTGCCGGATCTGCCGGGCCACGGCGAGTCCGCCGACGTGCTCGTGCCCCCCGACGCCGAGCCCTCGGCATGGACCGCCGCCGCCATCCTGCGCGACCTCGATCGTATGAGCGTGGGCGCCTTCTCCGCCTGCGGGCATGCCACCGGCTGTCTGGTCGCCGGCCACCTCGCGGTGCGCGCGCCGCAGCGCGTCCACCGGCTGGTCCTCGTCAGCTGCGACGACCGTGCGGTGCTGCCGTGGGCTCAGGAGGTGGCAACGGCATTGCGCGACCCTGCCGCGCGGGTGTGGCATCCCGAGGCCGCCGCCGCCGTGGCCCGCGCTCGTGCGGACAAGCGCCACCACCTGCCCACGCTGGCGCTGTGGGCGCAGGACGCCACCTGGCCGGCGGCGACTCGCCTTGGCGCGCTGCGCACCCGCGTGCTCCTGGCCGTGGGGCAGTCTGACGACCGCCACGAGCGTGCTCCTCGTCTGGCTGCGCTATTTCACGACGGGCGCATGATCACCGTGCCGGGCAGCGGGCTGGAGGCGCTGCGGGCGCCGGAGCTGGTCACGGCGGTGGGGACGTTCCTGCGCGAGCCGCAGCAGTGAGCGCTGCCACCAGCTCTGCAACCAGCGATCCGCGGGGCGGCCGCGGGCGTCGGGAGGCAGCCCGTGGCTGACCGCCGGCGCCTGCTGGCCTGGGGTGCCGTCGGCCTGCCATTGGCGTTGCTTGGGGTCCTTGGCGTCGAGGCCTGGATCGCCGCCAACCGCGAGTACCTGCCCGACGAGCCGGCCTACGTTCTCGAGTCGCGGGTCGCTCCCACCAGTGGCGCCAGCAACGGCCCTGCGGTGCGCTTGGTGGTGCTCGGCGACTCGACGGCGGCGGGGGTCGGTGCCCCCGGCCTGGCCGAGTCGCTGCCGGTGCAGGTGGCCCAGCGGCTGGCCGACGACCTCGGCCGTCCCGTCGACGTGACCGGCCTCGGCGTGTCCGGGGCTCGCACCGTCGACATCAGCGACGAGCAGATCCCGCTGCTGGTCGACCGGCGGGTCGACGCGGTGCTGATCGTGATCGGTTCCAACGACGTGACGCACGCCACCTCGCCGTCGGCCATGGCCGAGCAGACGCGGGGCATGCTGCGTGCCGCCCGCCGCAACGCCGGCGACGCCGCCCTGGTGCTCGGCGGCATCCCCCTGTTCGGGTCCGCCGACGCCCTGGCCCAACCCCTGCGCCTGCTCGTCGACACCTATGCGCGGGTGCTGCGCCGGGTGCAGCGCGATACCGCCGCCGAAGAGAATGTGCGCTTCGTCAACATCGCCGTCGAGGCCAGCCCGCGCTTCGTCGGCGTGCCTGAGGCGATGTCGTCAGACGGGTTCCACCCCGCGCCGGTGGGTTACGGCTTCTGGGCGGACGCCCTCGCTCCCGCCCTCGCCGCTGAACTCGGCACCTGACTCAAGGTGCTGTGACTTTTGCACAGCTGCGGTAGCAAAGCACAGCACCCGGGTTGTCACTCCACGCCGCGGTAGACCTCGATGAAGCGGGTGTAGTTCTGGGCGATCTGGGCGGCGGCCTTCTTACGGTCCAGCGACCCGTCCAGGTAGGCCTTCAGCGAGTCCCACCAGATGCTGCGGCCGATGGCGAACCCGGTGAAGCCGTGGACCGGCGCGGCTTGACGCAGCCAGGAGTCGACCCTGTCGTTGTCCGCGCCGCGACCCAGCAGCACGCAGACGACGTTGTCGCGGCCGCCGGCGCGGGTCTGTTCGGCGATGCGCACGCAGTCCCCGCGCTCGTCGACCCCCTCGATCTTCCAGACGTCGACCTCGACGCCGGCGTCTTGGATCTCCCGGATGGCGCGCACCATCAGGTCGGGGCGCAACTCGGCGTCGTAGCGGTCGGTGTCGCCGCCCACCGACTCCAGCTGGTCGGGCTCGGCTGGCACCAGCAGCTCGAAGAGGAACTTGCGGTCGTTGGCGTGCAGCCAGTCGGCCAGCGTCTTGAGGCGCTGCAGCTGCATGACATTGGTGTCTTTGTCCAATGAGTCGGGGTTGTAGCGCACGAGCACCTTGGAGAAATCGGGATCGAACTGCTCGATGTGCGCGCCGAAGTCGTCGCCGTACTCGAAGTCAAAGACGTCCTGGCCGCTCTTCTCGACCGGCATCGCCAACTTGAGGCCGTGCTTGCGCGCCTGGGCGGGGATGTCACCGCCGAACTGCTCGTCGACGAGCACACCCATCGTGGAGGCATCCTCCCCAGCCTGGGCGGCGATCACCATGCCGTCGAAGATCAGGTTCTTGGCGTCGGCGATCCGCTCGGTCTCTTCGGAGTTGGGGTCGCCGTCAATGCCGAACATCTTCTTCTGGAACGATCCGCGGTGATCGAAGGCCAAGATGTACAACTTGCCGGAATAGCCGAGTTCCATGGATACCGTCCCTGGTCGTGGCGTCGGAAGATCGCGGGGGCGCCTGCTGGGCGCACTCTACCCAAGCCTCTAGCATGCGTCTGGGTGCACCGCCGGACCTTGAGCGTTTGTCGTTCGGGGCACGGCGGAATGCTGCCAGTGGACGCAGCTTGCGGCCAGTGAAATGTCCAGCCCCTAGGGGGCGGAGGGGAGACAAATGGGCTTCATCGCGTTCTTGATCCTGGGATTGATTGCCGGGGCGATCGCCAAGGCGGTCCTTCCAGGTGACGACCCGGGCGGCATCATCGTCACCATGATCATCGGTGTGGTCGGAGCCTTTCTGGGTGGGTTCCTGGCCAGCCAGCTGTTCGGCATCAACGTCAACGAGAAGTTCTTCGATTTGGCGACATGGGTGTCGGCCATCCTCGGCGCGATCATCCTGTTGCTCATCTACCGGGCGGTGGCCGGTCGCAAGACCGCCTGAGTAGCTCTGGAGCACCGGCAGAAGGCGCGCCCATCTGGCGCGCCTTCTGCGTCTGCGGGGTGAGGCACATGCCCGAGCGGGGCGTTAGCCTTGCCGGGACGCGGCAGACAGTCCTCAAGTAGCGAAGCGGTAGGACAAGGGATCGTCCTCAACTGGCGAAGCCGTCGGGCAAAGACCGGACAAAGACAAGGAGCGGGGCAGCCATGGCCGTCATCAAGACGATCGACCTTGTCGGTGTGTCCGCGGAGTCGTGGCGCGACGCCGCCAACAAGGCGCTGGACGAGGCCACCAAGACCCTGCGCGGCGTCGAGGGCTTCGACGTACTGGAAACCTCGGCAAAGGTCACCGACGACCAGATCGCCGAGTACCACACCCACATCCGGATCCGCTTTCGGATCGAGCGCTGAACCACCGCAGGCCGCGGAACCACCACCGTTCCCAGACGCCGTGAGCGACTGGGGCGGCAAGCGGCTCCTCGTGACAGGCGGCGCGGGATTCATCGGCGCCGCCCTCGTACGGGCATTGCTGGAAGCCGGCGCCGACGTCACGGTGGCCGATCTGCGAGCAGCGGCGGATCCTCGGGTGCGCAGCGTCGTCGGTGACTTGGGCCAACCAGAGGTCCTTGACGAGGCGCTCGAGGCAGGCACTGACGGGGTGTTCCACCTGGCGGCGTTTACGTCCGTGCTGCGATCGGTTGAACGGCCCGACGAGGCGTACCAGGCCAATGTCGCGGTGACGGCCGCTGTGCTGGAACGGGCCCGGAAGGTGCAGGCGCAGGGTGTGCTGCTTGCCTCCACCAACGCCGTCGTCGGTGATGTCGGCCGCAACCCGATCACGGAGCGCCTTCCGCTGCTTCCCCTGTCGCCCTACGGTGCGACCAAGGCGGCGGCCGAGGTGCTGCTGTCCGCCTACCACGGCTCCTACGGGATGACGACGGCCTCACTGCGGCTGACCAACGTCTACGGCCCTGGCATGGCCCGCAAGGACAGCTTCGTTCCCCGCCTTATGCGCGCCGCCCTGTCCGGCAAGCCAGTGCAGATCTACGGAGACGGTGAGCAGGTCCGCGACTATGTCCATGTGGACGACGTCGTCGCGGCGTTCCGCCTCGCCTGGAGCTCCGGCGTGGTCGGCCCGCTCATCGTGGGCTCGGGCAGATCCGTGTCCGTCAACCACCTCGTTGGCGCCGCCCGCAAGGCCACCGGCGCCGCCCTACCCGTCGGACACGTCGGAGCCAAAGCCGGCGAGATGCCGGCCGTCATCGTCGATATCGCCCGCGCCCAATCTCTGGGGTTCGCGCCCGCCTTCACGCTGGAAGCCGGACTGCGCTCCGCATGGGACTACTTCCGAGGGATGTCCGCGACGGAGAAGCGGACCGCCGAAGGCGAACGCGGGTGACAGAGACGACCACCGTCCGGTCTTCCACGCCGGGGCTGTCCCAGCGGCGACTCGAGCAGTGGCCATCCAGCGCCACCCGCTTCGGTACCCGCCACTGGCCGTTCCTCGTGCTGTTAGCCGTGGGTGCGGTCCTGCGGGTCGTCACCCTGCTCGCTTACCGGCCGGCGCTGCTGTTCTACGACTCCACCCGCTACCTGGAGAATGCCGCGGAGCTCGCGCCACAGTTCCGGCCCGCGGGCTATCCGGTGTTCCTTCGCCTGCTGCCGCTGGAGTATGGGCTGGTCGTCGTGCCCGTTGCCCAGCACCTGATCGGCCTCGGCATGGGGGTGCTCATCTACGTCCTGCTGCAGCGGCTGGGCGCCCGTCGCTGGCTGGCGACCTTGGCCACGGCGCCGGTGCTGCTGGACTCCTTCCAGCTGAACCTCGAACAGCAGATCCTCAGCGAGGTCCTGTTCCAGCTCCTCCTTCTCGGCGGCACGGCCTTGCTCGTCTGGCGCCGCCGCCCCGGGATCGCGCTCGCCAGTCTCGCCGGGCTGTTCCTCGCCGCTGCCGTGCTCACGCGCACGAACGCGTTGCTGGCGATCGTTCCAGCGGTGCTGGCGGTGCTGTTCCTCAAAGCCGGCCTTCGCAGCCTGATCGCGCTTGTCACCCTGTTCGTCCTGCCGCTGGGTGGTTACGCCTTTTGGTTTCACAGCGTCAACGGCAGCTATGCCCTTAGCGGTGGCACGGGTCGGTTCCTCTACGCCCGCGTCGCGACATTCGTCGATTGCCGGCAGCTGTCGCTGCCGGCCCCGCAGCGGGCCTTGTGCCCACCACAGCCGCTCGCGGAGCGCTACAGCCCCAACAGGTACATGTGGTCCGAAGCGCTGTCGCCGTATTACCTTCTGGACCCTCCACCGGGCCGGACCCGCAAACAGGTCGCGAATGCCTTCTCGCAGCGGGTGATCCGCGACCAGCCGCTGGCGTTCACCCGCGCTGTCGTCGCCGACTTTTTGCGCGGGTTCGCTGTCAGCAGGACGAGCCGACTGGGTGATCCTCCCGTTGACAACTGGCGGTTCCAGCCGACCTATCCGGTATTTCGCAGGGACACCGCTGCGGTCGTCGCTGCCTACGGCGACGGTGCGCCGGTTGCCGATCGTCGGCTGGCGGCGTTCCTGCAGGCCTATCAGCGATTCGGGAACACCCCTGGGCCGCTGTTGTTCGCCGCACTCCTCGCCGGCTTCGCCGCGTCCCTTGGCTCCCGCCGCCTCGGCGATCCCCGCCTGCGGACGGCGGCGTTCCTGTTTCCCGCCGTCGCCGTCGCCGTGCTGCTGTCGGCGGCCGTGCCGGTCTTCTCCTGGCGGTACCAGCTGCCACAGCTGGTGTTGCTGCCACCGGCCGCGGCCCTGGCCCTTACCGCCGTCAGCCGCTCAGCTGCCACGCGCGGCGAGGAAGCGCACACGGCACCGAGTGCTGGACTGGCCGGGATCTCCGCGTGGGTCGGGCGGGTGCCGCTGCCCGTACCGCTGCGGCGGCTGGCCGCAGACCATTCGGTTCGCATCACCAAGTACTTCCTCGGCTCAGTGATCGCCGGCCTCATCACGGTGGTCACCTTCGTCGCGACGTTCGGCCCCGGCCTGCTGGGTTCCAAAGGTGCGTCGCTGACGGCCTCCGCGGTTGGCGCTGTCGCCAACTACTTTCTCAATCGCAACTGGGCATGGGGCCGTCGCGGGCGGGCGCAACTGCGAGCCGAGATCATCCCCTACTGGCTAACGGTGATCGCCACCGCTGTGGCCGTTACGATCGTGACGTCCACAGTGAACGCGATCGTGCTGGGCATCACGGCGGATCGCGGGATCCGCACAGTGGTCAACGCGACCGCCTTCGTGAGCACCTACGCGGCGTTGTTCCTGTTGAAGTACGTCGTGTTCGACCGCCTGTTCGACGACCGGCGGCGTCCTGACCGCCACCAGCAACACCACGCCGGCTGAGCAGGCCGCCGACCGACGGCACGGACGCCACGCGTCATGCCCGGGCCCGCGTGCAGCTAGCCGGCCGTCCGCCCGTCGGGGCTCCACGCCGGCTCGCCGTGATCTGCGTGCGGCGTCACCGCGACATCGTCGCCAGGTCGCCCGACCGCAAGGTCAGGCGCAGGGTCAGACAGCCGCCGACCTTCGGCGCGATTCCGACGCAGCTCCCGCAGCCAGGTTGACAGCATCACCCTGCCGAAGCGGTACCCGTACACCAGGTTGGGGCCCTTCTTGCTGGTTCCGGAGGTGCGTGGACGCATGGTGGTGCCGCGTTCGGCGACCCGGAACCCCCGGTAGATCACGCCGATCAGCAACTCCGTCGCCTGGTACTGCGGCTGCATGAGCGTGATGTGCTCCACGATGCCGGCCTTGAACGCCCGCAGCCCGTTCGAGGTGTCGGTGATCCGCTGTCGCGCGACAAGACTCAGCAGCCGGGCGAAGACGTGGACCCCGGTGTGGCGGGCCATGTCGGTCGACTGATACAGACCCAGGCGTCGCGAGCCGGTCACGAAGTCGGCCTCGTCGCGCACGAGCGGGTCGACGAGCAGGGCCAGCTCGGACGCGTCGTACTGCCCGTCGGCGTCCGTCGTCGCGATGAAGCGCGCGCCGAACGCGCAGGCCAACGAGTACCCCAGACGCAGCGCCGCACCCTGGCCGCGGTTGCTGGGCGAAGCGGCGACGTACGCACCGTGGTCTCGGGCCACGGCAGCGGTCTGGTCCTGGCTGCCGTCGTCGACGACCAAGACGCTCACGGGCAGGGAGCAGACGTGCGTCGGGATGCGGTCAAGTACGGCGCCGATGTTGCCCGCCTCGTTGTAGGCGGCGATCACCACGGTCACCGGGTTGCAGCTGGCATCGGGATAGCCGACGCGAAACGCCTCTATCGCCTGCCGGTCGAACTCGGCGGCATCGGACTCCAGCTGCGGCGCATGCTCCTCGAACTCGGCGGCGACGGACTTCGGCTGCGGGGACTGCGGACGTGGCGACATTGCGTTCACGCAGCAGGCGTCTGCGCGGCGCACAGCACCGACTGGCCGAACGGCGGCCGCACCACCGACTCCAAGCCGCGGGACAGCGGCACGATGACCCGGTCGTACAGCCCGACTAGGCGCGGTTCCAGATGGCCCGCATCGCGAAGCCGCATCTGCACGAACCAGGCTATCCCGCCCAGCAGGTTGACCGGCCGCACCATGAGCACCCGCAGGCCGGCGCGCTCCACCACGCTGCGCAGCGTGCGGGGCGTGTACCGCCGGAAGTGCCCGACCTTGCGATCGAAGGCGCCGTACAGCTGCATGTACGCCGGCACCCACAACACGATCCGGCCACCCGGAACCACGGCTGCGACAAGGTCTCGCAGCGCTTGCACATCGTCTTCGATGTGCTCCAGCACGTTCATGGCCACGACCGACTCGACCGGTTCCCCGATGTCGATGCGACCGGGTAGCCCGACAGTGGCGACCTCGACCGTTTCCGAGCCGGCGTAGGTGTCGCGCAATCGCTGGAGGCAGTACTCCTCGGTGTCGCTGAGGACCAGTCGGTCGAAGGACGCCTGCGCCAGCCGCTGCGAGAAGTACCCCATCCCGGATCCGACCTCGAGCACCGAACGGCCCAGATAGGGCGCCACCAGGTCGAACTCCCATTGCCGGTACCCCGGCGCCGGCGTGCCGCCGAGGCAGTTCTCTCGGGTGAACCCTCCGGCGGATGGGTGGTCGCGTGGATCGCTGGCCGAAGCCGGGTAGGACGGCTGTCCTGGGGGGCCGGTCAACCCATGGGCTCCTGGAGAGAAGTTGGCGGGAACGCCCGGTAAGGTATGCCACGATTGCCGGGTCTGACCAGCGGACTCCCACCCACCCGTCAACACATTGCGCCCTACCAAACTGCCCTCGCGGGGCCCGGCCGGGGCTGAGGAAGGGACACACCGTGCGAGTGCTCGTCTTGGGGGGAGATGGCTTCTGCGGGTGGCCGACATCGCTGCACCTTGCCGAATGCGGTCACGACGTCGTCATCGTCGACAACTTCGCCCGGCGCAACGCCGATGTCGAGCTCGAGGTCTCCTCGCTGACTCCCATCTCGCCGCTGGGTACCCGGCTGCGGGCATGGCATGAGCTCGGTGGCCGCGAGATCGACTTTCGCCGGCTCGACGTCGCGACCGACTACGAGCAGCTGCGGGCACTGCTCACGGAGTTGCGACCCGACGCCGTCGTGCACTTTGCCGAGCAACGCGCGGCGCCCTACTCCATGAAGAGCTCGTGGCACAAGCGCTACACGGTCGACAACAACGTCAATGCCACGCACAACCTGCTGGCCGCGATCGTCGAGTCCGGCGTGGACACGCATGTCGTGCATCTCGGGACCATGGGTGTCTACGGCTATGGCACCGCCGGGGTGACGATCCCCGAGGGCTACCTGCGCGTGAAGATCGCCGCCGACAACGGTGACGACGTCGAGCAGGAGGTGCTGTTCCCGCCGAACCCCGGCAGCGTCTACCACATGACGAAGACGCTGGACCAGCTGCTGTTCGCCTTCTACGCCAAGAACGACGAGGTGCGGGTCACCGACCTGCATCAGGGCATCGTCTGGGGGACGCAGACGTTACAGACCGACCGTGACGAGCGCCTGATCAACCGCTTCGACTATGACGGCGACTACGGGACGGTCCTCAACCGCTTCCTGATGCAGGCGGCGATCGGCTATCCCCTGACCGTGCACGGCACCGGCGGGCAGACCAGGGGGTTCATCCACATCCGCGACACCGTTCGCTGCGTCCAGCTGGCGGTGGAGCATCCTCCCGCGACCGGGGACCGGGTGCGCATCTTCAACCAGATGACCGAGACGCACCGTCTCATCGATCTCGCCGAGTTGGTCGTCCGGCTCACGGGCGCCGAGATCGATCTGGTCGACAATCCCCGCAAGGAGGCCAGCGAGAATGACCTGTTCGTCGAGAGCAGGCGGCTGCTGGATCTCGGTCTGGAACCCGTGACCCTGGAGGACGGCTTGCTGCAAGAGGTCGCCGAGATCGCCCAGAAGTACTCGGATCGCTGCGACCGCGACAAGATTCCCTGCCGCTCGCGGTGGACAGTGGGCCGGTAGTGCCTGCGTGGGTCGTCGTCGGCACCCAGTGGGGTGACGAGGGCAAGGGCAAGGCGACCGACCTGCTCGCCGACGACGTGGAATATGTCGTCCGCTACCAGGGTGGCAACAACGCCGGCCACACCATCATCGCCGGCGACCCGACGCATCCTCGGACGCTCAAGCTGCACCTGGTCCCGTCGGGCGTGCTGTACCCGAACGTGACGCCGGTCATCGGCGATGGGGTGGTGCTGGACCCGGGTGTGCTGCTGGAGGAGCTGGACACGCTCGTCGCCCAGGGCATCGACGTGTCGAAGCTGAAGATCAG
>JACCTL010000038.1 GCA_013812395.1 Euzebyaceae bacterium
CGCCGAGGGTCAGCAGGTCGATGAGGGCGTGCTCGACCAGACGGTCGCGATCATCCGTAACCGCATCGACGCGCTGGGCGTCGCCGAGCCGGACATCTCCCGGCAGGGTGAGACGGTGCAGCTGCAGTTGCCGGGCTTGGCCGACCGAGAGCAGGCGCAGGAGGTCATTGGGCGCACCGCCCAGCTGCAGTTCCGCAAGGTGCTGGCCGTCATTCCGCCCGACGACCCGCAGTACGCCGACACCGGTCCCGAATGCGGGGGACAGACCGACGCCGTGCCGCCGCCCGAACGCCGGATCGTCCTGTGCGAGCGGGTGCTGGAAGAGCGCACCGAGGAGGACCCCGACCCACAGCCGCTGCCCCCCGACCAGTGGAGCAAGCTGCGTGTCGGCCCCGTGGAGGTGGCGGGTACCGACGTCGATGGTGCGGTGGCGCAGCTGTCGCCGGACGGCTTCAACTGGGAGGTCGCGCTGGACCTCGCCGGCGAGGGCGCCGACAACTTCACCCGCGTAACGGGCGAGCTGGCCTGCCAACCCGAGGGCGACCCGCGGCGGCAGTTCGCGATCGTGCTCGACGGCGTGGTGGAGTCGGCTCCCGGGGTCGCCGCCGACGTGGTCTGCGACCAGGGCATCACCGGTGGCAGCGCCGTCATCACGACCGGCGGCGGCGAGGCCGAGGCCAAGGAGCTGGCGCTGGTGCTGCGCACCGGCGCCCTGCCGTTGCAGCTGGAGTTCCAGGAATTTCGTAGCGTGTCACCGACGCTGGGTCGTTCGTCGCTGCAGGCGGGCCTGCTGGCCGGTGCGATCGGGCTGGTTCTGGTCTGCGCGTACCTGCTCTTTCTGTACCGCGGGATTGGGCTCGCGGCCATCGCCGAGCTGGCGATGTTCGGGACCGTCACCTATGGCCTGATCGTCATCCTCGGCAACACCATCGGCTTCGCCCTCACCCTTGCCGGTATCGCCGGGGTGATCGTGTCGATCGGAATCGCGGCGGACTCGTCGATCATCTATCGCGAGCGCTTCCGCGACGAGCTGCGTGCCGGCCGCACGATCCGGACCGCCGCAGACAAGGCGTTCGACAGCGCGTTCCGCACCAACCTGACCGCCAACACGGTGTCGATCCTGGCCGCGGTGGTGCTCTACCTGTTGGCCGTCGGGCCGGTGCGCGGCTTCGCGTTCACGCTGGGGCTTTCGACCGTGATCGACACGCTGCTGCTGGCGACCTTCACCCGTTGGCTGTTCGCGCTGATCGCGCGCTCGCCGCGCCTGGCTCAATCGAAGATCATGGGGCTGCGCACCGGCGTGATCACCCCGGAACCCAAGACCGCTGCCTCGGGGGGACGTGCACGATGACCGAGACAACCACCAAGCCCAGTTCGGCGGCTGCCGGCGACAGTGCCTTCAACCGTCTGTTCACCGGCCGCAGCCGGGTCGACTTCATCGGCCGCTCACGGACCTTCCTCATTGCGACGCTCGTGCTGCTGGCGGTGTGCGCGGCCGGCCTGGTGTTGCGCGGGCTGAACTTCAGTATCGACTTCACCGGCGGTACCGCCTACACCGTCACCCAGGCGACCGGCGACTTCACCACCGAGCAGCTGCGCGACGCCCTGTCCGGGGCGGACGTGGACGGCGCCATCGTGCAGATCGTCGACGACGGGCGGGGGGCGCTGATCAGTACTCCGGCGGTGGGCGAGATCGGCGGGGAAGAACAGAGCCGAGTGCTGCAGGCGATCGCCGACACAACCGGTGCCGAGCGGGGGTCAATCGACGTCAGCGCGGTCGGTCCGCGGTGGGGCGAGCAGATCACCCGCCAATCGCTGCGCGGCCTGCTGGTCTTCCTGGTGCTCGTCGTGGCCTACATCACCCTGCGCTTCGAGCTGCGCATGGCGCTGGCCGCGCTGGTCACCCTGCTGCATGACACCGCCGTCACCGTGGGGATCTACGCGCTGGTGGGCTTCGAGGTGTCGCCCGCGTCGGTGATCGCCTTCCTGACGATCCTCGGCTACTCGCTGTACGACACGGTGGTGGTCTTCGACCGCGTGCGCGAGGACACCGCCCCGCTATCGTCGGTCTCCACGGCCACCTACGGCGAGACGGCCAACCGCGCGCTCAACGAGGTGCTGGTGCGGTCGCTGTCCACGGCGATGACGTCGATCCTGCCGGTGGCGTCCCTGCTGTTCATCGGGGCAACGGTGCTGGGTGCGGGGACGCTCAAGGACCTCGCCCTGGCGCTGTTCGTCGGCATGGCGATCGGCACGTTCTCCTCCGTCCTGGTGGCGACCCCGTTCCTGGTGTGGTTGAAAGAGAAGGAGCCTCGCTGGGCCGAGCTCAAGCAGCGTGTAGAGTCCCGCCGCCGTAGCGCCGTAGACGCCGCGACCGCCGGCCAGGCAGCTGCGGTTGCGTCCACTACAGCAGCGCGACGGTCCGCACGGCAACAGAAGTCCAGCAAGAGCCGCGCCGCCCGGCGGCGCTGACCCAAGGCGACACCGATGCGCATCGAGCTGGA
>JACCTL010000053.1 GCA_013812395.1 Euzebyaceae bacterium
GGTTGTCACGCCGTGACCGGCGGTGGCTGGAACGCATCGGCGTCGTCGCGCTCGACCCGCACAGGGGCTACGCCAACGCCGTCGGCGTGCACCTGGGCCACGCCACGCTGGTCGTGGACCACTTCCACATCATCCAGCTCGTCAACCGGGTCATCGACGACGTCCGTCGCAGGGTGCAGCAGGAACAGGCCGGCCATCGCGGCCGCAAACGCGACCCGCTGTATCGCGTCCGCAAGCTGCTGCTCAAAGCCTGCGGCGACCTCGACGCCCGCGGCTGGCAGCGCCTCGCCGACGGGCTGCGCGTCGGTGACCCCGACGGGCAGGTGGCCGCCGCCTGGCAGCTCAAGGATATCACCCGCGACCTGTACCGCGCCGACGACATCGACCACGCCCGCCAGACCTTGACGTTGCTGAACGCCTGGGCCGACAGCGGCGACATCCCCGAGACGCGCCGCTTCGCCGCCACCGTACGCCGCTGGGAAGCAGAGATCCTCGCCTACTTCACCACCGGCGGCGCATCCAACGGCCCCACCGAAGCGGTCAACCTGACCATCAAACAAATCAAGCGCACCGGCCGTGGCTTCACCAACTTCGACAACTACCGACTGCGCCTGCTACTGCGCTGCGGCGTCACCTGGCAACATCAACCCGCCGCGCGACTCAGGAAGCGATCACCACGGTTGGTGGCGTAGAGCCCCTTATCGGGCTAGAGATACTCCAGTGCGCCAGTTCTGGCGGGGTGTGACCCAAGCCGATACCGACCTCGCGAGAGTGTCCTTTTCTGGATCTGTCCCCTCGTCGGGGCTGGCGTGTTGGAGCATGCGACGAGGCCGCGTCAGCAAGCGTGACCTAATAGGAGCGTGACTGCGAGTCCCGTCGCAGTACTGTCCGCCGAGCGCGACCTCGTCGTACCCACCCGTCAGCAACGACAGGAGCAGGTGTGACCACGGTGCCACACGACGAAGTCCGCGTCACGGTCGGCGTGGACACCCACGAAGACATCCACGTCGCGGTCGCGCTGGATCAGCTCGGCCGATGGCTGGGAGAGACGTCGATCCCGACGAACACCGGCGGCTTCGCGCGGCTGATCGACTGGGCATCCGACTTCGGTGTGATCGACAGGTTCGGGGTGGAGGGCACCGGCAGCTGGGGTGCCGGGCTGGCGCGATGGCTGCGCGCCGAGGGCTTGGTCGTGGTGGAGGTCGACCGTCCCAAGCGCAAGCATCGCCGGCATGGCAAGTCCGACGCCATCGACGCTGAAGCCGCGGCACGTGCGGTGCTGTCTGGCGAGGCGACGGCGGTGCCCAAGACCGGCGACGGGCCCGTGGAGATGATCCGCGTGCTGCGTCTGACCAGGCGCTCTGCGGTGCGCAACCGCACCATGGCCGCCAACCAGATCAACGCGCTGGTGATCACCGCTCCTGACGCGCTGCGCGACCAGTTGCGCGGGATGACCACCCGCCGGCGTGTCGCGGTGGCAGCGAAGTTCCGTACCGGCGACGAACCCACGACGGTGCTCGATGCGACCCGCTACGCGTTGCGAGAGCTCGCGCGCCGATATCAGCACCTGACAGAGCAGATCACCCGGCTCGACACCCAGCTGGACCGCCTCGTCGCCGAGACCGCCCCTGAGCTGGTCGCGAAGGTCGGCGTGGGCACCCATACCGCCGCCGCGTTGCTGGTGACCGCGGGCGACAACCCCGAGCGGCTCGCGCGTGAGGGATCGTTCGCGCACCTGACCGGGTCCGCGCCGCTGGACGCGTCGTCGGGCAAGCAGCAACGCCACCGACTCAACCGCGGCGGCGACCGCGACGCGAACTGCGCGCTGTATCAGATCGCGCTGACCCGATCGTCCAAAGACGACACCACCAAGCGCTACATCGAACGACGCATCGCCGAGGGCAAGACCAAGAAGGAAGCGTTCCGTTGCCTCAAGCGCTACATCGCCCGCGAAGTCCATCAAACGCTCGTCCGCACACCCGCCCTACAGGTCGCCCTTGACACATAGGAGCATCCAGAGTGGACTCTCCGAGCGTGGGCCTAGCCGCCTTGGGGCCAACGCACGCAGAACCAATGGCGACGACGTGCGTATATAGGAGGGCAGGTCTTACGGCTCCTTCAGGCCGTGCGCCGTGAAGAACGCGCGCCACTTCGCCACACACGCGTCAGCAAGATCTCGAGCGTCTCGCCGACCTTGCGTCACACCACCAACGTCCCAAGCCAAGGTGATGCTGCCTCCGCCCGCAGACCCTCCCGAAACAGATTCCACATACACCCGTCGCGCTGACGGATTCTTGCGGTCCCGATGCTTCACGCTGTTAGAAAAGTCTTGAGCCAGCGCCAGATCACCATCTCCATTGAGATATGCCCAAACCGCATTCTGCGCGCCTGGGGGCACTGCGGAATCGTTGTTTATCCAGTCAGCCAAGTGGTGGCAGTCAACGGCGAAGTCGTCGACGGCATCGCGCCAGTCGTCGGTGCTTTGTCCGCTTGCACTGACACCGTCATAGATCGCGACGATCCGTGCGTGAGCCCGCAAGAGCCGTCGCCAGAGCTCCTGCCAAGGCCGGCCACCGTAGGTCAACGTGTACGAGACGCTGTCTGTCACCGCGATCACATCCGAAACTGCGACGTGCGTCGTCCGCGCGGTGTCGCCACACTCGCCGCACGGCTCGCCGTCTGGCAGGTCGTTTAGGGTCTGTCCGCAACCCGAGCAAGTCGTCGGCCAGTTGGGCATCGAACGCTCCCATGG
>JACCTL010000076.1 GCA_013812395.1 Euzebyaceae bacterium
TTCTCACCCACGCCCTTGACGCCCGGCAGGCCGTCGGACGGGTCGCCACGTAGGGTCGCAAAGTCGATATAGCGCGAGGCGGGGACCCCGTACTTGGCCTGCACCGCGGCCTCGTCGAACCGCGCCAGGTCACTGACTCCTCGGACGGTGAACAGCACCCGCACCACCGCACCGCCCGAGCCGTCCCCATCGCGGACGAGCTGCAGCAGGTCCCGGTCGCCGGTGACCACGTCGATCGCCTCGCCTGCGGCGGCGTGCTCGCAGATCGCGCCGATCGCGTCGTCGGCCTCCCAGCCCTGCGCGATCACGCACTCCTGACCGAGGGTGGCCAGGACCGTGCGCAGCACGTCGAACTGGCCTGGCAGATCCTCGGGGTCGTCACGGCGGGTGGACTTGTAGCCGGCGTAGGCCTCGACGCGGGGGGCGGGACGCCAGTCGTCGTCGAACACGTGCACCACCTGGTCGGGGTGCAGGTCGGTGACCAGCCTGGCGGTCATGTCCAGGTAGCCGCGCACCGCGTTGACCGGCGTGCCGTTGGGGTCCTTGATCGAGGTGGGCAGCGCGAAGTAGGCGCGGTAGGTCAGCGACGAGGTGTCCAGCAGCAGGCGGTGAGGCATCGCCGCCAGGGTATGGGTCCCCGGCTGGGGGCGCGGCACCGGCGAGGGCTGCCAGGCGCCGGAGGCGCGCGCGGCAGCGACGCCGGCGAACAGGCGGCAGCGACGCCGGCAGGTGGCAGCGACGCCGGCAGGCATGCCGTCTTCGGTAGCGTGTGGCCATGGCTGACACGCTGGTGTGGGTGACGGGAGGCTCGGCGGGTATCGGGGCGGCGCTGATTGAGGCGGTGCCGTTCGATGACGCCCGGGTCTTCGACATCTCCCGCTCTGGCGGGACGGCCGGCGCGGAGCATGTCGCGGCCGACCTGTCGGACCCTTCCTCGTGGGAGATCGTCGCCGACCACTTCACGGCGCAGCTCGACGGCTTCGACGGTCGCAGGGTCGTGCTAATCCACAACGCCGGCACGCTGGAGCCGCTCGGTTTCGCCGGTGAAGTCGACTCGCAGGTCTACCGGCACAGCGTCGTACTCAACGCCGCAGCGCCACAGGCGATCGGTGACGCGTTCCTCGCGGCGGTGGCGACCGCTGGCTTCGCGGGGCAGGTCTTCGTGGTACAGCTGTCCTCGGGTGCGGCGACCACGCCGTCACCAGGCTGGTCGTCCTACTGCGCCGGCAAGGCGGCGCTGCAGATGTGGGTCCGCTGCGTCGGTCAGGAACAGCAGCGGCGCGGGTCACGCGTCACGGTGGTCGCGGTCGCGCCGGGTGTTGTGGAGACGGCGATGCAGCAGCGCATCCGGGCGGCGTCGCCCGAGGACTTTCCCAACGTGGAACGCTTCCAGCGGATGCACGAACGCGACGAGTTGCGCGATCCGAAAGCTGTGGCGCGCGACCTGTGGGCACTGCTGGACACCGACCTAGAGACCGGGTCGGTCATCGACCTGCGGAGCCGTTAGATGGCGACCTCACTTTGGCCGTTCCCGCCGCCGATCACGCCGATGGAGGCCAAGGTCCGCACGGAGCTGCCAGCGCCGCCCGGCTGGGCCTACGAGCCCAAGTGGGACGGCTTCCGCTGCCTGGCCTGGGGCGGGAAGACCGCATCAGGGGCACCGGAGGCGGTCACGGCGCGCTTGGACAGCCGCAACACCAGACCCTTGCTGCGCTACTTCCCCGAATTGCTGCCGGCGCTGGCGCAGCTGCCGGTCGACGCCGTCGTCGACGGTGAGGTGGTACTGGTCACCGACGGCAGGACCGACTTCGACGCGCTGCAACAGCGCATCCATCCCGCCGAGTCGCGGATCACGATGCTGGCGCGCGAGACGCCCGCCGAGCTGGTGGCCTTCGACCTGCTGGCACTGGGCGGCGACGATCTGCGGGCTGCGGGCTTCTCGGAGCGCCGCCGGCGGCTCACCGAGCTGCTCGAAGGCCTCGAACAACCCTGGCACCTGACCCCCTCGACGACCGACGTCCAGGTCGGTGCCCGCTGGTTCGACGAGTTCGAGTCCGCCGGCTGCGACGGAATCGTCGCCAAGCAACTGGACGGTCGCTACGTCGAGGGCGAGCGCGCGATGGTCAAGGTCAAGCACCGCCGGACGGCCGACACCGTCATCGGTGGCTACCGGCTGCACAAGGAGGGCGACCGCATCGGTTCGCTGCTACTCGGCCTGTTCAACTCCGCTGGCGAGCTGCACTTCATCGGGCACTGTTCAGGGTTCGGCAACGCCGACCGTGTCACTCTGCTGGAGCGGCTGCGCCGCTACGAGGTCGACACCTCGTTCGGCGAGGACGCCCGCCGGCCTGGCGAACCCAGCCGCTGGAGTGCCGGCAAGGATCTGGCCTGGGTGGCGGTCCGCCCCGAGCTGGTGTGCGAGGTCAGCTACGACCAGCTGACCGGGGACCGCTTCCGCCACGCAACCCGCTTCGAGCGCTGGCGCCCCGACAAGGAACCGTCCGAGTGCCTGCTCGACCAGCTCGAGCGCCCGCAGGGGTCGGACTTTGGCGACGTCGTCGTCTCGTGACATCGGCACATCGGCGCTTCCCGTTGCCGGACGAGGCGCCTCGGAAATAGGGGTTGGTCACGACATCGTGACCAACCCTTCTTTTTGTTGGGCCGTCGCCTCCACGTGAGCCTGGTGCGGGGTCAGCGGTGAGGTTGTCTCGCCCCCGCGTTCCAGGCGGGACGGATGGCCTCGACGAAGGTGGAGGCCAGCCACTCGGGAAGGACAGCCGGGTCGCGGCGGCGGATCGTCAACCATGCCGCGTCGACGCTTGGCACCGGCCGGAACACGCGGCGGTCGACGCGCTCGCCGAGCTCGAACGACCACCATGGCGACCACCCGGCCGAGCGCAGCGACGTCGGCGGCTGCGCTGCGCGTTTGCGGGCGACCTGTATCTGCAGCAGGAGGTCGGCGCGCCACGGACCGCCGGAAGGATCGTCCAGCAGCCGCGAAAGCAGGGCGGTGGTCAGCCCGAACGGTGGGTTGGCCACGACCCGGTAGGGCGCCTGCGGCCAGCGAACCCGCCGCAGGTCTGCCGCCTGGACCGTCACACGCGTCGCCACGCCTGCCCGCGAGATCGCTTGACGCAACTCACGCTGCATCGCCGGGTCGCGCTCCACGGCGACCACACGTGCACCCGCGAGCGCCAATGGCACGGTCAGCGCGCCGGCACCAGCTCCCACCTCGACCACGAGCTCGCCGGGGCGCAGGTCCAGCCGCGACAGCAGCCGCTCGACGACCCCGCGGTTAGCGAGGAGATTCTGGCCGTACTCGCGACGTCGTTGATCGCGCGGTATCCGCCGTCGCGCGGACACGGACACGCACCGTCAGGATGCTCATGATGGCGACAGCGTAGCCGCTCTCCGCTTGGCGGCCAGCGTCCGGCTCATCGCACTGCGGTGGCCTGGACGGCGGGGAAGGTGTTGGCCGGGTCGAGTTGGCGCAGCGCTGCCCGGCAGATCGCCTCGAGTTGGCGGACCTGCTCGGGGCTGAGCTGATCGAACAAGTGCTCTCGGACGGCTCGGACGTGGCCCGGTGCCGCCTCGGCGAGCACCGCCAACCCCGCATCGGTCAAGACGGCGACGAGCCCTCGCCGGTCGTGTGGGCATTGCTCCCGCCGCACCCAGCCGGCCTCCTCCAGCCGCGCCACGGCGTGGGAGATGCGGCTCTGCGAGGAGTTGGTGGCCTCGGCCAGCTGACTCATCCGCAGCGCGCGTCCCGGCGACTCCGACAGCATGGCCAGGACCATGTAGTAGGCGTGCGGGATGCCAGCCTCACGTTGCAGCTGACGGTCCAGCGCGGCGTGCAACAACGCCGAGGTCGCCAGGAAGGCGCGCCACGCCTGCTGCTGCTCGGCATTCAGCCAGCGCTCGTCGCTCATGCCGCCACTGTACGAGGAGCCGATTGAACGCTCATCGATTCTGTTGTACGGTGCTACTTGAACGTTCAACTTCGCGCCAGGAGCGTCGCATGCCGGTCCATCGCCTCAATCACGCCGTGCTGTACGTCCGCGACGTCGAGCGCAGCGTCGCCTTCTACGCCGACGCGCTGGACTTTCGCCCTGTCCCGCTCGCGGAGGGCCTGCGTGGCGCGGCCTTCCTGCAGGCGCCCGCCTCCAGCAATGACCACGACCTCGGGCTGTTCGAGGTCGGCCAGCAGGCCGGCGCCTCGGCAGCGGGGCATGGCACCGTGGGCCTGTACCACCTGGCTTGGGAGGTGGAGACCCTGCAAGACCTCGAGCAGATTGCGGGCCGGCTGTCCCAGCTCGGCGCCCTCGCGGGCGCATCGGACCACGGCACCACTAAGGCCCTGTACGCCCAGGACCCGGACGGCAACGAGTTCGAGGTCTGCTGGCTGGTCCCGGCCGACCTCATCACGCCGGAGGCGCTGGCCGCCCGGGCACGCATCGACGTCCTCGAAATCGCCGCCGAGAAGGCGCGGTACGGCGCCGATACGCCAGGCGGTGTCGGCATCTCCCGCCTCGCCGCCGTCTGAGCAGTCCGGCGCCGGCGCGCACGTCGAGTGCTACTACCCCGGTGTTGACGGGGCTCATACGCTTGCAGCGCCAGGTAGGGGGATCAACCAGAGGGGAACCGCATGCGCAAGGTCGCCGTCATCATCGCCGTCGTCGCACTCCAGGTCGCCGCGGTGGCGGGCCCTGCCGCGGCGGTCAAGCCGCGACGTGGGTGCGCCCCCGCCGTTCATCCTCATGACCCGTGAGGCGTTACGAGCGACGGTTCCGCAGGTGCCCGAGGACGCCTTCAACCAGATCTTCAACGCCATCGACAAGAACCGCGACGACCAGGTTTGCGTGAAGCAACAGCCGACGTTCACCAACGCGGTCGACAACACCTCCAACGCCCGTTAGCAGCAGTTGGCTGAGCCGCCTCGCGGTCCGCCGCCCTCGAGCGCATCCAAGCCTCCCAGACCCGGGGTGCCGCGACGTTGTCGCCTCTGCGCTGACAAATTTGCGGGACCCCGGGTTCTGGTGGGAACTTCGTGACCTTGCCACCCGTCCAAGACGGAGGCGACGGTTGGAGTCCGCGATGAGGTCGAGACTGGCGGTGGTCGCGTTCCTCGTTGCCGTCATGGCAGTGGGAGGCGGCGAGATGGCCACGGCCTCCTGTGCGGGAGAATTCCGGCCGTTGGCCCAGGACGCCGCCCAGGTCTTCGTCGGCACGGTCACCGCCGAGCGTTTGGGCTACACACAGTTCCGGGTCGAGCAGGTGTGGCGGGGACCAGACCTTGCGCCGCGGGTGTGGCTGCTCAGCGGCTCTCCTCAGCTGCCGTGGCCCCTCAACCTGCTGGTGGGCATGAGTCCGAGTGACGCCGACCTCGCAGCCGGCCAACGCTACGTCGTGGCCATGGAAGAAGACAGCTTTCGCACCAACGAGTGCCTGGTCAGCGAGGCTGACCGGGCGTTGATCGCCGCGTTGGCACCGGAGCGCAGCCGGGAGCCGGTGTCCTCTGGCGCGACGGGTGCGCGGCCGCCTTTGAGCCCGCTCGTCCTGAACCTCGCAGGGCTGGTCGTGATCGCGGGACTACTGGTCTTTGGTGTGCGCAAGGCGCGGAGGACGACGAGGTAAGGGGTAGAGGTTTGGTCGTGGCTGACGCCTTCGGCACGCACGTGCCGGTGTTTCGAGAGCTCACGACGTCTGCGCAGGAGCGGGCCTGGCTCGCTCGGCTCCCGGATCTGGTGACCGAGCTCGAGCGGCGATGGGGCATCGCCACGGGCAGCCCGTACCGCACGGGGGTTGCGGCCTGGACGGCGCCGGCCATCACCGACGACGACACCCTCGCCGTGCTGAAGGTGTCCTGGCCGCACCGGGAGGCGCGTGGAGAGGCTGAGGGACTCCGCTTCTGGGCGGGTGACGGCGTCGTGCGGGTGCTGCACAGCGATGACGAGCACTACGCCTTGCTG
>JACCTL010000006.1 GCA_013812395.1 Euzebyaceae bacterium
GTGAACCCATCCTCGGCGTGGCCGAAGCCCGCCGGTTCCGGCCACAGCGTCACAGGTGGCCGGGCGGCGGCCAGTAGCCGTTGGGCATGCTCGGAGCCGAAGTAGTGGTCATCGTCGCCGTGCACGATCAGCAGTGGGGTCGGCGCCACCGAACCGACCACATCGACAGGCTGCACCGGCTCGCGAGGTCCCTGGGCCGGCCAGGCACGGGGCGCGATGCGGACTCGCGTGACCGCGCCGTACACGTGGCGGTACCAGGCGACCATGGCCACACGGGTCAGCTGGCGCATCGCGGGGCTGGGTTGCAACCCCCACGTCGCGGGAGCACTGATCACGCAGACGGCGTCCAGCGCACCCGGCGGTCCGGCGGCGGCGGCTCGAAGCGCTGCCGTCGCGCCCATCGACGCGCCAACGACGCCGACCCAACGGTGCCCGCGGCGGCGCAGCCACGCCGCGGCCGCGGTGACGTCCAGGGCTTCCAACAGGCCGAACGTGCTGGCGCCGGCGGAGCCACCGTGCCCACGCAGATCCACGGCCAAGACCGCGGTGACCTCACTGAGCCGCTCCGCGAGGTAGGCGTAAGCCGGCTTGCGGCGATGGCCGGCGAAGCCGTGCGCCAGCACCAACGCCGGGACGGCAACGCGCTCGCCGGCCGGTCCAGGCAGGTAGTCGGCGACCAGCGACACGCCGTCTTGGGTGGCGAACCGCACGGACTCGGAGGTCACCGCAAAGCCGGGCACGAACCCCCACAGGTCCAGTAGGCGCCGCAGGCCACCGCGGTGTGCCGTCACCGCCGTGGCGTTGGTGCGTCGCGTTGACGAGGCGGTCACGGCGCTTGATGCTAGCCAGGCTGGTTCTGGCTGGCGGGGACGCCTCGGCCGCCGCTGGACGACAATCGGTTCTCGCGATAATCCGCCGCGACAAGGAGCACGCGGGGTGCATCTGGTGATGGTGTCGGACGCCGCGGGAGGCGGCAAGTCGCTGCTGCCCGCCCTGGAGTTCCTCGACCACACCATGGCCAGCGTCGCGCTGTCGGCCGAGGGTCTGCTGGCGGCCGCGGAGGCCGACGTCATCCTCGTCGACGCGACCCGCGACCTGGCCGCCGGCTCGCAGGCCTGCCGCATCGCCGCCGCCGCCGATGTCGAGCGCCCCGTCGTCGTGGTGATCGCCGACTCGGGGCTCGCCGCGCTCAAGGCCTCCTGGGGCTTTGACGACTGGCTGTTACCGCAGGCCCAGCCGGCCGAGGTCGAGACGCGGCTGCGGTTGGTGGCCGAGCGCGCCCGCGCGCAGCGACCCGGACGAGCGGCGAGCATCGGCGAGCTGAGCATCGACGAGGACACCTACGCCGTACGGCTGCGCGGCCGCCCGCTGGACCTGACGTTCCGCGAGTTCGAGCTGCTCAAGTATCTGGCAACCCACCCCGGGCGCGTCTTCACGCGCAGTCAGCTCCTGGCCGAGGTGTGGGGGTACGACTACTACGGCGGTACGCGGACGGTGGACGTGCACATCCGCCGTCTGCGAGCCAAGCTCGGCGCCGAGTACGAGGCGCTGATCGGCACCGTCCGCGGCGTGGGGTACAAGCTCGACCCGCCCAGCCTTTCTGGCGAGGACGGCCATCACGGCTAGAAGGCGGGGCGCAGCAGATCGCTGCGGTGCTCGACGACGGGGCTGACCTCGTCGGCATAGCAGACCTCTTGATAGGCAAGCGCAAAGCCCTCGGACTTGTACAGCCGCACCGCCGAGGTGCTGGCGCAGTCGACGTACAGCACCGCCTCACGGCACCCTCGCGCGTGCAGGTGCCGCAGTCCCGCGGCCAGCAGAGCGCGTCCGAGGCCACTACCCTGGGCCTCCGGATCGACGCCGAGGACGTATACCTCACCGACGGGGTCGTGGGCGGGCACCTCGTCGGAGCCGTGCCCGTGCCACTTGGTCCAGTGGAAGCCCAGCAGCCGCTGCGCAGCACCGGTCGGGGCGCGGCGCCACGCCATGAGCAGGCCGTCGGCCTCGAACCAGTTTAGAGCTCGGCGTTCGAGGAAGTCGGCCCAGTCCCAGCCGCCGTTCTCCGGGTGGTCGCGGAAGGCGATGTTGTTGACCCGCAGGAACTCGGCGTCGTCGACGTCGGGGCGGTAGGCGCGGACCTCGACGCCCTCCGGCCAGCTTGGCTCGTCGGGTGGCGTGACGAGGTCGCGCCGCATGAACGCCAGCTGGCGCTGCACCGCAAAGCCGAGGCGCCGGGCGAGGGTTGTCTCGGGGTCATCAACGTGATGCACCCACAGGAACATGACCCCGCCGCCGGCGCGAGCCAGCATGCTGCGCGCCTGTAAGACCAGCAGCCGCGCGACGTCCGAGCCGTACCAGTCCGGGTGGACGACGACTTCGACGGCCATGCGCGGGACGGCGCCGGGGGCGTTCCAGCGGGTGTGGGCGTAGCCGATCAGCTGCTGGCCCTCGTAGGCCAGGACCCCGGCCCAGTTGGCCGCGCCGACGACGAGGTGTGAGTACTTGTGCTCCCCGACGGGGCGGTGGCCCTCGATCTTGGTGCTGGCGTCGATCAGTTCGAGGATGGCATCGAGGACCGGACGGTCGAGGTCGGTGCGCAGCTCGATCCGGGGCATGGGGCGGCAGCGTACCCACGGCGGTCGCTGCGGAGATCGAGTGCGGGCAGTCAGTGGGTCGCCGCTGACCGGGTGGGCTAGCGGCATTGTGGCAGGCGCGGCTACACTCCACGCTCGCTGCGCCGGCAGGTACGCTGCTGCGCCCACGGGCCGTTAGCTCAACGGGTAGAGCTCCGGACTTTTAATCCGGCGGAGCGGGTTCGAGTCCTGCACGGCCCACGTCTGGCCTGGTGGACGCTCGGATCGCAGGGAGCTGTGGAGCAG
>JACCTL010000105.1 GCA_013812395.1 Euzebyaceae bacterium
GCCGTGCAGACCGCCGGCCATGGCGTGCTGGTGGTCTCCGATAACGGACCTGGCGTCCCCGAGTCCGCCCGAGAGCGGCTGTTCGACCCCCCGGCCGCCACGCCTTGGGCTGCCAGTCCCTGGGCCGTCGCTCGCCAGGCCTCGCAGCCAGGGGGGGCCCGGCGCGTCGGGTTGCCGCTGGTCGGCGAGCTGTGCACGGCAATGGGCGCGCGAATCCGTCAAGAAACCCCGGCCGCCGGCGGCGCGCGTTTCCTGGTGGCCTTCCGCCTGGCTCCCAGCGCGGCCCCAAGCGCCGACGATGAGCCGGGCGCGCAAGCACCGCCAACCACGCATTCGGACGTGGCGGCCTCCTGAGCCTGGCAAGTCGCGCCGTTAGACTCGCCTCGTCGAGTTCCGCCTGCGACCAGGACCTTCCCGTGCCCAGCTTCGGACGAATGCTTACCGCCATGGCCACCCCCATGGCTGCCGATCATGCGGTGGACTTCGACGGCGCGCAGCGTCTGGCGCGGCACCTGATCGACCACGGCAACGACGGCCTGGTCGTGTGTGGCACCACCGGCGAGTCGCCGACCCTGTCGCACGACGAGACGCTCGACCTGATCCGCGCCGTCGTGGAGGCGGTGGGGGACAGGGCCACGGTCCTGGCCGGCACCGGCAAGAACGACACGGCCGCGACCGTGGCGCTCACCCGCGAGGCCGCCGCCCTCGGGGTGGACGGGATCCTGGCGGTAACGGGCTATTACAACAAGCCGTCGCAGCGCGGGCTGAGCGCCCACTTCCGCGCGGTCGCCGCGGCCACGGACCTGCCGCTGATGCTGTACAACGTCCCCTCGCGCACGGCCAACGAAATTTCTCCAGAGACGCTGCTGGACCTGGCCCGCGAGGTGCCCAACATCGTCGCGGTCAAAGACGCGGTCTCAGACATGGTCAAGGCCGCCTGGCTGGCCGGACGCAAGCCCGACGACTTCGACATCTACTCGGGCGACGACGCGTCGTTTCTGCCCATGCTGTCGGTGGGCGCGGTCGGCGTGGTCAGCGTCGCCGGCCACCTGGTTGCCGACGACATCGCCCGCATGGCCGAGATGTTCGCCACCGATCCTCGCAAGGCGTTGGACATCCACCTTCGCCTGCTGCCGCTGTTCACCGGGTTGTTCGCCGACACGTCGCCCGGTCCGTTGAAGGCCGCGCTGCGGATGGTCGGTTTGCCCGCCGGCCCCGTGCGCCTGCCCCTGGTCGACGTTGACGAGCGCGTCGAGGCGATTGTGGCCGATGCGCTGGCGGCCGCGGGCGTCGAGCGGTTCCGATGAGCGGCGCTGACGCGGGCACGACCCAGACGGGCAGGCGCTCCCAGACGGCCGCACGGCCCCAGACCCGCAGCCAGGCCGTGGAGGTTGCCTTCTACGGCGGCCTCGGCGAGATCGGCGCCAACATGGCCAGCGTCGAGGTCGACGGGCGCATCGCCCTGATCGACGTCGGCCTGACCTTCCCCGACGCCGAGCACTTCGGCATCGACCTGATCCTGCCTGACTGGTCGCGGCTGCGTCCGCGAGCCGACGACCTGCACTGCGTGGTCATCACTCACGGGCACGAAGATCACATGGGTGCGCTGCCGTTCTTCCTGCGCGAGTTCCCCGGCGTGCCGGTCTACTCCACCCGGCTGACGCTCGGGCTCATCCGCGCCAAGCTGGAGGAGCACCCCGACGTCGAGGCCGACCTGCGTGAGGTCGAGGCCGGCGAGCGGCTGGAGACCGGGCCGTTCGACATCGAGTTCGTCGGCATGGCCCACTCGATCCCCGACGGGCTGGCGGTGGCGTTCCACACCCCGCACGGCATGATCCTGCACTCCGGCGACTTCAAGCTTGACCAGACCCCCATCGACGGGCGCCCCACCGACCTGCCCCATCTGGCACAGCTGGGTGACGAGGGCGTCGCGCTGCTGCTGGCCGACTCGACCAACGCCGACATGCCCGGCCACGTGCCCAGCGAGCGCCAGATCGGCAAGACTCTGCGCGACGTGTTCGACGAGGCCGACGGCCGTATCGTCGTGACGACCTTTGCCAGCCACGTGCACCGCGTGCAGCAGGTCATCGACGCCGCCGTCGAGGCCGGCCGCAAGGTTTGCTTCGTCGGGCGCTCCATGCTGCGCAACATGCCGATCGCGCGTGATCTCGGCTACCTGCGATACGACGACGCCGATGTCGTGGAACTGTCCGACGTCGAGCGGGGCAGCCGCTCGCGCGCGGTGATCATCTGCACCGGCTCGCAGGGTGAGCCCTACGCCGCGCTGTCGCTGATGGCCGCGGGTCAGCACCGTCAGGTGCAGCTCGCCGCCGGCGACACCGTCGTGATGGCCTCGTCGGTCATCCCGGGCAATGAGTCGGCGATCTACCGGTCCATCAACGGCCTGTTCCGCCAGGGCGCCAACGTCGTGCACAAAGGCATCGCCGACGTCCACGTCTCCGGCCACGCCGCGGCCGGCGAGCTCAAGTTCTTCCATAACATCGTGCGGGCGCGCGCGTTCGTGCCGGTGCACGGCGAGTACCGCCACCTGCTGGCGCACGCCCGCCTGGCCGCCGAGACCGGGACGCCCGACGATCAAGTCCTCGTCTGCGGAGACGGCGACACCGTGTTGTTGCGCGACGGGCGGGTCACGCGCGGCGAACCGTTCGAACCGGGTCGGGTGTACGTCGACGGGCTGGGGGTCGGCGACGTCGGCAACGCCGTGCTGCGCGAGCGCGGCAAGCTGTCCTCGGAGGGCATCTGCGTGGCGGTGGTGCAGGTCGACCAGCACGCACGCATCACCGAGGAGCCGCGGGTCTTCCAGCAGGGTGTCATCTACGAGCCAAACCAGGCTTCCCTGCTGGAGCTCGCCGCCAAGACCCTGGCCGAGGAGCTGGCCCGCAATCACGGCGAGAACGACCCGGCCGTGGTGCGCCGCACCACCTCGACGGTCCTCGGCCGCTTCTGGAAGGACCAGACCGGTCGCCGCCCGGTGATCCTGCCCATCCTGGTGGAAGTCTGATGTCGCGGTCGCCGACCAAGAAGCTGCCCACCAGCAGGTCGAGCAAGTCGACGTCACGGTCCACGTCGTCCGCTCGCACCTCGTCCGCTCGCACCTCGTCACGCGCACCGGTCCGCGCCAACGGCGCCCGTCGCGCCGGCTCGGGACCTGCCAGCAGCAGTGCGCGCGAAGTGTGGGGTATCGGGCTGCTGGTCTTCGCCGTCCTGGCCGCGCTCGGGGTCTGGTTCGACCGGGCCGGTGGTCTCGGCACCTACCTGTTCCTGTTGTTCCGCGGGCTGTTCGGCGTGTTCGGCCTGCTGGCCCCGGTCGTGTTGGCAGCGGTCGGCGTGACTCTGCTACGCGCCAAGCGCCGGGGCAACGCCAGGGTGGCGGTGGGCGTGGTCATCACCCTGGTCGCGACCTCGGGTCTGTGGCATCTGGCCGCCGGGGCCCCGTCGTTCGACGCGCGGCTGCGGGCGCTGCACCACTCCGGTGGCTGGCTCGGGGCGCTGGCGTCGCTGCCCTTGCAGTCAGTGGCGGCGACCGCAGGTGCGGTGGTGCTGCTGCTGGCGCTGCTGTGCCTGGGGCTGCTGGTCACCACCGCCACGCCGCCCGGAACCGTCATCCGCGCCGTCACCGACGCCTGGTCGTCGCAGCGGGACCGCGTGGCGGAGCGCCGCGAACGGCGCAGGCTGGCGGCCGAGGAGGCTGCCGAGGCGCGGCAAGCCCGGGAGGCGGCGCAGGGTGGGGATGAGACAAACGCGCGCGGCGAAGGGGCCGGGGCGCCGTCGCCAGCGGGTGACGGCGTCGGCGCCGACGGTGGCGGTGGCGATGGCGACGCCGAGGATGCCGGGGATGACGAAACGGTCATCGTCTATGACGACCCGGACGCCACCGGGCCGATCTACACCGACCATGTCGACGCCGGCAAAGCGGGGGCCGTCGCCGCGGGGGCCGTGGTAGCCGGCGCCGGGGCCGACGGTGCCGGGGGGGATGGGACCGAGTACGACGCAGCGCTATCGGACACCCGCCTGCTGCCCGTGGGCCTGCGCACCGGTGACGCGGCGGCGACCAAGCTCGGTCCGCTACCCGCGCAAGACCCGTGGGCCGACTACGAGCTGCCGTCGCTGTCGGTGTTGCGCAGCGGCCGCGCCGCGCCGGGCAACAAGCGCACCTTGGATCAGATGACGCGGGCGCTGGAGCACACCCTGCACCAGTTCGGCGTGGACGCGCGCGTCGTGCGGGTGACGCGTGGGCCGACGGTCACCCGCTTCGAGTTGAGCCTCGGCGAGGGGGTCCGCGTGGGTGCGGTCACCAAGCTGGGCGACGACATCTCCTACGCGCTAGCCACCGCAGAGATCCGCATCGTGGCGCCGATTCCAGGCAAGTCGGCGATCGGCATCGAGGTGCCGAACCGCGACCGGGACCTGATCACGCTCGGTGACGTGTTGCGCTCGCCGGAGGCGGCCCATCAGCACCATCCGCTGACCGCCGGCATCGGCGTGGACATCGCCGGCAACCCGGTGCTGGTGAACCTGGCCACGATGCCCCACCTGCTGATCGCCGGTGCCACCGGGTCGGGCAAGTCGGTGACCATGAACGACATCGTCACCAGCGTGGTCATGCGGTCCTCGCCGGCGCAGGCCCGCATGATCCTGATCGACCCGAAGCGCGTCGAGCTCAACCACTATGAGGGCGTGCCGCACCTGCTGACGCCGGTGGTGACCGATCCCAAGCGAGCCACCGAGGCGCTGGCCTGGACGGTCAAGGAGATGGAGGAGCGCTACGAGCGCCTGGCGCTGCTGGGCTATCGCAACATCGACACTTACAACGCCGCGGTCCGTGACGGCACCGTTCGCGCCGCCCCCGCTCTGTCGGGTCGCGGCGATGAGACGTGGCAGTTGTTGCCCTACATCCTGCTGGTCATCGACGAGCTGGCCGACCTGATGATGGTCGCGCCACGCGACGTCGAGGGCGCCATCGTGCGCATCGCCCAGATGGCTCGGGCGGTCGGCATTCACCTCGTGGTGGCGACGCAGCGCCCGTCGGTCGACGTGGTGACCGGGCTGATCAAAGCCAACATCCCGTCGCGCATCGCCTTGGCGATGGCGACGCATGCCGACAGTCGCACGATCCTGGACTCCGGCGGTGCCGAGAAGCTCGTCGGCCACGGCGACATGCTGTTCATGCCGGCCAACGCCAGCAAGCCGCACCGCATCCAGGGCTGCTACATCGACGAGGCCGAGATCGAGCCGATCGTGCGCCATTGCAAGGCCCAGCGGCACGCTGAGTACACCCCCGGCATCGTGCGCTCGGGCGCCCAAGCGTCGTTCGCCGACGTCACCGGCGATGACGCGTCCGATGAGGATCTGACCCGCGCGGCGATGGACCTGGTGGTGCGCTCTGGCCTCGGCTCCACCTCGATGCTGCAGCGCAAGCTCAAGGTCGGCTTCGCGCGCGCCGGTCGGCTCATGGATGAGCTGGAGACGATGGGCGTGGTCGGTCCTTCCGAGGGCCCCAAGGCACGTACGGTGCTCATGACCGTCGACGAGCTCGAGCAGCGCGGCGGTCAGGGCGCCTAGGCCGCCGTTTCGCCCGGCGTCAGGTAGCGGTCGGTGGCGGCTGTGTTGTGCTGTCTTTGTATCCGGAGGCAACGCTTCCGGCGCGCCATCCGGCCGGCGGCCGGCAGCGCGGCGCTAGCCGACTCGCGCCGGTTGGGTCGCTGGCGGCATGGCGCCGGCGGTCGCGGGAAGGCGCACGCTGAACGTCGAACCAACCCCCAGCATCGAGTCGACAGCGACGTCACCACCGAGGGCGCGTGCCAGCGCCCGCACGATGTACAGGCCGAGGCCTGCTCCGCTGGTGGTCATCACCAGCGGGTCCTCCACCCGCTCGAAGCACTCAAAGACGCGCTCGCGGTCCTCAGGCGGGATGCCACGACCACGGTCGCTCACCGCCAGCAGCAGCCACTCGCCCTCGTCGGCAAGGCGGACATCCACCTGCGTTCCCGCCGGCGAGAACTTGCAGGCGTTGCCGACCAGGTTGTCCAAGATCTGGCGCATCCGGGTGGCGTCGGTGACCGCCGACAGCGTCTCGGGCGCGTCCACGGCGATCTCGTGGTCGGGGTGCACCGCGGCGAGCTGGCCGCTGGCCTCGCGGGCGAATGCCGCCAGATCGGTTCGCGCGGGACGCACGCGCGGCGCGCCGTCGCCCGTCGAGGACAGCTGGCCCACCAGCAGCAGGTCCTCTACCAGGCGGGTCAGGTGGTCGGCCCGCTGCTCGATCTGGGCGAGTAGCTCCTCGCGGCGGTGTGCGGGCACTCGCTCCCAGCGACGGCGTAGCAGCTGCGCGCTGCCCTTGATGGGCGTCAGTGGCGTGCGCAGCTCGTGGCTGACGATCGACAGCATGTCGTCCTTCATGCGCGCGACCCGCCGCTCTGCGGTGACGTCATGGACGACGGCGACGCGTAGCTCGCCGAGCGCACGGTCCCGGACGGTCGAGACCGACACGCGCCACACCCGCTCGCTGTCACCGTCACCGCGCGCGACATCGTGGACGCCCTCGCTGCCCCACGGCCCGTCACCGAGCACGTCGGCGACGGGAAGGTTGAGCGCCGCGTCCCCGTCGAGTTGGGCCAGCGCCGCCATCGCCGGGTTGCACAGCCGCACCAGTCCGTCGGCGTCCAGCACGAGGATGCCATCACCGGTGCCGTCGACGACCGCCCCAAGGGTGGCCCGTTCCTGCCGTAGGAAGGTGGCG
The DNA here is from genome assembly GCA_013812395.1 of Euzebyaceae bacterium. Taxonomy (GTDB): domain Bacteria; phylum Actinomycetota; class Nitriliruptoria; order Euzebyales; family Egibacteraceae; genus JACCTL01. The sequence continues at coordinate 6,761 of JACCTL010000105.1, forward strand.
GCGACCGAGCGCTGCGCGTGCACCCGCCCGGAGGCGGCCAGGCGCTCCAGCCACTCACGCCCCTGACCGTGGGGGTCCAGCTCACCCGCCCAGGCGACCAGCACGGCGTCGCCGAGGCTCAGGGCGACGCACTCGCCGGCGACCGCGGGGCCCAATACCCGTGCCTGCGTGACCAGCGGCAACGGCATCGTCGCCTCGACCGGGCACGGGCCGCTGCCGGGCGGGATGTCGCCGAGCCACACCCCGTCGCGCCACACGGCCGCGCTGCTGCCCAGGATCGCCCCAACGCCGGAGATCAGGGCGGTCAGGACCTGGTCCGGGTCGGCAGCGTCACCGAGGCGATGCTCGACCTCGACGAACGCCTGCGACCGCTCACGGTCGACGCGGGCTCGCACCTCTTGGCGGTAAGCGGCATGCAACAGCACCAACGGCACGACCAGGGTGGGTAGCGCCCAGGGATGGAAGGTGAGCAACAGCACCGCCAGCAGCCCGAGGCAGGCGTTGCCGGCGGCGAGCAGCGCGGCGGTCCCGATCATCCGGCGCACCGTGACGGTGAAGCCGTCGCCGCTGGTGGTCGCGATGATGCCGGCGACGGTGACCGTGTTGACGACCAAGAACAAGGCGACGCCGATGGCGGCGGCAGCGACGGCCGAGGGTCCGATCGCACCGGGACGCGGCGCCAGTAATTGCACCACCAGGGTCGCGGCGGCGGCTCCCGCCACGTACTGCGCGACGTTGAAGGCGAGCTTCACCAGTCGCTGACGCTCCAGCAGTTGCCAGGCCGTGATCGCCAGGACCGCGGCCGCGATGACGGTGGTTGGCGGCGCCAGCAGCAGCCCGGCCGCCAGCGTGGCGTCACCGAGGGTGAAGCGGGCGGTGCCCCCGCGCCGGTACGGCAGGTCGACGCGGACAGCCTCCCCGCCCGCGATGGCGATGGCCAGCATGGCTACGTCGACCGCGGATGGCATCGCCACGTCCGTGGCGATCGCCAGAACGGCCAGGCCGACCGCGGCGGCGGCGGTCGCTACGATGAGCCGGCGCGCCGCCGGAGGCAACGCCGCCACGGGTGGGCGGGGCGACCGCGACAGCGCCGGGATCACGAGTCGCCGGTCATCGGCCGGCTGTCGCCAGCCCGGCTCTCGCCAGCCCAGCGGACCGCCGCCCAGCCGTCGCCGGCCCAGCTGTCACCAGACGGACTGTCGCCGGCCCAGCGGACCGCCGTCCAGCGCACCGCCGTCCAGCGCACGGCTGCCCAGCGCACGGCTGCCCAGCGCACGGCCCCGAAGTCCTCGCCGTTCCACTCGCCGGCCACCCAGTGGTCCCCGGCCCAGCGGACGGCTCCCCACTGCGCCAGCTCCCAGTCCTCGTCGCCCCAGTGGTCGCCGGCCCAGCGGACCGCGGTCCAGCGCACGGCCGCCCAGCGAACCGCCGCCCAGCGCACAGCCTGCGGGGAAGCGAAGTCGTGGTTGCGGCCGTGGCCTCTGCCCTTGCCGTGGCCACGGACCCCGTCGTCGTCCTTGCCGTCGTCGTCGCCCCTGTCGCCCCTGTCGTCGCCCCGGTCCTTGTCCTTGTCCCGGTCCTTGCCCTTGCCCTTGCCCTTGCTGGCGTCGGCGGCCAGCGCTGCTGCCACGGTGTCCACCGCGTCAAGTTCCCCGCCGGAGACCAACAGCGCATCGCTCAGGGCGTCGCCGTCCAGGTCGGGACGGGCCGAGGAAGCCAGCGCGGCCACGCCGGCTGCCAGGGCGGTCGACATCGAGGTGCCGCTGCCGCGGAACAGCCCATCGTCGGTCACGGCGTCGGGGTAGCTGCGCGCGATCACCGAGTCAGGTGGCAACGAGCCCACGTTGCGCACGCCGGAGGCGTGCAGGTCAGGTTGCGCGACGCCATCGCGGTCGACACCCGAAGAGGAGAAGGCGGCGGGCACGTCGTCGTCGCGGTTGGGCGTGCCCTGATCGTCGGTGGCTCCCACCGACAGCGAACCGGGACTGGTGGCCGGCGAGGTGAGTGCACCAGGGCCGGCGTTGCCCGAAGCGGTGATGACCAGGACGCCGTCAGTGGCCAACCGCTCGATGGCCCGGTCAAGCAGTTGTGCGGCTTCGGTGTCGGGGTCGACGGCCAGAGCCAGTGCGGCCACGCGAATCCCGGCGGCTTGGCCAGGCCCGTCCAGCCACTGCAGCGCCGACAGCACTGACCCCAAGGTGGTGCTGCCGTCGGGACCGGCCACCTTGAGCGACAGGATGCCCGCTCGTGGTGCGACGCCGGGAGCAACCGGTCCGCGCCCGGCGATCAAGGAGGCCAGGAAGGTGCCGTGGCCGTAACCGTCGCCGCCACCGCTGCCGCTGCCGCTGCCGCTAAAGTCGATCTCGCCCGCGACCGCGTCCCGCAGTGCCGGGACCGCGGCCACTCCGGTGTCGATCAGGGCGACCACGGCATGTTTGCCCGCGTCCGAGTCCGCCCAGGCCTGCGACGCCCGTGTGCTGGCCACGCCACTGTCGGTCTGCGCGTCCAAGGCCGGATCGGCTGCGCCGCCGAGCGACTCCCACCGCAGCCGCGCGTCGGCGTCGATCGCGGTGTCGGGGGCCCGGGATCCGCTGACCACGACCGCGCCGGCCACCGAGAGGCGCTCGATGATTCGCGCGCCGGCCGGCACAGGGTCGCCCGCATGCTGCAACCAGGTGACGCCCTGATTTTCGAAGGGAACCAACAGGGCAGCCACCAGCGTCAACATGAGTGCAGCGGCGATTGCCGGCGATGGCCGTAGCGGCCGTGCGATGAGCTCCATGGCGTCTCCCCTTGGACGAGAGGGTCGGGTGTCGTTACGGAAAGTAATCGGGAGGCGAGACCGAGCGCTGCAGTGCTATTCCCGCAACCATCCGAAATGGCTAGTCCGTTTTGCACTACATAGGGAGATTGTGTTGAGTAGGCTGTCAAACCAGGCCTCCAGCGGGACAAGCCGCAGACAAGGGTCGCCGATGCGCAAGGCCATCGCCGTGGCTGCGCTACGAGAACAGCGCACGGCCACCATCTCGCTGCTGGCGTCGCTGCCTGACGCCGCCTGGCAACATGCGGTCTACACCAGCGCTGGCGACGCGGCCGGCGTGCACGGCTTGGCCGCCCACCTGGTGGTCGCCGACGAGGCGCTGCTGGTGAGTCGCTGGCTGTCGGGCCGCGAGGGTGCTCGGCGGCTGGCCAGCGTGATCGGCTGGCACGACGGCGGTGTTGCCGCCTGGGCGAACGCCTCACCGGGCGAGGTGCTGGCCGCCCTGGCTCGCCATGGTGACCGGGTCGCTGCTCTGGTGCGCGCCACGCCCAGTGGCGCCGTGAATGTGGCGGCTCGTGGCACCCAGGGGCGTCGCCAGTTCCTGCTGCAAGCGTTGTATCGGAGGGTGTTCCACGAGTTTGCCCACTCCGACGACATGGCGGTAGCGGCTGGTGTCGTCGATGATCTCAAGGATCCCAGCCGCCCTGTCGCGGCCGCGCTGGCGTTCACGGTCCTGCAGCGCCTGCCCGTACAGGTCCTGCCGGCCGTCGCCGCCGACGCCGGGGTGGTGCGCCTCGTCGTCGATCCGGCGGCTGCCGACGATCGTCCCCCGCAGCTGCGCCACGCCGCTGTGGCAGAGCCCCTCCCGCCGTTGTCTGCGGCACCGCCCGTTACCTGCGGCCGGCAGACTTGGAGCTTCGACTTTGCCCGCAAGCACTACGGCCCGAGAGTGTCAGCACGGCCCGACGCCGTCGTCGTCGCCGCGGCCGGGCCACTGGCGCTGCTGCATGCCGGCCGTCGTGCCTGGCGGGAGCTCGCGCCGGCGCAGCTGTCCATCACCGGCGATCACGAGTTGGCCGCCCTCCTCCTCGACGCGGTCGCCAGGCCACCGCCGGCGGGCAGCTGTGTGGTGTTCTCCGCCGCCTGATGGACGGTCTGCCAACCGGGCCGGCGGGATCACCACTCCTATACTGACGTTGTCGCCCCCTGGGCCAGCAGCCGCTGGAAGGAAGTCGTCACAGCCACCATGGCCACCGGTATTGGCGAGACGCTGCGGACCGCCCGCCGTCAACAAGGTGTGGCTTTGTCGGATGCCGTGGCGCAGACGCGCGTGCGGGAGTCCTACCTGACCGCGTTGGAAGAAGAGAACTTCGCCGTCCTCGGCGGACACGTCTACGCCAAGGGCTTCTTGCGCAGCTACGCCCGCTTTCTCGGTCTGGATCCCGAGCCGCTGGTGGACGCGTACCGCGCCGAACACGAGCAGCCCGACGAGGTTTCGCCCCTGGCGCAGCAGCAGCCGGCCTTCGCACTGCCTACCCAGCGGCGTTCAGGACTGGTCGTCGGCCTGGGCGTGACGGCCCTGGTGCTGGTGGTGTTCTTCGTGATCGGCCTGGGCGCCGACAGCCGGCCGGGCTCCGACGTGGCCCTGCGGGCGCCCCAGCCGGTGCCGACCTCCGAGCCCGCCTCGGCCGCCGCGCCGTCGCCGAGCAGGCAGACCGAACGCGCACGTCCCAAGCAGCGCTCCCGGCCTGACAAAGGCCCTCGATCCACGCAGCGTCCCCGGTCCAACCAGGAGCCTGCCCGAGGGCCGAACACCGTCCCCGCGCCCAACAGCGACCCCACCGAGCGGGTGACCGGCAACGACGTGGACCTGGAGCTGGCCAGCACCGGCGGTGATTCGTGGATGCGGGTCACGGTCGACGGCGTTGAGCGGTTCGAAGGCGTGCAGTCCGAGGGGCAGCGCGAGTCGTATTCGGGACAGTCGATCACGGTGCGCATCGGTGACGCGGGGGTGGTTGACGTCACCGTCAACGGGCAGGAGCGCGGGCATCTCGGCGAGCGCCGGCAGGTGGTGGACAAGACCTATACCGTCGCGGGGTCGGCGTGACCCAGCCGGAGCAGGCCGGGGTGGGCACGGTCGCGCTGGTGACGCTGGGGTGTGGACGCAACGAGGTGGACAGCGACCAGGTCGCGGGGGCCTTGGCTGCCGCCGGCTTCCCGCTTGTGGCCCATCCTGACGAGGCCGACCTCGTCGTGGTCAACACCTGCACGTTCATCGCCCCTGCCCGCCAGGAATCCATCGAGGTGGTGTTGGATGCCTGCGACAGCGACCGGCCCGTCCTCGTCATTGGCTGCATGGCACAGCGCTACGGCGCCGAGCTGCGTGCGGCGCTGCCGGAGGTCGCCGCTGTCCTCGGCTTCTCCGACTACCCGCGGCTGCCCCAGATCGTGGGCGCGGTGGTGGCCGGCCAGCCGCTGCCGGCGCCCGCCTCCCCGGCGATCGAGGCGCGGCACGGCCTGCCGCTGCTGACCGCCGCTCCGTCGGCGCCCACGGTGACCGGCATCGCCTCGCCTCGGCAGCGCCCATCCCCGCCCACCGCTGCCTTCCCCGTGCGCACCGTCCCCCGTGGCCCCTGGGCCCATCTGAAGATCGCGGGTGGTTGCGATCGGGTCTGCACCTTCTGCGGGATCCCATCGTTTCGCGGGCGCTTCGCCTCGCGACCGCTGGCCGAGGTCGTGGCCGAGGCGCGCTGGCTGGTCGACCAGGGGGTGCGCGAGCTGGTGTGTGTCAGCGAGAACACCACCAGCTGGGGCAAAGACCTGCCCGACGGTCGGAAGGGTCAAGCCGATCTCATCCGTGCCTTCGGGGCCATCGACGGGCTGGAGCGCGTCCGACTGCTGTACTTGCAGCCGGCCGAGATCATTCCAGAGCTGCTCGACGCCATGGCCGCCAGTCCGGTGGTCGCCGGCTACTACGACCTGTCCCTGCAGCACGCCAGCCCGCGCGTGCTCGCGCGGATGGCGCGCAGCGGTGGTGCCGAACGCTTCCTCCGGCTGATCGCCGACATCCGCGCGCGGGATCCGCGGGCGGTGTTCCGCTCCTCGTTCATCACGGGGTTTCCTGGCGAGACCGAAGCTGACGTCGACGTCACCGAGCAGTTCCTGATCGACGCCCGTCTGGACTGGACAGGCTTCTTCCCGTTCTCCGTCGAGGACGGCACGCCCTCGGCGACGATGCACGACCAAGTGGCTGCCCCCGTCACCCGCGCCCGCCGGGACCGCCTAGCCCAGGTGGCCGAAGCCGTCGCCGCCGCGGCCGCCGACGGGTTTGTCGGACGAACGCTGTCGGTGCTGATCGAGTCGGCAACCGACTCGCAGGCGGTCGGGCGGTCCTACCGGGAGGCGCCCGACACCGACGGCGAGGTGCGCGTGGCGGGTTGCGCCACCCCCGTCGGACAGATGATGGCCGCGCGGGTGGTCGCCACCGACGGCGTTGATCTGATCGCCGAGCCCGTGACCACGGTGGGGGCTTGAGCGAGCCGGTGGCAGCGGCTGGGCAGACCCGGCGATCGCCGCCACCGCCGGAGCCATCGTGGCGGAACTGGGCCAACGCGCTGACGGTGCTGCGGGTGCTGCTGGTCCCGGTGATCGCTTGGTTGCTGGTCGCCGGCGGTGAGTCGCGGCAGTGGTGGGCCTTCGGCATCTTCGTCTTCGCCGCGCTCACCGACTCCATCGACGGGTGGGTCGCCCGCCGCTCGCTGGGCGTGACGCGCTGGGGGCAGCTGGCCGACCCGGCGGCGGACAAGGCGCTGATCGTGGGCAGCCTGACGGTGCTGGCCTTCCTGGGCCGGCTCCCATGGTGGGCGGTCGCGATCATCGTGGTGCGCGAGGTGGCTGTGACGGTGCAGCGCACGGTGCTACTGCGGTCCGGCTACGTCATGCCGGCCAGCCGCTTCGGTAAGGCCAAGACGGTGTCGCAGGTCATCGCGGTCACCCTCTACCTGGCGCCGGTAGGGCCCAGCTGGTTCGCCGACGGCGCCCTGATGGTGGCGATCGCGTTGACGGTGGCCTCGGGGGTCGAGTACGCCTTCCGGGGCAGGAGGTTGCTGCGCGGTGCCTGAGACCTCCGCCGAGATCGTGGCCGTCGGCAGCGAGCTGCTGCTGGGCCAGCACGTCGACACCAACTCGGCGTGGATCTCCTCGCGTCTGGCCGAGGTTGGGGTCGACGTCTACCGCCACACCACCGTCGGCGACAACGTCGGGCGGATGGTCGAAGCGTTGCACCAGGCCTGTGGCCGGGCTCGCACGGTGATTGTCACGGGGGGCCTCGGCCCCACCGCGGACGATCTGACCCGGGTCGCCGTCGCCCGCCTGGCGGGAGCGCAGCTGCAACGCCACGACGAGATCGTGGCCTACCTGCGCGACCACTTCCGCCGTGGCGGCCGCCAGATGCCGGCCAGCAACCTGCTGCAGGCCGACATCCCCGCCGGCGCGCGCGTGCTCGAACCCGTCGGCACGGCGCCGGGTTTCGCGATCGACGTCGACGGGTCGACGGTGTGGTGCGTGCCCGGCGTCCCGCGCGAGATGACAGTGATGGTCACCCGCGACATCATCCCGGCGCTGCAGCGACTCGGTGCCGCCGCGGCCACCGTGAGCCGGGTCGTGCGGACAAGCGGGATGGCTGAGTCGGCCGTGGACGAGGCCTGCGCCGAGGTCACCCGGCGCCTGGAGGCCATGGGCAACCCGACCTTGGCGTTCCTCGCCTCGCGTGGTGAGACGCGCGTCCGGCTGACGGCCAAGGCGGCTGACCGTGAGGCGGCCCTGGCGCTGCTCGACCCGCTCGTCGACGAGTTGGTGGAGGTACTGGGCGCGAACGTCGTCGGCCTCGACGACGAGGGCGTGGAGTGGGCGGTGGCGCGGCAACTGCGTCGCCTCGCACTGACGCTGGCCGTCGCCGAGTCGGTCACCGGCGGAGGTGTCGGCGCGCGCCTGGTGACGGTTCCCGGCGCCAGCGACTGGTTCGCGGGCAGCCTGGTGACCTATGCCACCGAGGCCAAGATGCGCCTGGCCGGCGTGGACCCGTCCCTGCTGGAGTCCTGCGGACCGGTGTCGCAGGCGACGGCCGTGGCCCTCGCCGAGGGCGCCCGTGCGCGCTTGGCGGCCGATGTCGGGTTGTCCGTCGTGGGGGTGGCGGGTCCGACGACGCAGGGTGGGCAGCCCGTGGGGCTGACCTGGGTGGCGACCGCGCTGCCCGACGGCTCGTCGGAAGCGAGCAGCCGCCGGCTGCCAGCGCGGTCGCGTCCCGACGTGCAGGAGTTCGCCGTGTCCATGGCGCTGGACTTTTTGCGCCGGCAGCTGGCCGAGCTGAGCTGATCGGTGCGCTACGCCTTAGTGGAGCGTTGGGTGCCCGGGCCGGCATCCACCGGTGCCAGATCGTTGCCTGCACCGCCCGTGAGTGGCACCATCACCGCCGCAACTCCCAGCGGCGAAACGAGACGGGGATGGCCAACACCGGACGCAACCAACCGTGCGCCTGCGGATCGGGGCGCAAGACCAAACGCTGCTGCGGCACCACTACCGGCCCGTCGCCCGATCAGCTCGACCGCGCGTGGCTGAGCACCCAGGCGCACGAGTGGGCGCCGGAGCTGAGCAGCTGCACCACCGCCGACCTTGACGAGCTGCTCGACGAGGTCATCGACCTGCCGTTGCTCGACCTGTCATTGCACCTGCCGTTGCCACGGCTGCTGCCCCCACCCCTGGAACGGCTACGTCACGCCGCCGCGGCCCAAGACCCCGACGCGGCTGCCAACGCGGCCGCAGCCGCCCTGCCAAGCATCGACACGCCGAGCCTGCGGGCCCACCTCGCGCGCGCCGTGCTCGCGCTGCATGACGACGATCACCGCATCGACTGCGACGTGACCGCCTACGCCATCATCGACCTGGCCGACAACGACCCGTCCTACTTGTTGTTTGCCGCGCTCGTCCAGACCTTCGCCGTCACCGCCGGCGCCGCCCGTACTCCCGCCGGGCTCGTGCTCGCCAGCCGATGACCTTGCGCTCGCTCGGCTAGCGCCGTTGCGGCTGTTTGTGGCGGTTGCTGTGGCCGCCGAGGTGCGCGTCGCCGTCGACGCGGCGCTGGCACCGGCTCGTGCGCGCCACCCCGAGTTGCGGTGGGTCGATCCGGGGCGCTGGCACGTCACGCTGGTGTTCCTCGGCAGCGTCAGCGATCCCGTCGCCGCCGAGGTGCGCGCCGCCGTCGGGGCGGCCTGCGAGGACGTCGCGCCGCTACCGCTGGCCCTGGAATCCGACCTGGGGACCTTCACGTCGGGCGTGCTGTGGGCGGGGCTGCGCCCGCAGCCGGGCCTGGCCACCTTGGTGGAACGGCTGCGCCAGGCGTTGCGTGACGTGACCCCGCTGCCCGACGCCGGCCGCGAGTTCCATGCGCATCTGACGCTGGCTCGAGCCGGCCGGGGCAGGCGGATCCCGGGCGGGCTGGCGGCAGCGGTGCGGCTGCCACCGCGGCCATGGACCTGCGACGAGGTGGCGCTGCTGCAGTCGCTGCCGTCCGCCGCGCGGGGCAACCGCTACGTTCGCGTGGAGGCGTGGCGACTAACGGTGGCGAATACGTGACGACCGAACATGTGTTCGCTAGGATGCCATCTGGTGTCCTACCGGTTCGCTACATGAGAGACGCATCCACAGCAGCGAGCAGATCGTCGGACTTTCTGTCACACCCCCCGACTACGGTGATGCAACACCTTCCAGACCACACGAAAGGCACGCCGGTGGAGCGCGACAAGGCCCTGGACATGGCGCTCGGGCAGATCGAGCGGCAGTTCGGCAAAGGCTCGATCATGCGCATGGGCGCGGACGCGATTGTCAAGATCGCGTCCATCCCCACGGGTGCGTTGAGCCTCGACCTGGCCCTTGGGATCGGCGGGCTGCCCCGCGGGCGCGTCATCGAGATCTACGGACCGGAGTCGTCGGGCAAGACGACGGTGGCGCTGCACGCCATCGCCGAGGCCCAGAAGGCCGGCGGGATTGCCGCCTTCATCGACGCCGAGCACGCGCTTGATCCCGGCTATGCCCAGAACTTGGGCGTGGACGTCGAGGCGCTGCTGGTCTCCCAGCCTGACACCGGCGAGCAGGCGCTGGAGATCACCGACATGCTGATCCGGTCGGGCGCCATCGATATCGTGGTGGTCGACTCGGTGGCGGCACTGACACCGCGCGCCGAGATCGAAGGGGAGATGGGCGACGTCCATGTCGGTCTCCAGGCCCGCCTGATGAGCCAGGCCTTGCGCAAGCTCGCCGGCACCCTCAGCAAGTCACACACCAGCGCGGTTTTCATCAACCAGCTTCGCGAGAAGATTGGCGTGATGTTCGGCTGCTTCTCCTACTCCACCCGAGTCACGTTGGCCGACGGCACGCGGGAAAAGATTGGCAAGATCGTCAACCAGCGCATGCCGGTCGAGGTGCTGTCCTACGACCCGGCCGCAGGCAAGGTCGTGCCCAAGCGAATCGTCAACTGGTTCGACAACGGGCCGGCTGAGCAGTTCTTGCAGTTCACCGTCGCCAAGGGAGGCGGCAACGGAAGAGCTCAGTTCGCTTGCACGCCCAATCACCAGATCTCGACGCCTGGAGGCTGGCGAGAAGCCCAAGAGCTGAGCGTCGGAGACCGGGTCCTGCAGTCAGTGCCCTATCACTTGTCGGACTTCCAGTGGCAAGTGGTGCTGGGGGGCCTTATGGGTGACGGGGCGCTGTCGCCGACCCGTAGTGGCCACGGCGCTCGCTTTCGCTTCGGGCACGGGGCCCGACAGGCCCAGTACGCCGACTGGAAGGCAACGCTGTTCGGCAACGTCAATGTCAGCCGTAGCACCAACGCCAAGGGCGCGGTCTTTCATGACGTGCAGCCCCTGCCGGAGCTGGCAGGTCTGCGTGAGGCGGTGTACATCGGCGGGAAGAAGGTGCTCAGCTACGACTACCTGAAGCAGTTGACCCCGCTGTCACTCGCGATCTGGTACGCCGATGACGGCTCCTTTTCGCTGCACGCCAAAGGCCTGCAAGAACGCACGCGACACGGCAGCGGCCGCAGCGAGCTGTGCGTTGAGGCCATGGAGGCTTCCTCCCGGCGCCGTCTTGCCGACTGGCTTGCCGACGAGTGGGATCTGCACCCATCACTGCGAAGTGCAGGGGGCAAGGCTGTCCTGGTGTTCGACAAGGAGCAGACGGCAAAGTTGCACGTGCTCGTTGCGCCCTTCATCCACCCGTCGATGGAGTACAAGCTCCTGCCGCGTTTCCGCGGCCAGTTCGCCGTCGATGCCGTACTCGGGACCCCTCGCCAGGAGTTGGTGCCGATGCCGATCATGTCGATCGGCGTCAAGCCACCGACGCGGAGCATGCACCGCTTCGACATCGAGGTGGAGGACACTCACAACTACCTCGTCGATGGTGTGGTCGTCCACAACAGCCCGGAGACCACTCCCGGTGGCCGCGCGCTCAAGTTCTACTCCTCGGTGCGCTTGGACGTCCGCCGCATCGAGTCCCTCAAGGACGGCACCGAAGCGGTCGGTAACCGCGTCCGCGTCAAGGTGGTCAAGAACAAGTGCGCTCCGCCCTTCCGCCAAGCCGAGTTCGACATCCTGTACGGCGAGGGGATCTCCCGTGAGGGATCGATCCTCGATGTCGGCGTGGAGCACGGCCTCGTGAAGAAGGCTGGCGCTTGGTACACCTACGACGGTGAGCAGCTCGGTCAGGGTCGGGAGAACGCGCGCAAGTTCCTCAAGGAGCACGACGAGGTCACCGCAGAGATCTACAAGAAGGTCACCGAATTGCTTGGCCTGGTACCGACCGACGTAACGGGTACGCAAGACGACCTCGATGCGTGACGGTTCTTTAGGCTCTGTCGGTGAGCGCTTCCCCGCTTGATCCCTTGCCTGAGCTGGAGCCTGACCCAGGGCGGTCGGCGGTGGAGGTCCGGCCGGCGGATTCCGACGGCGGCGACGCGGTCTCGGCAGCGGTCGCCTTCCTGCTGCGCAGCACGCAAGCCCGGCCGCAGACCGAGGCAGAGCTGCGCGACAAGCTGGGCAACCGGCAAGTGCCGGCCGATGTCGCGGAGCGGGCGCTCGATCGTGCGCGGAGCCTGGGCGCCGCCGACGATGCAGCGTTCGCTCGGGCCTGGGTGGCCGATCGCGGCGTCAAGCGCGGCTATGCGAACGCGCGCCTACGCGACGAGCTGCGCCGCCGGCGCGTGCCCGATGCGCTGATCGAGACGTCACTGGCAGCGGTCGGGGAGCGCGATGAGCACGCGACCGCCACACAGCTGGCGAGCAAGCGCGCGGCCAGCATGCCGTCCAGGCTGGAGCCACCCGCGGTGGCCCGCCGGCTCCAGGGCTACCTCGTCCGCCGTGGCTACGGCCCGGCGCTGGCACAGCGCGTGGCCATCGACGTCAGCGGGCTGGACCGCTACCGCTCCTGGGATTGATCCCCGGTTCCGCTCCGCGCAGCGACGAGCCCCGGCCCACGTACGGGCCGGGACTCGTGCCTCCCCCCCGGGATGGCCGGACGGTGCCTACCTGATCGGGCGTCCCCCCGTCACGCCAGATCGGGCGATGTGGTGTGAACGGACACCTGCGGTTCTCAATGTGCGCCAGCCGTTCGAGGTGGCATGGGGCTACCTTCCCCACCAGTGAAGTGGATGCCTCCTGGCCAGACGTCCATGCGGCACGGCCGGGCGTAGGCTGCCGAGGCAGGACGCAGCGTCGAAGGGGAGTACGTGAACGCGGTGCAGGCCTGGCTGCTGGTGGGGATTCCGGCGCTCATCCTGGCCTGTGCGCTGTTCTATGGCCGTTCCCGCCTGCGCACACGGCTCGGGTATGTGGTGCTGTTAGGGGCTTTCGCCGCTCTGACCGCCGTTGATCGCGCGTCGGGCGCTGTGGTTGGCGGGGTCATCGCGCTGCTGTATGCCGCCGGCAGAGGCGGTCAGATGGAAACGGAGGCCAGCAACAGCAGCCTCGTGGCCATGCCGGACGCGGTGCGTAACCCTGTGCGCGAAGAGAGGCCATAAATCCGCATTGACGTGCGCTGGCCGCACGGAATGGCCCCCATCTGGGGGAAGGACTAGCCACCACAGGTGTCCAGCGGGTAAACCGAGTACCCCCCGCCCCCCGTCGTTCGGGTCCTCATGAAGGTCTCTGCCCATTCCAGCCCCAGGTCCGTGGCCGGTGCATTCGCCGGTGATGTCCGGCAACACGGGCGCGCCGAGGCCTATGTCGTCGGTGCCGGTGCCCTGAACCAGGCAGTCAAAGGCATCGCTATCGCTCGCACGCTGCTGGCCGAGCAGGGCGTGGACCTGGTCTGCGTCCCGGCCTTCACGGAGCTGCAGATCGACGGTGAGCAGCGCACCGGCATTCACCTGGTCGTCGAGGTTCGCGAAGGGGGCCCCGAGTATGGCGACGAGGTCGCCATTACCGATGCCGAGTTGCCGACCCCGCCAGCCTCATGATGGGGGTTAGCCGCCCCATCTGCCAGCTGTGCCGACCGCTGACACGTTCCAGTCCCAGGGACTGGCATTCCACTCGTTAGGGCAGATGTGCTCTTGAAGGGACTGGTCTACGGTGCGCCCTCAAAGTCTCCGGTCGCGATCCCTTCTCTTTTTGGCGACACTGTAATGCACGCGGGCCGGCCGAATCCAACGAGGTTGAGTTGTTGGCCGATGCTGCGGTGTTACCGAATTCGGAACCAGTCGCTATTTTGGCGGAGAGCGAAGATGCCGTCCAGGACACATGGGCACACTACGGCCTTCCCGATGACGCTCCAGAGGTAAGGACAGCCAGGGATGCCGTCCTCTTTGTCGGGCTGGGCGAATCGAGCACATGCCGCCTTGAGTACGACGGTTACCTGGTGAGGGGCAAGAGACGCGAGATCGAGATCCAGCTGGGCGGGGCATGGCCGCGGGAGTGTGTCGATGACTTCCTTCCGCGGACGTTCGTCGTTGCTATCCCGAAGGCGGACTTGCCACCTGGCAGGTTGCATGTAGTCACTGAGGTCGGTGATGAGCTGAGGGTGAAGCGGAGGGGGTGACTCGCCCACTGCCCAAGTATCCTTCAACAGGGCGGCTGTACGGCGCTGGGGCCAGCAGCCTCGGTTGGTGATGTGGCTGCGGCCGCAATGCGGTGAGTGCGGGGACAATGACGACCGCTATCCTGCTGCCCGTGAGCACTCGCACCTACTTCATCCGCACCTTCGGGTGCCAGATGAACGAGCACGACTCCGAACGCGCCGCCGGCGTGTTGGAGACGATGGGCTACCGTCCCGCGGCCGACCCCGCCTCGGCGGATCTGGTGTTGTTCAACACCTGTGCGATCCGTGAGAACGCCGACAACAAGCTGTACGGGCAGCTGTCGATGCTCAAGCCCCTGAAGTTGGCCGACCCCAGCAAGACGGTGGTGGTCGGCGGCTGCCTGGCCCAGAAGGACCAGGGTCGCGTCGCCGAGAAGGCGCCATGGGTCGATGTCGTCTACGGCACCCACAACATGGGTGCCCTGCCCCAGCTGCTGGCGCAAGCCGATTCGGCTGCGCTGCCCGTCGTGGAGATTCTCGAGCACACCGAGATGTTTCCTTCGGCGCTGCCGGCGCGACGGGAGGTCGCCCACCACGCCTGGGTCTCCATCTCGATCGGCTGCGACAACACCTGCACCTTCTGCATCGTCCCTCGCCTGCGCGGACCAGAGAAGTCGCGCAAGCTCGGCGACATCGTCGCCGAGGTCCGCGCGCTGGTGGCTGACGGCGTGCGTGAGGTGACGTTGCTGGGCCAGAACGTCAACTCCTACGGGCGTGACCTGGTCCGTGCCGGGCTGGTCCCGGCCGATGGGCGGCGCAACCGCACGCTGTTCGCCGAGCTGCTGCACACCTTGGGCGAGATCGAGGGCCTGTGGCGTATTCGCTTCACCAGCCCCCACCCCAAGGACTTCTCCTCCGACGTCTTCGCGGCCATACGCGACGTGCCCAGTGTCTGCGAGCAGCTGCACCTGCCCTTGCAATCGGGCTCCGACCGGATCTTGCGGCGGATGCAGCGCTCGTACCGCTCGCGCCGCTACCTGGAGCTGGTCGCCGAGGCACGCGAGACCATCCCCGGTGTGGCCATCTCCACGGACATCATCGTGGGCTTCCCGGGTGAGACCGCCGACGACTTCGCCGACACCTTGGCTGTCACGTCGCAGGCGCAGTTCGACGCTGCTTACACCTTCGAGTACTCCCGTCGCCCGGGTACCGCGGCCGTCGACCTGGACGGCCATGTCGATCCAGCCGTGGTGAATGCCCGCTACCGGCGGCTGGCGGCGCTGACCCGTGAGCTGTCCGCGGCAGGCAACGCCCGGCAGGTCGGCACCGTCGCCGAGCTGCTGATCGAGGGGCCGTCCAAGACCGACCCTGACAAGGTCAGCGGTCGCACGCGGACCAACCGCCTCGTGCACGTACCCGGCGGGCCGTACACCGCCGTGGGGTCGCTGGTCCACGCCCGCCTGACCCATGCGGCGTCGTACTACCTGCTCGGCGAGGTTGCCCCGGACCAGGCCCTCGGGCCTGTCGCTGCGGGTGCGGCTGGGTCCTCGGGTTGGGCTGGGTCCTCGGGTTCGTTGGCGGTTGGGTCGTCGGGTTCGGCAGTGGCTGCCTCGCCCGGGTCGTGATCCGGGTGGTGATCGGGCCGGCACCGGGTGACCCGACGCGGCTGATACCTGGTGGCTGATCCTTGCGTCCTTGCCCTCGTCGGAGCAACAGGGACGGGCAAGTCGGCCGTGGGCTTGGACGTGGCCCGCACCGCCAACGGCCGTGCCCGTGCGGGGACCAGGACCGGACGGTCAGTCGAGATCGTCGCCGTTGATGCGTTCACGGTGTACCGCGGCATGGACGTGGGCACCGCCAAGCCCGCGCCCCAAGAGCGAGCCGGGGTGCGACATCACCTCATCGACGTGCTCGACCCGTGGCAGGACTGCTCCGTTGAGTGGTTCCAGCGGGCAGCCCGCACCGCCATCAACGAGGTGCTGGAACGGGGCGCGACCCCGCTGCTGGTGGGCGGCTCCGGGTTGTACTTCCGCGCGGTGGTCGACCCGTTGGAGTTTCCCCCGACCGATCCCGCGGTGCGCGCGGCACTGACCCGCCACTACGGCGAGGACCCCGCCGCCGCCCATGCGGCGCTGGTCGCGGTGGACCCCGCCGCCGCGGCGAGGATGGATCCGGGCAACGTGCGCCGTGCGGTGCGCGCCCTAGAGGTTGTGCAGCTAACGGGCCGCCCGTTCAGCGGGTGGCGCCAGGCCTGGGACCGCTGGGAGCCGCTGTATGCGGGGCTGCGGGTCATCGGCATGCAGGTGGCACGTCCGCTCCTGGCCACGCGGCTCGACGCCCGCGTGGACGCGATGGTCGACGCCGGCCTGGTCGCTGAGTGCCGAACGCTGGCCCGCCGTCCGCTGTCGGTGACCGCACGCCAGGCGATCGGCTACGCCGAGATCCTCGACCACCTCGAGGGCAGCTGCACGCTGGCCGACGCCGTCGCCCGCAGCAAGCAGCGCACCCGCCGCTACGCCGCCCGCCAGCAACGCTGGTTCGCCGGAGACCCACGGGTACGATGGGAGACTCCCCCCAATGCGCGCGAGGTGTTGCTGGCGGCATGCAGTTCCTGAAAGTTCACGGCGCGGGCAACGACTTCATCTTGCTGCCCGACCTGCAGGACGCGCACCCGCTGACATCCGGCGTGGTACGCGCGCTGTGCCGCCCACATCTTGGCTTGGGCGCGGACGGCGTGATCCGGGTCGCCCCACCCCGCAAGCACGTGCACGCCGACGTGTTCATGGACTACTGGAACGCCGACGGCGAAGTCGCCGAGATGTGCGGCAATGGGGTTCGCTGCGTGGCCAAGTACCTGGCCGATCGTGACCCCGCCGGAGGAGATGTCGTGACGGTCGACACCCGTGCCGGTGTGAAGACCGTGCACGTGTCTCGGGATGCGCACGGACGTGTCGAGCGCGCGCGGGTCGACATGGGGCCACCGCTGGTCGGCAAGGTCGACGAGCCGCTGGAGGTGGACGGCGACACCGTCCGGATCACGACGCTGTCCATGGGCAACCCCCACGCGGTGCTGATGGTCGACGACGTGGCGTCGGTGCCGCTGGCCGACATCGGGGCGGGGATCGGCGGCCACGAGGCCTTCCCTGAGGGCAGCAACGTGGAGGTGGTGCAGATTATGGATCGTCGTACGCTGCGCGGCCGGATCTGGGAACGGGGCGTGGGCGAGACCATGGCCTCTGGCACCGGTGCGGCGGCGATGGCGGTCGCGGCGGCGGTCCTTGGAATGGCCGAGCGGCAGGTGACCGCGACACTGCCGGGCGGCGATCTTGACATCGATTGGACGGACGCGACGCTGTGGGTCACCGGGCCCGCGGTGGAGGTGGCGACCGGGAACTTGGACGAGACGTGGCTGACGAGCATCCGCTGAGTGGTGCCGACGAGGGCGAACCCGAGTTGTCGCTGTCGCGCGCACAGCGCCGCCGCGAGCGGGCACAACGCATCGAGGAGGGGGCGCCCCGTGAGGGCGTGGCCATCTTCCGCCCGGTCGAGCGCGCGGTCCTCGTCGCGTTGCACCGCGGTGGGCAGACCACCCACGACGTCGACGCTTCGCTGGACGAGCTGGAACTGCTGGTGGACACGGCCGGCGCGGTGGCGGCCGGACGGGTTGTGCAGCGTCGTAACGTTCCGGATGTCGCCACCTTCATCGGCCAGGGCAAGGTGGCCGAGCTCAAGGCGCTGTGCGGCTCGCTGGACGCTGACGCGGCGATCTTCGACGACGATCTGTCCCCGGCGCAGCAGCGCACACTGGAGGAGCGGCTCGGCGTCAAGGTGCTGGATCGCACCATCGTGATCCTGGACATCTTCGCCCAGCACGCGTCCAGCCGCGAGGGCAAGGCGCAGGTCGAGCTCGCACAGCTGTCCTACCTGTTGCCCAGACTGCGCGGCTGGGGCGCCTCGCTGTCCCGGCAAGCCGGCCGTGGCATCGGTGCCCGGCGCGGACCGGGAGAGACGCAGCTGGAGGTCGACCGGCGCAAGATCAACCGGCGCATCACCAGGCTGCGCTCCGATCTTGTCCAGTTCGCAGCCACCCGCCGGCTCAAGACCAAGGACCGTGAGCGCCACAGCGTCCCCACGGTCGCCCTGGTTGGCTACACCAACGCCGGCAAGTCGACGTTGCTCAACCGGCTGACCGGATCCTCCGTGCTGGTCGCCGACCAGCTGTTCGCGACGCTGGACACCACGGCGCGCCGCCTGCCGCTTCCCGACGGCCGGGAGGTGGTCGTCACCGACACGGTCGGCTTCGTGAAGAAGCTGCCGACCCAGCTGGTCGAGGCCTTCAAGTCAACCCTTGAGGACACCCTGCGTGCCAACCTGCTGCTGCACGTGGTGGACGCCGCCCACCCTGAGGCGCAGGCGCAGGTCGTTGCGGTGGACCGGGTGCTGGCCGAGATCGGCGCGGACGCCATGCGGCGGATCCTGGTGCTGAACAAGGCTGATGTGACGGACCGTGACACGATGATCGGACTTGAGCGGCAGTTCTCCGGCGCGGTCCCCGTCTCTGCGGTCACCGGCGAGGGAACCGACCGGCTGGTGGCCAGGATCGCCGAGCTGCTCCCGCCCGCGCGGCGCGTCGTCGAGGCCGTCGTCCCCTACGAGCACGCGGAGCTGGTGGCCGCGGCCCACCGTGACGGCGAGGTGCTCAAGGAGGAGCATCGCCCCGAAGGCACCTATGTGGTGGCCAACGTCGGGCGGTCCACCGGGGAGGCGCTGCGCCCCTACGCCAGCAGCGACGGTTGGCTGGGAACGCGGTAGGCGACGTCGCGGTAGCTCTCTGCGCCCACTCAAGACCGCCTCACGTTCAGGTCGGCGGCAGTCGCAGTCTTGTGGGCGACGTAGTAGGTGTTGAGGATGTCAGCCTCGACGTGGGCCGTCGCGACGGAGGCGAACCCTGCGTCAGCCAGCATCCGCTGGGCTCGCTGTTCGCCCCATACGGTGCCGAGCCCGTCGCCGTCGAGGGCCAATGACACCGTCATGCAATGCATGGTGGACACGGTGTACACGAACGTGCCCAGCGGGTGGTCGAGGTTGTCCTCCAGGTTGCTGGAGGCCTGGACATCGACCATTAGGAAGGTACCGTCGGAGCGCAACGCGTCGGCGATGCCGGTCAGGACTTGCGCCGGGTGGGCCTGGTCATGGATGGCGTCGAAGGCGGTGACGAGGTCGAAGCGGTCATGCTCACCGAGGTCGGTGACGTCACGCAGCTCGAAGGTCGTGTTGCGCAGTCCCATGGCTTGCGCCTCACGCCGGGCGACGTCGATGGCGTCCTCGGAGAAGTCATAGCCCGTGAAGCGGCTGGCCGGGTAGGCCGCAGCCAGCAGGTTGATGGCGTGGCCGCTGCCGCAACCGACGTCGGCGACGTCGACGCCGGCATGCAGCCGATCGGCCAGGCCTGCCACGAGGGGCACGATCCCCTCGACGAGCGCAGCGTCATGGACGGCGGCGCTGTCCTCGGCCATCAACCGGTGGAACCGTCCGTACTGGGAGTATGGGACCCCGCCGCCCTCACGGAAGCAGGCGATCAGCGGTGCCTCGACGCCCACAAGCAGGGGGATGAACTGGGTGACCCCGGCGAGATTGTCCGGCCCGGCGGCCGAGGTGAGCGAGGCCGCGTGCTCGGGCGGGAGCCGGTAGGTCCGCGCCGCGGGGTCGTACTCGACGACGCCCGAGATCGTCATGGCGCCGAGCCACTCGCGGACGTAGCGCTCCTGCAGGCTGGCGGCGTCGGCGATCTGCTGGCTGCTGGCGGGCGGGAGCCCGGCGAGGGTATCGAATAGCCCGACTTGGTGGCCGACGCTGGTCATCAGGGCCAGGCAGGCGTCGTTGAGCACGCCGACCATCCGCCCGCCGAAGGCCTCGGCGCGGGCATGATCGATGACGGGTGCGGTCGTCGCCATGGTTTCGGTCACCTTCGTCTCTGTTCGAGTGTGGGACACTTCACGGGTATCGGCCTCGCGACCCGGTACCCGCGGTGACGTCGGACATGGCGCTAGCGTGCAGCGGTCGCACCGCGCGAGCATCGGTGAGGTCACCTACTTCGCGGCGGATTCCGATCCGAGACGGCGCACCGCCTCTGCGGCGGCCTCGGCTCGGTTGCGGACACCGAGCTTGGCCAGCACGTGAGCCACGTGATGCTCCACCGTCTTGCGGCTGAGGTACAGCCGTGCAGCGATCTCGGGATTCGAAAGCCCCTCGGCGAGAAGGGAGAGCACCTCACGCTCCCGCTTCGTGAGTACCTCGACGCCTCTGGGTCCCACCCGGGCAGCCTTGACCCCGAGTTGCCGCAGAAAGGCGGCGGCGTCGTCGGCATCCCTGCCGGCGCCGAGATCCTCGAACGCGGTGAGGGCCAGCTGCATCTGTGCAACCGCGACCTCGGGCTCCTGTTCGGCTAGGACCCTGGCGCACAGCAGCCGTGTACGGGCCGACTCCAGCGGCATCTCCAGACGGACAAACGCCGACAACGCCGCGTCGAGGTGTGCGCCGGCCTGTGCCACGTGCCCGCCTGCCGCAAGGGCGCGTCCTTGTAGCCGCTGGCCACGCGCGGCAGCGACGCGGCAGGTCTCGCCGAGGTCCACCAGCTTGCGCCCGCGCTCCGCAGCCGATTGATGCTGGTCCTGGGCGATCTCCGCCTCCCCCAGCAGCTCGAGCAGCACCGCGCTCTCGAGCCGCTCTTCCCCGATCAGGGGCGAGCCTGCGGCGGACCGTGGCCGCGGCGAGGGTAGGCGCTCCGCGCAACAGATGAATCCGGGCCCATACCGGCGTAGCCGCCTCGTGATCTTCGAGCCCCGCAACCAGCCGCTCGGCCTCCTCGACACGGCCCTGCGCTACGCGCAGCTCGGCCAGCGTGGCCAGTGCCTGGCGGTGCTGCACCGGAAATGCGTCGTGCGACAGTTCGATCGCCGTGTGCAGCTCGGTTTCGGCCTGACGCCAGTCACCCATGGCGACGAGCACAGCGCCGTAGAAGGTGCGGCACTCCGTGAACAGGAACGGGCAACCGTAGCGACGCGTGAAGGTGTCCGCGGCGCGGACCCACTGCACCGCCCGCTCGAAGTCGGCACCCAGAGTGCAGGCCACAATCATGTTGCAGCTGGTCCACACGACCGTGTCGGGGGCCGCGCCCTCTCCGCTGAGCGAACCCGCCATCGACTCGTCGAGCCAGGTCACGCCTTCGGAAAGCCTGCCCTGTCTGACGAGCAGGGCCCCGACCTGGCTGGCCGCGCAGAACTCCAGGTCGAGATCCCCTGCTGTCCGGGCGAACTCGTGCGCCTGTCGCGCCCAGGCCTCACCGGCCACCGGATCATCGCTGTCGGAGGCCTTGATGACGAGCAGCCAGCCCCGCATGCAGTCCAACTCGAAGTCTTCGACCAGCCGGGCGAGGCGGGCGACCCAGCCGGCCGAGGCGGCGGTGTTGCCGATCTGTTGGCGTTAGTCGACGCATAACCACAGCGCGGCGATGGCGGCCTGCACAGGATCGGCTTGCTGCAGGAACGCCGCGAACGCCCGCTCGCGGTGCGTGATCGCCTCACGGGTCTGTCCGAGCCACCACAACGCGTCACCGAAACCCAGCAATGCCTCGGGCGTCTCCCGCAGATCGAGCGCGGCTCGGAAGCATCCCCTAGCCGCTGACCAGTCGCCTGCCTCCAGCGCGCGCTTGCCGGCCGCCACCAGGGTGTCGAGCTCGGTCGGCACGGGGGGGATCCTCTCGTGGCCATGGCCGCGTCGTGGGTGCAGTGATTCCCACAGTCTGTCGGGAATCACGGAGCCCGGGGCCTGGCTAGAGGCTGCGTAGGACGGCGACGACCTTGCCGAGGATCGCCGACTGCTCGTCGGCGTGCAGCGGGATCGGTTCGTAGGCAGGGTTGGCCGGGTCCAGGACGATCTCGCCAGAGCGGCTGCGGCGGAAGAACTTGACCGTCGCCTCGTCCTCGATCAAGGCGGCGCACATCTCGCCCTGCTCGACGGTCGGCTGCTGACGCACCACCACCAGGTCGCCGGGCAGCACGCCGGCCTCGATCATCGACTCGCCGCGTACCCGCAGCATGAACAGCGTCCCTTCGCCCACCAGCGTCGTGGGCAGGGCGTAGACGTCGTCGACGCGTTCCTCGGCAACGACGGGAGCCCCGGCGGCGATCTCGCCGACCAGCGGCACCGCGGTGTGCCGGCCAGCGGTCAGCGCCGGTTCGGCGCCGGGTCGGCTGCGGACCTCGATCGCTCGCGGCCGAGAGGGGTCGCGGCGCAGGTAACCGCCGCGCTCCAACGTCGCCAGCTGGCTGTGGACGCTGGATGGCGACTTGAGGCCGACCGCATCCCCGATCTCCCGCACGCTGGGCGGGTACCCACGGGTGCGCACCGCGTCGCGGATGACCTCGAGGATGCGTTGCTGCCTGCTCGTCAATCCTGGTTGCGCCGCCACGATCCCTCCTGATGCGTCGGCTTGCGGACCCGCAACGTAACCGGTCCGAGCGGGAAAATCAAACACCTGTTCGAATAGGGGATTGACGTCGAACACCCGTTCGCTACAGTGGACCCAGGACGAACAAGTGTTCGATGGCAGGTAGCCGTCGGCCACTGGGTGCAGGGAGGCGAAGACCGTGGCGGCAGCAGCATGGGACCTCGACCCGAGACCGGCCGGGACCCGACCCGTGGCGGGGCGGAGGAGGGTGGCCGTGCGCCCGCGCCCCCGGGTACAACCTCTTCCGCGGACCGCAGCCGTGCGCCAGCGCCGGACGCAACCATCCATGCGGGCAGCGGTGTACCCGCGCCGGCGGCTGGCCGTGGTGGCGGTGACGGTGGTCGCCGTGGCCGCACTGCTGCTTGTCGGTGTCTGGTCGCCATGGAGCGCGGCCGCCACACCTGCCGGCGTGGCCACCGCCCCCATCGAGGTCGTGATCGCTCCGGGCGACACCGTCTGGGACCTGGCCCACGCGCATGCGCCGGCAGGGCAGAGTCCGCGGATCTACGTCGCCAGGATCCTGGCCGTCAACGACGTGGACGCTACAGCTCTGGCGCCGGGCACGGTCTTGCGCCTGCCCTGATCGCTCACCCGTGGGGCTTCATCCGGCCAGCCGGCTCGGGTCCGCGCCGGGGGTAGCCCTCCAAGGTGACCAGCTCCCGAGCGAAGTCGTCGGTCGAGGTGAACCCCTTGTAGACGCTGGCGAAGCGCAGGTAGGCGACGCGGTCCAGGTCTCGCAAGGCGGCGAGTACCTCGCCACCGACGACCTCGCTGTCGACCTCGCGGCGACCGAGGGCGCGCAGGCGACTCTCCACGGCGGCCACCGCCTGCCGGACGGCGGCCGGGCTCACTGGCAGGTTCTTGGTGGCCTTTTCGATGCCCGCGGCCAGCTTGGCGCGCTCGAACGGCTCGAGTGCACCGTTGCGCTTGCGAACTCCTACGCTGATCTGCTCGCTGCGCTCGTAGGTGGAGAAGCGCTGCCGGCAGGCCGCGCACTCCCGGCGACGCCGGATCGCCGCACCATCCTCGGCGGGGCGGGAATCGATCACCCGGTCGCGATCGCTGTTGCAGTACGGGCAGCGCACGCGTGCCTCCTTGTCGCAAATTTCTTTCCCTGTGGATTCATGCTCGGTTGTGGACGAAGTCTTCCGCACGGCGGGTGGCGCCGCGGCTGGCGGCACCACCGCGCTGTCCACAGGACAGTCCCCAGTACTGCGACCAGGAGCCGGGTGTTATCCACACCAAAGGCCCTCGCTGGTTGTCGCACTCTGCTGTTAGCGTGCCCTTGTCGCAACGCATGGCGGTCGCGACTGCACTGCGCCCGACCACAAGATATAGTGGATGGGTCGATCTCGCATCCCCCATCTTGGGTTTGTAGTCGGCAGAGGGTCCTTGACCGCCAGCCGCCGATGCGGCAGGCTCCTCGACGGTAATTACAGCGGTGTCGTTGGCAAGGGAGAGTGGGATGGTCATCACGCAGGCAGCGCTCACAGCGGTCACGTCGCAGGGGGCAGCGGCGCCCGGTTTGCGGTTCGCCCGGCACTTCACCGCCGAAGGGGTCCACCCCTACGACGAGATCGAGTGGGACCTGCGCGACGCCGTCATCAAAGACTGGCGGACTGGCGGGACCGCGTTCGAGCAGCGCGATGTCGAGTTCCCGGTCAGCTGGTCGCAGAACGCGACGACGATCGTGTCGCAGAAGTACTTCCGAGGAACCCCCGGCACGCCACAGCGTGAGCACAGCGTCCGCCAGATGATCGACCGCGTCGCCGACACCATCGCCCGCTGGGGCAGCGACGACGGCTACTTCGCCGACCAGGCCTCCGCCGAGGTGTTCAACGCCGAGCTGAAGCACCTGCTGGTGACCCAGAAGGCTGCGTTCAACTCGCCGGTGTGGTTCAACTGCGGCGTCGAGGAGGCCCCGCAGTGCTCGGCGTGCTTCATCCTGTCGGTCGAAGACACCATGAGCTCCATCCTCAACTGGTACGTGGAGGAGGGGACGATCTTCAAGGGCGGTTCGGGCTCCGGCGTCAACCTGTCTCGCATCCGCTCGTCCAAGGAGCGCCTCCGCGGCGGGGGCGAGGCATCGGGTCCGGTGTCGTTCATGCGTGGTGCCGACGCGTCGGCCGGGACGATCAAATCCGGGGGAAAGACCCGTCGCGCCGCCAAGATGGTGATCCTTGACGTCGACCATCCCGACATCGAGGAGTTCATCTGGTGCAAGCAGCGTGAGGAGCTCAAAGCCCGTGCGCTGCGGGAGGCCGGCTTCGACATGGACCTCGACGGGCTGGACTCCGGTTCGATCCAATATCAGAACGCCAACAACTCGGTGCGGGTCACCGACGAGTTCATGCTCGCGGTGGAGGCCGACGCCGACTTCGCGCTGAAGGCGGTGTTGACCGGCGAGGACGTCACGACCCTGCGCGCCCGCGACCTGATGCGCCAGATCGCCCAGGCCGCCTGGGAGTGCGCGGACCCTGGCATGCAGTACGACACCACCATCAACGACTGGCACACCACGCCCAACGCCGGCCGCATCAACGGCTCCAACCCGTGTTGCTTCGTCGGCGAGACCATGGTGGACACAGCAGACGGGCTGATCCCCTTCGAGGTTCTGTACAAGACCCACCAGGCTCGACAGCCCCTGCCTGCCGTCCGGACCTTCGATCTTGCCGCACGTGAGCACGGCACGCGGGCCATCACGAACGTCTGGGTTGCGGGGCGCACCCAGGAGCTTGTGGAGGTGCGAACCCGGCGCGGATTGAAGCTGCGCTGCACACCTGATCACCGCTTCCTGTGCGCAGACGCTGCCTTCGTTGAGGCGCAGTCGCTGCGCGAGGGGACCGAGTTGCGCGCTGTCTGCGCGAAGGGTGAGGACCAGGGTGACACCGTTACGAGCGTGAGCCGGCTGCTGCTGGACGAGCCTGTGACCGTCTACGACCTGGAGGTTGAGGGGACGCACAACTTTGCCGTCG
Organism: Euzebyaceae bacterium; assembly: GCA_013812395.1. GTDB lineage: Bacteria > Actinomycetota > Nitriliruptoria > Euzebyales > Egibacteraceae > JACCTL01. The sequence goes on from JACCTL010000105.1 coordinate 32,067, forward strand.
CGGGCGACGGTGTCGTCAATGACGGCGCCGTCATCGTGCACAACAGCGAGTACATGCATCTGGACAACTCGGCCTGCAACCTCGCCAGCCTCAACCTGCGCAAGTTCGAGGCCGGCGGCGTCTTCGACGTCGAGTCGTTCCGACGCGCCGTGGAAGTCATGTTCACTGCGCAGGAGATCATCGTCGGCAACAGCTCGTACCCGACGGAGGCGATCGCGGCCAACGCGCGTGCCTACCGCCAGCTCGGCCTGGGCTACGCCAACCTCGGCGGCCTGCTGATGAGCCAGGGCCTCGCCTACGACTCCGACGAGGGGCGTGCCTGGGCGGCGGCGATCACCGCGCTGATGACCGGCCACGCCTACCGGACCAGCGCCGAGATCGCCAAGGTGACCGGCCCGTTCGACGGCTTCGCCGCTGACCGCGGCGGCACGCTGCGCGTGATCGCCAAGCACACCGAAGCGGTCGACGGGATCGATTCCGCACTCGCGCCGGCCAACATCTTGAGCGCCGCTCGGGAGTCATGGCAGGACGCACTGGCGCTGGGCACCGAGTACGGCATCCGCAACGCGCAGGCGACGGTGCTGGCGCCGACCGGTTGCCTGGTCGGTGGGTCGCTGGTGCCGACCGAGCGGGGGCTGGTCCGTCTCCGCTCACTCGGGGACCCAGCCGGTGAGCAGTGGCAGGACCTCGGTGTGACCGTGGCGACCGACGAGGGGCCTCGCCAGGCGACCAAGTTTTACGTCAACGGCGCCGAGTCGGTGGTGACGGTCGACACCACGCGCGGATACCGGATTCAGGGAACACCGCGGCACCGGATCAAGGTCGTGGAGCCCGACGGCACCTGGACCTGGAAGCGCTTCGGCGATCTGGCAGCCGATGACATGGTGCCACTGGCGCTCGATCAACTGGTCGGCGAGCCGCAGGAGGTGTCCCTGCCTTCGTTGCCTGAGGGGTACCGGACGGGGGAGCACCACGCCGTCGCGCCGCGCCGGATGACTCCTGAACTCGCCACGTTCATCGGCTACTTCATGGGGGACGGCTCGCTGCACAGCCTCGGCATCCGCCTGTGCGTCGCCGCCGAGGACTTCGACGTCGTGGAGCACCTGTCACGGCTCGGCAAGCAGCTGTTCGGGTTGGAGGCCCACGTCAGCCAGCAGACCGGCTACACCGAGGTCGCGTTCCACTCCGTGCGACTCACCCAGTGGTGGGAGGCCTGCGGCTTCGCCAAGCACCAGCCGAGCGAGGGGCACAGCGGTAAGGGCTGGACTCCACACATTCCTGAGGCGGTCCTGCACAGCAACGACCGCGCCGTGTACGGCGCCTTTGTCCGTAGCCTGTTCGAGGCCGACGGGACAGTGGGTCAGGGCTACCCCCACTGGTCCTCGACCTCGCTGGCGTTCTCCCACGACGTCCAGGCGCTGCTGTTGGCGATGGGTTACCCGACCACCCGCAAGTTCGACACGACTGGTTGGGGCCAATCCCCACTGGCCGTGCTGCGGCTCAACACCGGCTACAACGAGCGCTGGTTGGACGAGATCGGCTTCCTGTCGGGTCGAAAGAGCGCTGCGGTGCAGATCAAGAGCAGCCAGCAGTCGGCTCGCAAGGACCGTATCCCGTTCACCCGTGAGCTCATCGACCGCTTGGCGCCGGACAACGATCGCCTGCGCCGGGTGCCGCTGATGGAGGCGCGGCGCACCGGCTCTGTCTCACGGCGGATCGCCACCGAGCTGCTCGACCGCACCGGTGACGCCGAGCTGCGTCATCTCTTGGCCTTCTTCTACGACACCGTCGCGTCCATTGATCTTGGGGAAGACGAGTTGACCTACGACCTGTCGGTGCCCGACAACGTCACGTATGTCGCCAACGGTTTCGTCAGCCACAACACCATCGGGCTGATGATGGATTGCGACACCACCGGCATCGAGCCTGACCTCGGTCTGGTCAAGGCCAAGAAGATGGTCGGCGGCGGGTCGATGCGCATCGTCAACCGCACCGTGCCGGCGGCCTTG
>JACCTL010000115.1 GCA_013812395.1 Euzebyaceae bacterium
CCCCGACCCGACGCCCCAGCAACAGGCAAACCAGCAGCAGGCAACCCCGCCGCCACCACGCCCAACAGCAACCCCAAAACCAGCGCAACACGACCCAGCAAACCAGCGTCGACACTCTTTACCATGACGAATCCCCCGTAAAGCCAGCCCGCGCGCGATGGCGATCGCGCGGGCAGGTCAATCGGGGACTCCAGGCAGCAACGCCGCACCGGGTTCCCCTTGGAGAGGGAAGTATAGATCCCCCGTGGCTTGGCGGCTATGAGCAGATTTGACCATTTAGGCACCGGCCGGTAACGGCTTTTGTCGGTGGTGGGCCACACCTTCGGCTACTTGAGTGCTTCGGTCATCCCGCGTAGCTCGCGTTTGAGGTCGCTGACCTCGTCGCGCAGGCGGGCGGCGTACTCGAAACGCAGGTCGGCGGCGGCCTCGTTCATCTCGTCGGTCAGCGACTGGATCAGCTTGGCGAGATCCTCCTGCGGCAGGTCGCTGACAGATGGAACCCCATCGTCCTGCCCCCCTCGCCGGCGCCGGCCGCGCAGGTTGGGTACGGCTGCCTTGTACGGGGTGCCGGCTTCGGCGGCCCGGGCCATCTGGATGATGTCGCCGACCTTCTTGCGGATCGTCTGGGGGTCGATGCCGTTGGCCGTGTTGTACTCCAACTGCAGCTGACGGCGCCGGTTCGTCTCGTTGATTGCGCGTTGCATGGAGTCGGTGAGGTGGTCGGCATACATCACCACCTGGCCGTTGATGTTGCGCGCGGCTCGGCCGATGGTCTGCACCAGCGACGTCTCCGAGCGCAGGAAACCTTCCTTGTCGGCGTCCAGGATCGCCACCAGCGACACCTCAGGCAGGTCGAGGCCCTCCCGCAACAGGTTGATGCCGACCAGCGCGTCGTACTCCCCCAGCCGCAACTCGCGCAGGATTTCGATGCGCTGCACGGTGTCGATCTCGGAGTGCAGATAGCGCACCCGCACACCCGACTCCAACAAGTAGTCGGTCAGATCCTCCGACATCTTCTTGGTCAGCGTGGTCACCAGGACCCGTTCGTCGGCCTCGGCGCGGCCACGGATCTCGCCGATCAGGTCGTCGATCTGGCCCTTGGTCGGGCGTACCACCACTTCGGGATCGACCAAGCCGGTCGGGCGGATGACCTGCTCCACGACGGTGGACGCCATGCGTTTCTCGAACGGTCCTGGGGTCGCCGACACATGCAGGGTCTGCGACGTGCGGGTGCGGAACTCCTCGAAGGTCAACGGGCGGTTGTCAACCGCGCTGGGCAGGCGGAAGCCGTGCTCGACAAGCGTGCGCTTGCGCGACAGGTCGCCTTCGTACATGCCACCGATCTGCGGCACGGTGACATGGGACTCGTCGAGGATCACCAGAAAGTCGTCGGGGAAGTAGTTGAGCAGCGTGTGCGGTGTCTCCCCTGGTGCGCGCCCGTCGATGTGGCGCGAGTAATTCTCGATACCCGAGCAGAAACCGATCTCGCGCATCATCTCCAGGTCGTACGTCGTGCGCATACGAAGGCGCTGCGCCTCCAGCAGCTTGTCCTGGGATTCCAGCTCCGCCAGCCGCTCTGTCAGCTCGGTCTCGATGGTCTTGACCGCCCGCTCCATGCGCCCTGGGCTGGTGACGTAGTGGCTGTTGGGGAAGATCCCCGCGGTGTCCAGCTCCTCCACGACCTCGCCGGTCAACGGGTCCAGGCGGGTGATGCGGTCGACGGTGTCGCCGAAAAACTCGGCGCGATAGGCCAGCTCGCTATCGGCGGGGAACACCTCCAGGGTGTCCCCGCGCACCCGGAACTTGCCACGGGTGAAGTTCAGGTCGTTGCGCTCGTACTGCAGGTCCACGAGGCGACGCATGGTGGCGTCCAGCCCCGCCTCCTGCCCGGTCCGCAGCAACACCACGTTGTTGGAGTACTCCTCGGGGGAGCCCAATCCGAAGATGCAGGACACGCTGGCCACGATGAGGACGTCTCGGCGGGTCATCAGCGCCATCGTCGCGCGGTGCCGCAGCCGTTCAACCTCCTCGTTGATCGAAGAGTCCTTCTCGATGTAGGTGTCGGTGTTGGGGATGTACGCCTCGGGCTGGTAGTAGTCGTAGTAGCTGACGAAGTACTCCACGGCGTTGTGTGGAAAGAACTCTCGGAACTCATTCGCCAGCTGCGCCGCCAGCGTCTTGTTGGGCGCCATCACCAGCGTCGGGCGCTGTACCGCCTCGACGATCTTGGACGCGGTGAACGTCTTGCCCGAGCCCGTGACGCCGAGCAGGACGATGTCGCGTTCGCCACGCCGGACCGCTTCCGCCACACCGGTCACCGCCCGCGGCTGATCCCCGGACGGCTCGAACTCGCTGACGACCTTGAACTCCACAGTCTTGAGTTTATGTGGGGGGTGTGACGGCTGCGCCCGCCATCTGGGCCGTCGTCAGCTGCGCCGCGACCGGACGGCGGTAGCGGAGGGTGCGGACGCGGTCAGCGACCTGCCACTCGACGAGGGCCGCCTTCCGCCGCGCGTACAACCGCCAGTAGGCTGCCACCTGGCTGCGATCCGCGGCTGGCGCCCCCGACAGGGTGTAGCCGTGGGCCTGCAGCTGGCGGTGGGCGACGGTCTCCATGAGCGCGAGCTCGGCTGGCGTCAGCTGCTCGGTCCACTGGTTCACGGCCGCCTGACTGACGTTGTCCTTGGTGCGGGTATGCCACGACTTGCGCTTGGGAATCGCCGCCGACGCCACCCGGCGCGGTTGCAGCATGGCCTCGTCGAAGTCCTCAGACAGAAAGCCACAGAGCGCTTCCAACTCGGGCTGGGGTTCGGCGACGAGCCGCTCGTAGTGGATCTCGTGGTACTGGTCGGGTCGCAACCGTCGCTGCGCCCGTCGACCGACCTCGATGGCCTGGACCCACGTGACTATCGCGGCGACCACGCTCAGCCGCCACCACGGCATCCGCTTCAGCGAGCTGACGCAGTCCCGCCCGTCGCGCACGATGTGGATGATCTG